>DIWB01000030.1 GCA_002428385.1 Bacteroidales bacterium UBA6117
GCATCAATCGACTTACCCATTTCATCATACATCTTACGCCAGTCCCAGTAAGGTTTTGCATTTGGATTTGCAGCGAATACTTCCTTTGAGTATCCCCAGTCCACATCGCACAAGGCAACAATGTTCTCTGTCGGAGAAACAGCCTTCAGGTTCGAGTTACCCATGCCCCCGATCCCTACGACTGCAATATTCAGCTTGTCACTTGGAGCCTTGTGCCCCAATCCGCTGACAACAGAACTGGGCAGAATGGTAAGCCCTGCAGCAACTGCTCCGGTTGTCCCGAGAAAATTGCGTCTCGTAATCTGTTTGGAATTTTCTTTCATCGTCAGGTATTTTAAGTTTGTTATTAAGATTGGATTTATTTGTAAAAATAATAAATTCTGAGTGAATAAATGCAATAGTTGACCCCATGTTCCCGCCTCAGGCTTGATCAGACGGCAAGGAGCCTTATCAAAGTTCTCTGATCCAGATATTTCTGAAAGCAACCGGGTTTCCGTGATCCTGAAGCACGAGCGGCATGGCGCCATGCTTCCTGATCGAATACTCGGGCATGCCAATATAAAGAGTCGGGCCCCTGAGACTTACATTGTTTTGAATGAGCACACCGTTGTGAATCACTGTCACCCTTGGAGGAGCAAACCATGATAAACTGTCCTCTTCGAAACGGGGAGCAGTGTAAATAATATCATAACTCTGCCATTCTCCGGGTTTGCGGCAGGCGTTGACAAGCGGAGCATGCTGCTTGTAGAGACTCCCGGCCTGTCCCTGAACATAGGTGGGATTATTATAGCTGTCGAGCACCTGAACCTCATAGAGACTCTGAAGATAGACTCCGCTGTTTCCCCTTCCCTGTCCGTCACCCTTTACTTCAGAAGGCGACTTCCATTCAATGTGAAGCTGGAAATCATTGAACTTTCTCTTCGTCTGAACAACACCTGATCCCTTAACGCATACAAGGGCGCCGTTCTCGACAACCCATTTTGTCGGATTGCCCCTTGAGTCTTCCCATTCCTTGTTTACATCTGAGCCGTCAAAAAGAACAATAGCATCAGAAGGAGCCATGCCAACCTGTGCAGCGGGCTGAATTACCTTTACAGCCGGCTCAAAGAACTCCGTCATCTGGGGAGTCATCCTTGCCGGATACTGCTGTTTCTGCCGCGTTTGCTGTGCATTGCCCTGCTGTCCCTGTGCCGCGTAAAAAGCAAAAGACAACAGCATCATAATTGAGATAACTGACTTCTTCATAAGATTCGATTTAGGTTTTTTTATTGATTATCCTGATTCCGGTTTCTCCTGATGTGCATCAGATTGCTGAGATACCTTACATCCTTTCAAATTTAATCACATTTTAGATATGGCGAACAAAAGCATACTGTTTTAACCTTTTTTAATAAACCGGGTCATGTTTTCATCAAAATCCGTTCTGAAAGCGGTTTCCGAACATAAACAATACTCAAATTCCCCCGGGTTACTACTGGCCGCTAATTTCATTCTTCTTTCCAATCGTTGCATTTGATATTAAAGGTCTGGCCCAGAAACTGAGAAAGAGAATATAGCCCAGGGTAATATAAAGAACAGTCATCCCGGCCTGAAGTCCGATAACATCCTTCAGCTTTCCAATAAGCAGCGACACTATCGCTCCCCCTGCAATCCCCGTGCAAAGAATGCCTGAAAAGGAACCGTGCGATTTGGACACACTGTTGAGAGCAAGTGAAAAGATTATCGCATACATCACCGAAAGGCAGAAGCCCAGCGCGGGAAATCCGAAGATGGCGAACCTCACACCCCCGAAAAGGGTAAATGTAAGAATGATCAGAGCCGCTGCAGTGAATAATCTCAGTACAATCTTGCTGTCCATAACCTTCAGAAGGAACAGGCCGAGGATACAACCTATTGTCATTAGTCCCCAGAACAGCCCTACAGCCCTCGCCCCTTCAATTTCTGGTGTAAGTCCATGGTACGTTCTCAGGAACTCTGATATCCAGTTGGCTATTCCCTGCTCTGTTCCGACATAACAAAAGATCCCCAGGAAAAAAAGAATCACCTTCTTCTGCCTGAACAGTTCCAGATGCGTAGCCCAGGCACCAACAATTTCTTCCTCTTTAAGTTTCACTTCCGGAAACCTGGTGGTAAATATAATCCCTGCCATAAGCAGGCTTATAAAAGTAAATATGAGATAAATCGAAACCCATGGCAGAGAGTCAGGAGTCAATTGGGCAACAAGTTTTAAGAGAAATCCGTTGCCGGGATCAGGATTGCCAAGTCCGATTACCAGATATGAATAGACGAAGGGACTGAGAAATGATGCAGCGCCAAATACAAGCTGGGCTATTACCGAATTAAAGGCAAAATGTTCCTCGCCTCCTGCCGTTCTCAGAAGAGGATAAATTGCAACCTGCATTATTGCCATCCCACAGCCTATAAGGAAGAGGGAAACCAAAAAAACAGGGTACACCGGAAAAATGGTAAAAAGGACTGCTCCGCTGAATGAAAGAAGCCAGGCAAATGTCAGACTCTTCTTTTCTCCGTGTTTCTGAATGATCATCCCCGCAGGAATTGACATCAGCCCATATGCTATAAAGAATGAAAAGGGCAGCATCCCGGTCATGGTGCCGGTTAGTGAAAAACTGTCGCTTACATTCGGGTTTATCGACCCCAGAATGTTGGTAAGAAAGGAGATAGCAAAAAATATCAGGAAAATGAGTGAGATAAGGTAGTAATTCCGCTTCATCAGTTATTTTTATTGATGGCTAAATGTAGAAATAATATTCACAACAACCGCCCGTCACTCCGGAGTTTTTCCTTTATTTTTGGGATTAACGGAAATGAGGCTAATTGTATAAGATATGAAATGGAAAATTCCTATTATTCTCTTGAAGTCAATAAAAGCAACAGACTGACGCGATTGTTCCAGCTTATCTTCGGAATTGCGTGTGCGTTGCTCGCAGTAACCTGGATTATTTTGAATCCCGACTCCTTTAAATGGAACACGACATTGCTGCCTGTTCTTTTCCTCTCCTCTTTTTCGTGGTACATGATCAATTCTGGTCTGGGTAAAGGAGAAAAGCACATTGAAATCGGCCGGGATATGCTTAAAATCAAAAAGAATTCCCTTTTCCCGGCAAAGACTTTCAACGCACCTGAGATAGAAAGAATTGAAGTGTTCCCGTTGAGCATGGTACTCCATCTCAGAGAGGGAACCAAATTCTTTTTAAGGTTCGGAACAACATTTACCGACTTAATTGATCCGGTAAAAAGAGGCATTGAGAAATTCTGCTCACTGAACAATATACCGCTGGAGTTCAGGAATGAGGAAATTTAAACACCGCCGTGGCTGACAACCGGAGTATAAGACGGGCGTACATTTCAGAGTCTGAATACCTTATCAGCCATATCCATTATCCAGTTCCAGTCTTTGACAAGCAGATTATGAACGCCATCGCGTACATGATATCCAGTATTTCCGCTATTCACCGGACTATTCAGAGGAGGCATCTGATCGCTTAGCGATGTATTCCTATCAAAGAGTCTGAATACAGGCAAGGAATTATACAATGAGAGATATGATCCCCGAGGATCGGCCCACAGGTCCTCGCTCGCTGATGTGACATACACTGCCCTCGGGGCAATCAGCGCCAGAAGCATATGCATGTCAACAGGCATTGAGTCCTCATTGTTTCCCCATTGCACATAATTCCTGCAGAACCAGTGAGGGAAAGCCCTGTTTATCGTTTCAATGGTTTCGCCGAATTTCCGCCTGGCCAGTGCAGCGCCCCCGCATCCCGATTCATTGCTCACGGCCATGGCAAACCGCTGATCCTCAGCCGCAGCCCAGAGAGCTGTTTTCCCTCCCCTTGAATGACCCAGAACTGCAACCTTGCCGGCGTCTATATCGCTGTCGGTTACAAGATAATCCATACAACGGCTTGCTCCCCACGCCCAGGCTGCAATGGTTCCCCACGAATCCCCCTTCCGTTCACCGCGGTCGAGCAGTCCGTGGATACCATTTTTGAAATCATCAAAATTATCCGGATCCACATCAGAATTCTGGAATACTGCCGCTGCATAACCTCTTGAAACAATTTCTTCCGCCGGCCAGAATTCATTCTTTATCTTTCGTGAAGGATCAGCCTGATCAGTCCCACGGTTGTTGATTACAAGAAAGGCCGGAACCTTTTTCCCTGCATTGTTCGGGACAAATAAGTTCAGGCGGATAGTCAGCGACTTACCTTCCGATAATATCTCAATATCCACCTCCTTAAGCGTGGCAGCCCCTCCCATTGCATTCCTGTTCTCGCTTACAATTCTGAAACTCTTTTCGTAAGGAGTTTCAGGTACCCTTCCGTATACATTTTCACGGAAAAGTTCAAGTATCTCCGGTCTTCTTATCCTTGTCCATGCATCGGAGTTATCAATCTTCTTCCCGTCAAGGGTAACAAGCAACTCAGGCAATGTATAAGCTGGAACCTTTTCTTCATAATAATTGTACCGGGGCTGGCTTTTGCTAAGCTTTTCCACAACATCCTGAGGCGCTTTCCAGCCCTGTACAGCCTGCGAAAGGACAACAGCAGGAAGCAGGGACAGAACAAGTGATATCAAAAAGATAACAGCAGCAGTTGATCTCTTTTTTTCCATAATTCAGTGTTTATTGATTTGGAGTAAGTGCCATAAAAATAAGCCTTTTTATTACCGGTTCGAAGGAATTGAAGTAAATTTATCGGGCAGATTCAAAAATGAGACCACTGTTTCTCAAATATGATAATTACATTGAATGCAGGCTGTGTCCGCATTTGTGCAAGATAGCCCCGGGCAAAAGGGGTATCTGCGGTGTGAGGCAAAACACCGGTGACAGTATTCAACTATTAACCTATGGAGTGATATCAGGTTGTTCCCCTGATCCCGTTGAAAAGAAGCCCCTGTACCACTTTTTCCCGGGATACAATATTCTTTCCGTCGGCTCTTACGGCTGCAACATGAGATGTGATTTCTGCCAGAACTGGAACATATCTCAGAAAAGTGCCGGCAGTCTGAAACCCGACACCGATCCCGGTCTGCTTGCAGACGAAGCGGCTTCTGCACAAAACAATATCGGAATAGCATTCACCTACAACGAACCGGTGATCTGGTTCGAGTTTGTAAGGGATACAGCATTAAGGGTCAAGGAAAAAGGTCTTTTCACCGTAATGGTAAGCAATGGCTATGTCAACAGGGATCCGTTAAATGAAATGCTTAAATTTATTGATGCCTTCAACATCGACCTTAAAGCATTCAACGAAGCTTTTTACTCCAGGCTTACCGGTGCCGGACTTGAACCCGTGAAGGAATCACTTAAGGCAATTTCAAAAGCCGGAAGACATCTTGAAATAACGACTCTGGTCATTCCCGGGAAGAATGATTCGGTCGATGAGATGGAATCACAGGCTGAATGGATCGCCGGAGAACTCGGTGACGAAACTCCTCTCCACCTGAGCAGATATTTCCCGATGTTCAAAAGGGATGATCCTTCAACACCACAGGAGACGCTTACCCGGCTATATGAAGCAGCCTCAAAACGGCTTAAATATGTTTATCTTGGAAACACCCGCGGAGAATCAGGGCAGTATACACTGTGCAGTAAATGCGGCACAATTGTAACAAAGAGATCAGGATACAGTATAATGCTAACGAACCTCAGTGAAACCGGAAGCTGCAAAAAATGCGGCTTTCCTGTCTACAGGTATTTTACTCTGCCTTCCCGTGAAGTGCGGTGAGCCGGCCGCAAAGCTTATCCATTTCAACGAAAAGATCCTTTTCAATCAACCTGTAATGGACCCGTGCAGATTTTGGATCATCACTTTTAACAGGATTATTGGTCCTTCTTATAAGATCGTTTCTGAGAGTGACGGCATCTGCTATTACGCCCGACACCTCATCAACCTTTTCTTCCGGATGAATAGTTCCGAATGTGAAACAATCTGAGATCACCTCGAAAATAAGGCTATCTATATCCTTTTTGAGTTTCCTTACGCTTGGCATAATTGTTGAATTTTAATGGGGCAAAGTTAACAAAATAATTCATTGTGCCTTAGTTTCCTCCGTGAACCTCCTTAAGCTCTCTTCAGCCTTTTCAATGTAAAGCCTCCTGAGGTTTTCCGGCATTGGTGCAGGCACTTTATACGAAATATCCCCGATACAACAGAACTGAAGCACCATCGGAGAGGTACCGGTCATGAAGACTGCATCACAACCGGGAAGAGAGCTTACAGGCATACAGGAGAATTCAACCTTTATGCCGTGCTCCCTGCAAATATCAAGAATGTATTTTCGGGTTATACCTCCGAGAATCTTATCGTCCGGAGCCGTAATAAGCACATTATCCCTGAGAAAAAAGATGTTTGAACGGCTCCCTTCGGTAATCTTGCCTTCATCATTAACAAGCAGCGCCTCATATCCCCCTTCCAGTATCAGCTTTTGATAGATCGACGAACGAAGTTTGTGATTGATGACCTTCGACTCGGGGTCTTTCCTCTCTGCATGGAAAAGCAATCCTTTAACGCCTTTGCGGTACTGCTCATCCGAAGGGTAGACAGGCTCAATAAGGTAAATCAGATAATTGGTTGAATCTCCATTGAAGTTGAACACCAGCTTAAGGTTAATGTCCTTTTTCCTTTCAGTCCTCACGAGACGAATAATGCCCTTCCTGATTTCCCCGAAGTCCGCCAGGCTCCTTTTGCCCTGATGCCTGAGGCTTGATTCAAGCCGCTCCATATGATCATGAAAAAAGACCGGAATGCCTCTTTTCAGACGAATGACTTCGTAAATTGAATCACCTTCATATACAAGCGAGTTGTCGAACTGCTCCGAGGGATGAAGATCCCCGTTCAGAATGAATTTCTTACCGAAACATTCGTTCATGACCTGGGTTATTTTTCAACCCAAAAATACTAACAATAAGCCTATCGGCTGCCATTTCTGATTATATTAGCAGTCTGAGACCTTTCAATTCATGTATGCGATTGTTGATATTGAAACCACGGGAGGAAGTTCCAGAATTGAAAAAATCACCGAAATTGCCATCATTCAACACGATGGGGAAAAGATAACGGGCGAGTTCTGCACTCTCATCAATCCGGAACGGAATATTCCTTATTATATAACGAGCCTTACGGGCATCACAAATGAGATGGTGGAGGATGCTCCAAGGTTTTTTGAGGTGGCCAGAACCATAGTCGAGATGACTGAAGGAAGGACGATGGTTGCACATAATGCCAGATTTGACTATTCATTCATCCGCGAGGAATTCAAATCGCTGGGATACAATTTCAGAAGAAACCTTCTCGATACCGTTACTCTGAGCCGTAAACTTATTCCTGGCCACAAATCATACAGCCTCGGGAATATTTGCAGGGACCTCGGGATAACAATTAACGGAAGACACAGGGCAGCCGGCGATGCACTGGCCACTACAAAGCTTTTCCAGCTTCTGATGGAGAAGGACATTCAGGTTCGCGATCATGGCCAGGGCCTGATAAAAAATACTAAGCTTTCAAAACTGAATCCCAGCCTCGATGTATCAAAGGTTGACATGGTTCCTGAAGAACCGGGAGTGTATTATTTCTACGATGAGAAAGGTAATCTGATTTATATCGGCAAAAGCCGGAACCTCCGGCAGCGGGTAAGCACCCATCTTTCAAACAACACTACCGGAAGATCGATGGAAATGAGGGATATGATTGCAGATCTCGACTGGGAAGTGACCGGAAGCGAACTTATTGCCCTGCTTCTCGAATCGGCTGAGATAAAGAAGAACAAGCCGCTTTACAACAGGGCTCAGCGCCGGACAGGCTTCCAGTGGGGAATATTCAGCTCAACCAGCACTGAAGGTTACCATGTTTTCAGTTTCGGCCGGCTCGATGGTGATGAAAACCCTCTTGCTGTTTTTGCAGGAAAGGAAAAAGCCCGCTCTATGCTGTCGTTCCTTGTGGAAAAATATGAACTATGTCAGAAACTGGCCGGGCTTTACGAATCAACAGGTCCCTGCTTCCATCATCATGTGGGCCTTTGCAGGGGGGCATGCTGCGGGAAAGAGTCTCCCGGATCCTACAACGAGAGAGCCCGCAAGGCTGAAGCAGAATTCGTTTTCACACGCCGGAACTTCTTTATTATTGACAAGGGAAGATACAAAGGGGAAAAAAGTGCAATCAAGGTTGTTAATGGCAAATACTCCGGCTTCGGATATTTCAGCATCGACGACATGGGCTTCGGTCTGACGGCCGTACACGACTGCATTAAAAGTTCCGGTGATAACCGCGACATCCAGGTAATACTCAAACAATACCTCAGGGGGTTTAAAATTGAAAAGATAATTGAATTCTGAAAGGCAAACCATATATTTGTTTAAATCCACAGATTACTGAAATGGCTATTTTCACCCGAACCACCAAAAATCTCATCCTGAAGATTGATGAGTTCTTCGACAATATTGATCTGGGCTTGCTTGTGTTCAGGGAAGGAATCAAGGCATACCTGGCCGGAGACACGGAGGCTTTCGGCAGGCATATTCAGAAAGTGGAACTGCTTGAGAACAATGCCGACAGACTGCAGCGGTCGATAGAGAATGAGATGATAACCCATTCAATTCTTCCCCAGCACAGGGGAGAAGTCAGCTCCCTGATTGATTTACTCGATGAGATAATCGACACAATTAAAGCTTCTCTTACAGAATTCAGTATCGAATCACCCGATATTCCCGCTTCGCTCCATCACCACTTCATAAGCATTACGGAAGCCTCTGTCAGCGCCGGCGAAGAGCTGATTCCTGCCGCCCGGGCATTCTTTAAATCACCGCACACCGTAAGGGAAAAACTTCTTAAGGTTTATTACTTTGAAAGCGAGACCGACAAGGTTATAAAAAATGCAATAAAGATCATCTTCCACGACATGAAGGAACTTGATCTTGCCCATAAAGCTCACCTCAGATATGTTATTCACCATATCGGGAACATTTCCGACAACGCCCAGAAGGCTGCCGATATGCTTTCGATCATGGCAATCAAGATTGTGATGTAATGATTATTCTGTTCCTTACAAGCGGTCTCCTCCTTGGGTGGTCACTGGGAGCCAATGATGCTGCAAATGTCTTCGGCTCTGCAGTCGGATCAAAAATGCTGAGTTTCCGCAAGGCAGCCATAATAGCCTCTGTATTTGTAATTATCGGAGCTGTGGTCCAGGGTGCCGGGGCATCAGACACGCTGGGCAGACTTGGTTCGGTAAACGCAATCGGCGGATCATTTACGGTCGCACTTGCTGCTGCCATTGTGGTCTACATGATGACAAAATTTTCCCTCCCTGTTTCAACAACCCAGGCAATAGTCGGTGCAATAATCGGCTGGAACCTGTTTACGGGAAATCCAACCGATGCCGGAACACTTACACGCATACTTTCTACCTGGGTTTCAGGTCCGGTCCTCGGAGCAGTTTTTGCCGTTATCCTTTACATCCTGCTTAAAGCTTTGAAGAGAAAGTCGGCCATCCATCTTGTAAGGTTTGAATCCTGGATAAGAACCGGCCTCATCATTGTCGGCGCATTCGGAGCTTACAGTCTGGGAGCAAACAACATTGCCAACGTCATGGGGGTATTCATCCCCGCCTTCGACCTTCATCCGCTCGATCTTAAACTGTTCAGTTTGTCATCGCAGCAACAACTCTTCCTTATCGGAAGTCTTGCAATTGCTGCTGGCATAATCACCTATTCGCACCGCGTGATGCAACAGGTAGGCAATAACATAATGGAGCTCTCATCCGAGTCAGCCTTTGTCGTGGTATTGTCGCAGGCTCTTGTATTATTCATATTCTCCTCCTCCGCACTTTCAGCACTGGTCCAGAAAGCCGGCCTCCCTCCCATCCCTATGGTGCCTGTTTCAAGTACACAGGTGGTTATCGGAAGCATTATCGGAATCGGACTTTACCGGGGAGCCAGGAATATTAACTTCAGGGTAATCGGGGATATTGCTGCCGGCTGGGTGCTGACCCCGTTGATAGCCGGCATACTGACCTTCTTTTCCCTTTTCTTTGTGAAGAATATTTTCGGCATTGATGTCGGAAGCAAGACCATTGGTACTTCCCCTGTCAGCCTGCCATCGACAGAAGCCGATCCAAGGATTTCCGAAATAATGCAATACCTTATCCTTGGGCTGATTGTAGTCGGATTGATAGCCATACTTTTCTATTATCTACTTGAAAGGAAAAAGAATACAGAACTGAAGAAATCTGAGGAAAAATTCTGGAAAAACATGAAATAACTTAAATCTATGAACCATTACTATCTTGGAATTGATATCGGAGGCACAAAATGCGCGGTCATTGCCGGAACCGAGGACATGAAGATCCTTCGTAAGACCGGCTTTAACACGGAAACCCACAAAGGTCCCGGACATGCCATCGGCCTTTTGCTTAATACGGCATCGGAAATAGCAGTAAGCCTCGGAATTGAGAATCTGAAAGCCATCGGGATCAGCTGCGGGGGACCTCTCGACAGCAAAAAGGGAATAGTGCAATCGCCTCCCAATCTGCCGGGATGGGATGACATTCCTATTGTCGACTTGTTCAGGGATAAATTCAAAGTTCCTGTATACCTTCAGAATGATGCAAATGCATGCGCACTTGCCGAATGGAAATTCGGGGCCGGAAAAGGCACCAGGAACATGATCTTCCTTACTTTCGGAACGGGCATGGGAGGCGGTCTTATCCTCGACGGCAGGCTCTATACCGGAGCCAACGATCTTGCAGGGGAAGTAGGTCACGTCCGCCTTGCAAAGGACGGCCCGACTGCCTATGGCAAAATGGGATCATTCGAGGGCTTCTGCAGCGGAACAGGAATAGCAATACTGGCGCGTCAGATTGTAAGCGAGAAATTTGCGCTCAGTCAGAAGGTTTCCTTCTGCAAGACTCCGGAGGACATCGACAGGATTTCAGCCAGGGATGTCGCTGAAGCAGCATTTGCCGGTGACAAGACAGCTATCAAGATTCTGGAAATATCGGGGGAATACCTTGGCAAAGGCATCTCGGTGCTGATTGATATTTTAAATCCTGAAAAGATTGTTATCGGAAGTATTTTCGCCCGTTGCAGGCAGTTCATCGAGCCGGCCTGCCTTGAAATGGTAAGGCAGGAAGCCCTTGCACCCTCTGCCGCCGTTTGCAGCATTGTCCCTGCCGAACTCGGAGATTCAGTAGGCGATTATGCAAGCCTAAGTGTGGCAATGATTGACTGACAGGTTAATATTTAAATCTGAAACGATGGAAGGCATAACAAGACGGGATTTTCTCGGAAAGGCTGCTGCCGGCACTGCCGGAATTGTAATTGCACCTGTGCTGGGCAAATTCACCCAGACCGGCCTTTGGCCGGCTGAGGCTTCAAAAATAAGGTTTCACCTGATAGGTCATGCCCATATCGACCCTGTATGGCTATGGCCATGGCAGGAAGGAATTGCAGTTGTCCACAGTACTTTTCGTTCAGCTCTCGACAGGATGAACGAAACCCCCGACTTCGCTTTTACCTCCAGCTCCGCCCAGTTTTATGAATGGGTTGCTGAAAATGACCCGGAGATGCTTGCAGAAATAAGGCGGCGCGTCGGTGAGGGACGCTGGAATGTTGTCGGAGGCTGGTGGGTTGAACCTGACATGAATATCCCGGGAGGCGAAGCGATGGTGCGCCAGGGACTCTACGGACAACGAACCCTGCAAAAACTGACAGGCCGACGGGCCACAGTGGCCTTTAATCCCGACTCGTTCGGTCATACCGGAACCCTGCCTCAGATAATCAAATCGCAGGGAATGGATAATTATGTATTCATGCGCCCAGGTCCGGGGGAGAAAGAGATACCCGCCGACATGTTCTGGTGGGAAGGGCCCGACGGATCCAGAGTCCTCACCTACCGGATACCCATCAGCTACAACGACAGCAGATCGGTACGGGGCAGAATAGAGAAGGTCATGGAACAGTTCAGGGAGCAGCCTTTCAGATCCTTTATGTCATACTACGGTGCCGGCGATCACGGTGGAGGGGCAACAAAGGAAAATATAGCTTCCATAAAGGAAATCCAGGATGAAAGCGGGGCGCCTGTATTAATTTTCAGCACTCCTGAGAAATATTTTGAAGAAATACGAAGTGATAAAAGTCTGAATCTTCCTGTCATAAAGGATGACCTTCAACATCATGCAGTCGGCTGCTACACGGCCGAAGCTGAAATTAAAAAGAATAACCGGCTTTCAGAGGCTGCCCTGATAACAGCGGAAAAAATCTCAGCGCTCGGATCGGTAATCTGGAATTTCAACTATCCCCGGGAGGAGTTTACATCTGCGTGGAAACGGGTCCTCTTCCTTCAGTTCCACGACAGTCTGGCCGGAACATCCGTTCCTGAACATTCGGCATCAGCCCGCGAAGGTTACGGATATGCCCTTGATGTTGCACATCAGACCGTTTATAAAGCAGTTCAAAAGCTTGAATGGCAAATCGAATCAAAGGACCCTGCCTCTCAGTACATGATAGCCTTCAATCCGCATGCCTGGGACATCAAGGGTAACATTGAATACGATTTCAACTGGGACATGAAGACGCCTTCAACAGCCGAGGATGAAAAGGGAAACCTGCTGAGGCACCAGTGGACAGCAGGAACAACCGAAACAGGAAGCCGCAAGGGTATTGTAGTCAGAACCTCCATCCCTGCCCTGGGATACAGGCAGATCAGGATCAGGGCCGGTGAACCTCAGGATACCATGCCCGGTGTAAGCGTTACCGGAAATTCGGTTGAGAATGAATTCCTTAAACTTACGGTACACGAATCGGGATCAATAGGCTTGCTTGACAAGGAAAACGGGATTGAAGTATTCAGGGGAACATCCTCCGGATGCCGTGCCGTTGTGATAGATGATCCGAGCGATACATGGAGCCACGACATAAAGTCGTTCTCAAAAGAGATAGGGACATTCGGAAATGCCATTGTAAAAATTCCCGAAACGGGTCCGCTTCGCGGAATAATAAGGTCAGTTTCAGAATATGGCGATTCAACCCTTACGATCGACTGGATACTTTATGCAGGGGCAAGAACTGTTGAGGCAAAAGTCACCCTGAACTGGAATGAAAAACTTAAGATGGTCAAATTCTCCTTCCCCGTCAATGTTGAATCTCCGTCAGCAACCTACGAAACCTCCTATGGGTTTATAAGGCGAAAGGCCAATGGCGACGAGGATCCCGGACAACGATGGATAGATGTTACAGGAACTGGCAGGGGATCAACCTACGGCCTGGCAGTTATCAATGATGCAAAATACGGATACAGCGTAAATGGAAATGACATGCGGATTTCAGTGATCCGCTCTGCCGTTTTCGCCCATCACAACCCGCGCGTTCTCGAAATGGACATGGAGCATATCTGGCAGGATCAGGGCATACATACTTTCCGCATGATGCTGGTCCCTCACAAGGGAACATGGCAGGAAAATTCTGTAACCCGGAAGGCCGAGGAATTCCTTTCACCGCCCGTCGCCATCTACCAGGGAATCCATGGAGGATCAATGCCGGGAGCCGGATCGTTCGTGTCGGTCGACGATGCAAACATTATTGTTTCTTCAATCAAACAGGCAGAAGAAGGTGACGATCTCATAGTCAGGTGCGTCGAGATCTCAGGAAAAAGCGTTTCAGCCACCGTCAATTTTTTATTTCTTAACCGCAGGTGGACAGGTACCTTCAGACCATGCGAAATAAAGAGTCTGCGGCTCGACTGCAAAAACCGCAGTGTAAAAGAGGTGAACCTTCTTGAGGAAGATATTCAGGTTTCGTGATATATCGCATAGTTTGTTAACTTTGTATAAGTTCTCAAAGTGCAATGAAATGACTAAAAAGATATTAATCACGCCGGTGTTTTTTCTTATACCGTTACTTATTATGGCTCAGGACAGGGTTACAGGCAGGGACTTTGCAACACGATCGGAAGTAATTGCCCAGAACGGGATGGCGGCAACCAGCCAGCCTCTTGCTACCCAGGCTGCCATTGACATCCTCCAAAAGGGTGGAAATGCAATTGATGCAGCCATTGCAGCCAATGCCGTCCTTGGAGTGGTGGAACCTACCGGCTGCGGTATCGGCGGAGACTTGTTCGCAATTATATGGAGTGCTGAAAAACAAAAATTGTACGGTCTCAATGCAAGCGGAAGATCGCCCCGATCGCTCAAACTGGAATATTTCAAGAAACAGGGACTCCAGTTCATTCCCTCCACCGGTCCTCTTCCCGTCAGTGTTCCCGGATGCGTTGACGGCTGGTTTGAAATGCATGAGTTGTTCGGTCGGATTCCGATGCGGGATATTCTCCAGCCTGCCATTAATTACGCCAGAAACGGTTTTCCCGTTACCGAGGTCATAGCATATTATCTCGAAAGCAACGTCAGGGCTTTAAGCGAGTTCCCAAACATAAAGGAAACCTATATGCCTGACGGTAAGGTTCCCGGGAAGGGCGAGATCTTCAGGAATCCTGCTCTTGCCAATACACTCGACAAGATAGCTAAAGGCGGAAGAAACGAATTCTACCGCGGTAGCATTGCAAAGGTTATCGATGCTTTCATGAAGTCGCATGGCGGATTCCTTACATTTGACGATCTGTCGAGACACAATTCAGAATGGGTCGAACCTGTCAGTTCTTCCTACAGGGGTTACGACATCTGGGAGCTACCCCCAAACGGACAGGGAATAGCTACCATTCAGATGCTTAATATCCTCGAAGGCTTCGACATTGCCCGGATGGGCTTCGGCTCAGCACAGTATATCCACACTTTCACCGAGGCAAAAAAACTGGCATTCGAGGACAGAGCTAAATTCTATGCCGACCCAAGGTACAGCAAGGTACCGGTTACGCAGCTCATTTCAAAAAAATATGCTGCTGAGAGAAGAAGACATATCAATCCTGCCAAGGCTGCCAACGTAGTCAGCGCGGGGAAAATTGAAGCAGGCAATACAATCTATCTTACAGTTGCCGACAGATATGGCAACATGGTTTCACTCATCCAGAGCAACTACCGCGGAATGGGTTCAGGAATGTGTCCCACAGGTCTGGGCTTTATCCTCCAGGACAGAGGTGAAATGTTCAGCCTCGATCCGGGCCATGCCAACGCATATGCCCCCGGGAAAAGGCCGTTTCATACCATCATACCCGGCTTCATCACCAAAAACGGCAAGCCTTATATAAGCTTTGGCGTTATGGGCGGCGATATGCAGCCCCAGGGACATGTCCAGGTGATAGTTAACCTGGTGGATTTCAAAATGAACCTCCAGGAAGCCGGCGATGCCCCCAGAATTTACCATACCGGATCCTCAGAACCTACTGGTCAGGTAATGACCGACGGCGGCATTCTTTATCTCGAAAGCGGAGTCCGCTGGGAAGAAATCAGGCAACTTCTTTCAATGGGACATAATGTCCAGTGGAACCTGGGCTCCTACGGGGGTTATCAGGCCATCATGTGGGATGAGAAAAACAAGGTCTGGTACGGTGCCTCGGAGTCCAGAAAGGACGGACAGGCAGCCGGATATTAATCCCAGCAATACATCAGAAGAATTGCAGGCACTTATCTTTGCCCGTCTGTCATTTCTTTCCAAGAAGATCCAGAATCCCGTTTATGAAAGTCAGAGGATGTGCCGGGTTGCCCGGGACATAAAGATCGATGTGATGTTCTTCGATGAAGCTCCTGTCAACAGCAGGCGAACCGGCATACATGCCTCCGCTGATTGCATCGGTTCCAACCAGAATGATCACCTTCGGATCGGGTACTGCTTCATAGGTCAGTCTTAGCGCTGCGGCCATGTTTGCCGATACCGGTCCGGTTATCACTATCCCGTCTGCATGTCGGGGCGATGCTGTAAACTCAATCCCATGCCGCCCAAGGTCAAAGTTCACGTTGCCCGATGCATTAAGCTCCATCTCACACGAATTATCTCCGCCGGCAGATACCTGCCTCAGCTTAAGCGAATGCCTGTAAATCCTTCTTATCTCCTTTCGAATCACTTCAACGTTCAGCCTCAGAGGAGCCTCAATTCCCGGACGGATTACAAGATCCTCCCTCCTGCTGGCTGCTATCCGGTAATCATTTGTAAACCGGATCTTTTCCTTCAGACAGAATTCACATTCCCTGCAAAAAACACAAAGACCAAGATCTATTGACCCGCTATCCTTATCGATAGCGCCAACCGGACACAGGGAACTGACCTTTTCGATTTCAGCGGCTGTGATATCCCCGGAAATTACAGGCCTTCCACGGAACAGGTCAGATACCGGCTGATTCCGGAGGTCCCTGACATACTGGATGCCGTGCTGCCTTAATATTTTTATTTCCCTGTACATCTATCAGTTATAAGCATCTAAAGGTCATTTCCGCAGTAACTCAGGTTAAAGCTCTTGTTACAGACCGGAAAATCGGAGATCTCCTGGTTCCTGACCGCCAGAGCAAGAGCCATCCAGTTATGGAACGACGGATCCTTAACCTTGTAATGAACAATATTTCCGCTCCCGTCAGTGATTGCAGAATGGCAAATCTCACCCCTCCATCCTTCAGTAAGTGACAATGCAAAACTGTCAGGACTGAGGTTGCAATTGTAATCAGGAACAGAGTGCTCGTCAGGCTGGTTTCGCCAGTCAGATATAAGTCCGGAAATAAGGTTTATTGATTCACTGACTTCCTTAACCCTGAGTTGCCCGCGGGCAAGCACATCCCCGTTTTCGAGAACAACCGGTTCAAAAGGATAATCCCTGTAATACTGGTCAGGATGCGACCACCTTATATCACGCCTGATTCCGCATGTCCTGGCTGCCATTCCCACCGCGCCTGTTGAAAGCGCCTGCTGCCTGGTGACCTGGCCGATATCCTCGAACCTTGCCAGAACACTCTGAAGGGAATAAATCCTTTCGGAAACCGAGGCAAACCTTAGTCCGACATCCTTCAGAACAGAAAGTATCCTGTCGGCAACCACGGCAGTCATTTTGTAATTTGTGCCTCCCGGTCGCACAAGTCCTTTTCCGAACCTGTTGCCGCACCAGAACTGCGTGGTGTTTATTATTTCGGTCCGTAGGGCCTCACATACAACCTGACCGAGCTGGTATGCCACATCACCGCACAATGCCGCTGTATCGCCGATATGGACAGCAATCCTTTCGAGTTCGAGACCAATGCACCGTTCAATCTGAACTGCCCGCGAGGGCTGGATACCTGCCAAAGATTCGATCAGCCGGGCATACGAAAGTGCATAACCGACAGATGTGTCGCCCACAATATTGTCGCACAGAACACAACGCCAGATCCCGCTTCGGGTTTCTGCCAGAAGCCGCTCCACACCCCTGTGCTGGTAGCCAAGCTGAATTTCAAGATGCAGAACCTTTTCTCCGTTGCATATGAATCTAAAATGCCCGGGTTCTATCACACCCGCGTGTACGGGTCCGACTCCGACCTCATGAAGCTCCTCCCCTTCTATCCTGTAAAAAGGATAGTTGTCCATAACTGATGCCTTTGATGCCCGGTTGTGAGGATACCTCACAGGCTTGGGCCATGGATGCCCCTCAAAAACAACACTGTGGTTCTCGTAAATCTCACGCTCATATATGTGAAGCTGGGGGACTTCCTTCGACAATGACCTTACCGTGCTTTTACCGGAAGGAAGCATGGACGAAAACACCCTTAAAATGTGATCCCTGTCATTTGCAATGCAGCAGATAAGCTTCAGGCTGCCTTGCATCTCCACGGCATAATACGCAACACAATGATCGGATTCATCCTTCAGCATCCTGGCAGCCTGATCACAGAACTGTTCATAATCCAGCACCGGGATAATATCCAGGCTGACAGTAAAAGGATTGGATGATATCTCTCTGAAAAGTTCGTTCATCATTTTCTTATTTCGGCAAAAGACTGATGCCCTGTAAGATCAATTCCGACAGAAAGGTGGGCTGATAGAAGCACATAAGAACCACCACACCCAGAAGTACAAACTGGCTGATGGTCTCAATCCCGTTTACCCTGCCCGGTTCCGGAAGTCCGGCCTCGCCGCGCGGATTTGAGAATAAAATATGCATGAAGCGTGTGCTCATGGCATAAACCACAAAGCACAAAAGCACCACAGCCATAATCATGACAACCCATTGGCCATTGCTAACCATTCCCTTGAAAATCAGGAATTCAGTAATGAAAAGTCCCGATGGCGGAAGCGCAAGAATACAGATCATTCCAAGAAGTAATACCATCGCCCCGGCAGGATATAGTTTCATATATCTGCCGCAATTGTCAAGCTTAAAGGTATGAAGCACCCTCGACAGCTGACCCATCTGGAAAAACAGGCTCGATTTAGCCAGGGAATGCAATAAAAGCAGCAAAATTCCTGCATAGTACCCTATGCCTCCCACTCCGATCGCTATTGCAACCAATCCCATATTCTCAAGGCTTGAGTATGCCAGCATGCGTTTCAGGTGCTTGGCCTTAAGCATGTAGCCTGCAGCGACGAGAATTGAAAGCAGTCCGGCTATGATCAGCACACTGTTCATGAACGGAAAAATAGAGGAAGACGAGAACAGTGAATAAACCCTGAATATCGCAAGAAAGCCCACATTCATAAGTGTTGTGGAGATCAAAGCGCTGATCGGCGGAGGTGCGACGGAGTGAGCATCGATTGTTACCGTGTGCATGGGGAAAAGACCCATCTTCGTGCTGAAGCCTGTCAGCACAAACAGGAAGGCAATCCTGAGATACATCGGATTTGCCTGGTTTATTATGTTTGAAAGTGATGAGAATGACAGGCTGGCTGCATCCTCCCGTCCGTAAATGAATCCAAGGAAGAGAATCCCAAGGTATGCAAGTGCAATCCCTACCGAACATATAAATACATATTTCCAGGTTGCCTCAAGTGCTGCGGCAGTCCGGTCGTGATAAATCAGCAATGCCACAGCCAGTGTGGTTGCTTCCACAAATGCCCACAGCACTGTCATACCGTTTGCCAGATAAGCTCCGGTCATAAAGGTCATCAGGGCAACCAGCGAAGCATGATAGATATTGAATTTCCTGGTATCATCGCCGGCGGTATAAATAAAGCCATGGTAAACAACCGGAATCGCCAGTATTGAAAGCACCGAAAGAAGAAGAACACCTATCCCTGTATAGGTAAAAAATCCGAGCTCTGTTGTGTCGAGTCTGGTAAATGAGTAAATGCTAAGCCCGATATGCATCACGGCATAGACCACCATCAGGATCTTTGTGATGTTTTTGCTTCTGAAGATCAGCATCGACAGACAGACCAGCACAGATAATATAAAAAACAACAGCAGCATGTTAGTCCTTTAGCAGGGTTAGTTCGTTGGTATGAGGCTTAAGACGCAATCCGAAAAAGCCAAGAATAAGCACACCGACAAAAATATCCAGGAGAATTCCGATATTTATAAGCATCGGCATTTCATTTCCAACTGCGATCGAAAAAACGAAAACAGCATTTTCAATTATAAGAAAGCCGGTCAGATGGGAAATTATCAGCCTGTGGGTAACAATCATCAGGAGCCCTGTAAACAGGCTGAACAGAGCAATCGTCATGTAAATCACGTCCACATAAGGATTTTTCAGCGAATAGGAAAGGATAAGGCTTGCCAGCAGGGCTGTAAGCGACAGTATGATAAGATAAAATCCGGGCATTGCCTGCCTGTGAACCTTGGTTACACCTGATGCTGTCGTGATTCGATTAAGAAGGAAAGGGATCACTACTGCCTTTATTATGATAGTCTCTGCAATAATGAATATGAGATTTACGGTGTTCACCTCGGTAAGTTCAAATATGGCGATCCCGCACAATAGCAGACCCTGAATCCCAATGAGCCGTATGTAAGTCACAAGTCGTTCGGCCGAGGCAAAATAGACGAGGGTAATCGCGAATAATACTATAAGGTAAATTACCATTGAAACTATGGGTTGAGGTTGAGATTGAGGATAAGGATCACAGCGAAGGCGATGAGGGCTATTGCCGAAATCGTTAGTATGAACTTGGGATTCTTGTTCATTTTGTTTCTTGCCCTGAATGATTCGAGAAATCCTACAATAATCGCAAACAGAGCCTGAACGGCAATGAAGAGTCCGATCTGCAGGAAGATATTCCATCCCGCCGGCACAATAACATTATACATCAGCGATCCGTATACAGCAAACTTAAGCCAGGTAGTGATATGAATAAGCGCCTTGTCTAATCCGCTGTAATCGAGGATCATCACTTCGTGAATCATTGTCAGCTCAAGATGGGTTTTAGGATCATCGACAGGAAGCCGGCTGTTTTCGATCAATGCGGTCTGGATGAACAAGTAAAACCCTATAATGCTGAATATAAGCACATAATGATTACCTGTTATGAAGAAATGGCTGAAAATGTCCGAAAAGGAAACGAGTCCCGTAAACATCGAAAAGGTAGCCATAAGGATAAAAAATGCGGGTTCGATAAGCATTGAAAAAAACGCTTCGCGGCTTGCTCCCATTCCTTCAAAGGCGCTCCCGGTGTCGAGAGCGGCAATTATCATGAAGAATCGTCCCAGCGCCAGGATGTACGCAAAAAATATAAAGTCTCCTTCGAAGTGAATCAGCGCCTCCTGATGGCCAAACGGCACCACCAGTGCTGCACAGATGACCGAAGCGAGTGAAATCACAGGGGCAATCTGGGTTATCAAACCCGTCGTAGTGCTGAAGACACTCCCTTTCCTTACCAGAACTCCTGCATCCCGCAAAGGCTGAAAGATACCGGGTCCCTTACGCCCTGATGCGATGCTCTTGGTCCGGAGTATCATTCCCGGAAAGAACATTGCCGATATCAATATCATTATCAGTCCTGCCATATCATATAATATTGAGCCAGGTGAGCAAAAGCACAATGAGCATGAATATAAATGCATACAGGATGTAGTGCTGTACCTTACCCGTCTGCATCACAGCTATCTTTTTGAGAAGCGAGGAGACCAGAAATGCAGGCTTGTCGATAATTACTTTCTGGAAAACATCGTCACTGGCAGAACTGAAGCTTCTTTCCTCCGGGAAAATTTCTTCCTCCATTATCTCAGGCATCATTTTTTTTGTCCCGATCACCGGTTTTGCCAGATGGTTGTAGTTGTATGCAAAAGAAGTGGAAGTGTACTGCTGTTTAGGATCCGGGGCAGTATAGCCGCATCCCCATGTCGGACCCCTGCTCACTTTAACCGACTTCAGATGGAATTGCCTGTAAAGTGACAGGGCAAGCACTAGCATAATGAACACTCCTGAAATGAGGCTTATCTTTGAAAGTCCTGGTATTGTTGATTCTGCTACTCCGGACATCCCTTCAATGCCGAATCCCGAGGATACGATTTCAAAAACGGGCCTGACAAACCATGGCGAAGCCACTCCTATGAGTATGATCAGGGCAACTGAAAAGAGCTGGGGGAAAATCATTACCTTCCCAACTTCGACGGCTGATGATGAATGCTGTGAACGCGGCTCCCCGAGAAATGCTATCCCGAATGCCTTTGTAAAACAGAAAACGGCAAGACCTCCGATGAGCGACAGGCCTACAATTGATCCAAGCACAAGTATTGACTGGTGCATTCCCGTTACCGGCAAGTCCCTGAACATTCCGAGATAAATAATGTATTCTGAAATAAACCCGTTAAAGGGAGGAAGACCGCAGATTGCAAGCGACCCGATAAGAAAAAGCACCGATGTATAGGGCATTCGCTTCATCAGCCCTCCCATCTTTTCAATATTCCTTGTGTGAATGGAGGTGTATACGGATCCCGCACTGAAAAAAAGCAGCGATTTAAACAGGGAATGGTTAAGCACATGCAGCAATCCGCCGCTGAATCCCAGGATACTCAGCGCATTGTTTCCGGTTGCAAGACCGATTACTCCCAGCCCGATGCCTATGCCTATTATCCCGATGTTTTCGATGCTGTGGTAAGCCAGCAGCCGTTTCAGGTCATGCTGCACTATTGCCATCATCACTCCGAGCAGCCCCGATACGAGCGATACGATCAGGATCAGGATTCCGATCTGCATAAGATCGTGACTGACAAATAGCAGCACTCTCATAATACCGTATATTCCCATTTTTATCATCACTCCCGACATCACCCCCGAAACGTGCGAAGGGGCAGCCGGATGAGCCTGGGGAAGCCATGTGTGTAACGGAATGAATCCTGCTTTGATACCAAATCCTATGAAGAACAGAATGAAAAGGAGCAGGTTCGAATGATCCCTGAAGTAGCCGCCCAGGGCATCAAAACTCATTTCACCTGTTTCATGTTCAAGAATAAGAAAGGCAAACATCAGAAAGAACATTCCGACATGCATCTGAATAAGGTAGCTGATACCGGTTTTCATGATCGAGGTGTCCTCTGCATCGAAAATGACCAGCATGAATGACGAAAGCGCCATGATTTCCCATACTATAAGAAAGGACAAACCATCGCGGGTGATCAGCACCAGGACCATCGAGAAATAAAGCCACAGGTACGAAAAGTAATGAATTGAAAAGCGCAGGGCATTCTTGCTCTGGTAGTACGGCTTCAGATAGCCTGAGGCATATATCAATCCGACAAGCAGGGTAATGTTAACTACAAGTATGAAAAATGCCGACAGACTGTCAACTACGAGTGTGACAGTCTTTCCGATAAGGGGAACTACTGTCTCCAGCCTTAGCTCCCCGGATCTTCCCAACAACACTTCAAAGCTCCAGCCTGTGGTTATCAGAATGCCTGCTGCAAGTACAAACAGTGCGGTACTGTGCTTCAGGATTTTAGGGACCAGGAAAAGCGCAAAAGAGAGAATCAGAACGATAAAAAAAAGCGCGATATTCATTGCAGGATAATCTCCTATCTTGAATTGTGCCCGCAAAAGTATAAAAATATTGGAATAGCAAAGGGAATGAATCAATTTTTAAATAAACCTTCAGCCATTTCAATATAATCCGCTGAAAAACAGGAAAGTTACAGCTCGTTATTGACAGATATAGCCATAAATATCAGCCGTTGACATTAAGCTGAACATCTTCCCTTACTTCAGTTACTTCTATAACCTGAGTGTTGCCTCCTTTCTCAAGGTTAATGTCGTGAGGTTTGTTGACTTTCCAGTTTCCGCAGGTATAATCCGGGACGTCTATCGACTGTGACCTGTTGGCTACCGACCATTCGCTCAAAGGCGCAACGGAACTCCACAGTGCGCCGTCGTAAACATCCTGATCGAGCGGCAGACCGTTCCTCAGGCAATCGATCAGCCTCCAGTCCATGATGAAATCCATTCCTCCGTGGCCCCCGACCTTTTTTGCCATCTCCCCTACTCTTTTCACTATTTCGGGAGTGAACTTCTCTGTGACATCCCTAAGCTCTTCTTCATTGAGCCAGTCATGCCCCATTGCAATCCGTTCGGGCCCGGGATACTTGCTTGCCGCCCCTGAAGTCCCGCTTATAACATGAAGCCTGGAATAAGGACGAACCGACGACACATCATGCTGGATCAATATTGTCCTGCCAAGGTTTGTTCTCACAAGTGAAGTATTCATGTTTCCCCTGTAGCTTTTATTTGCATAAGGAGTGAAAAAGGGATCACCTGCTGCCAGTTCATTTGCGTGTTTCCCCATCGTGAAGTCATTGGTCGACATGGATGTAAGGTATTCCATTCTGTCGCCCCTGTTTATATTCATTATCTGGCACACGGGCCCCAGTCCGTGAGTAGGATACAGGTTTCCGTTTCTCTCAGCATTTTCCTTAAGCCTCCACATGCCGGTATAAGCTCCGTCGGCCTGTCTCTCATCGAGAGGCTTCTTGAAATTGTAGCCCATCAGATTGTGGATATATGCTCCCTCACCATGCAGTATATCACCGAACATACCCTGCCTTGCCATATTCAGTGTGAGAAGCTCGAAGAAGTCATAGCAGCAATTCTCCAGCATCATACAGTGCTTCTTTGTCCTTTCTGAAGTTTCCACAAGCTGCCAGGCTTCATCAATGGTCCGGCATATTGGAACCTCGCATGCCACATGCTTTCCCTTCTCCATGGCATATACAGCCATAGGTGTATGCCATATCCAGGGGGTGCATATATAAATAAGATCAAGATCAGGCATCTCTGCAAGCTTCTTCCAGATATTTTCATCACCGTGGAACTCCTTCGCTACCGGTCTGCCAATACTTGCCAGATATTTTTGCGACGCTTCAACGGCTGCAGGACGAAGGTCCCCAAGCGCCCTGATCTCCACACCTTCTATATATGACAGCCTTTCAACTGCTCCGCTTCCCCTGTCGCCGACACCTATGAAACCAACCCTCACCACAGGAAGGGCCGGGGCTGCATATCCCGACATATTAAACCTTCCTGTATGGGACTTCTTAACAGCTTCAATAATTGACGAAAGATTCGATTCCGGTTCCTTAGGGGCACATCCGCTCAGAAGTCCTCCCGCGAAGGCTCCCGCACCAGCCACTGTGGCATGCTTCAAAAAATCACGACGATTGCTTTTCATATCAGATTCAGGTTGTCAGGGTTTGATAAAAGATTGATTAACGCGAAAATACTACTTAAATGACAAAAACCAATCCCTCTTTTTAAAGGATTTAGCTTCGTTTTGTTAATTTTACACGAGACTAACCTGACATGATATACGAAAAGATTTCACTGAAGAAGTTCAATACCTTCGGCATTAATGTACGGGCCGATTATCTTGCTGCCTTCAAGCTCGAGGACAATGCTGTTCATTTTTTCAAACAGCACAGGGGAACAGAGCAAAACTACCTGGTTCTCGGCGGCGGCAGCAACATCCTTTTTACGGATGATTTTCACGGCACAATCATCCATCCGGAGATGGAAGGCATTGCCATGGAAGGAAAAAAAGGGGCCGATATAATCATTTCTGCAGGAGCCGGAGTATTGTGGGACAAACTGGTGGAATCGACTGTAAAAAACGGTCTGGGAGGTCTGGAAAATCTTTCCCTTATACCCGGCCGTGTTGGCGCTGTTGCGGTTCAGAATATTGGCGCTTATGGAGTTGAAGTAAAGGATGTGATCGAAAAAGTAAGAGCCATATCTCTTGCCGACGGAACAATCAGGGAATTCATCGCCAGCGAATGCAAGTTCGGATACAGGGACAGTGTTTTCAAAAATGAACTCAAAGGCAGATACCTGATAACAAAGATCTTATTCAGACTGTCAACACGACCCAAACTATGCCTCGAATACGGGTCGCTCAAGGATGAGTTGAGCAAGCTGGGCTCAACATCACTTGCCAATATCAGAAAAATTGTAATAAGCACAAGACAGGCAAAGCTTCCCGACCCCGGGCAGATTGGAAATGCCGGCAGCTTTTTCAAGAATCCGTTTGTATCAGAAGACGTCCTGAGAAATATTCAGAAGAATTTTCCGAAATTACCAGTTTTCAGGGACCGCTCAGGCGGAGTCAAGATACCGGCCGGGTGGCTTATCGAACAATGCGGATGGAAGGGGAAAAGGATCGGGGATGCCGGTGTCCACGAAAAACAGGCTCTGGTTATTGTCAATCATGGAAATGCAACCGGAAGGGAACTGTTCGACCTGTCGGAAAAGGTAAGGAAATCAGTCGCTGATACTTTCGGCATTGACCTTGAACGCGAGGTTGAGGTGATCTGAAGTCTGCCTATCTGTAAATCCTCCTCCTGTTAAGCTCGTTCTGGTACCTGCGGGCATTCATGTTATGCTCCGACAGTGTCCTTGAAAAATTATGATACCCCGAAAAATCAGGCCTGGCTGCAAAATATAAATAATCGTGCTTCTCGGCATTCAGGACTGCTTCCAAACCGTTGATCGACGGACAGGCTATCGGACCGGGAGGTAACCCGGCATATTTGTAAGTGTTATACGGGGAATCGGTTTCGAGATGCCGGTAAAGTATCCTGTTGACATTGAAATTGTTGATTGCAAATTTTATAGTGGGATCCGCCTGTAGGGGCATGCCACTCCTGAGCCTGTTCATATAAACTCCTGCGATCCTGGGCTTCTCATCATTCTTAAGTGCCTCCTCATCAACAATTGAGGCGAGAGTGGACACCTCCACCGGGGAAAGTCCTATTTCTTCGCTCTTTTTAATCCTATCCCTGTTCCAGTATCTGTTGTACTCCCTCAGCATCCTGACGTACAGCTTCCGGGCGCTTGTGTTCCAGTAAAATTCATAGGTATCTGGAAGGAAGACCGAAATGACGGTCTCCGGCCTGAATCCGTCACCGCTATAGTTTTCCGGGTCAGAAAAAAAAGCCATTATCTCTGCCGAGTCAGCTTCAATCTGTCCTCCTATCTTACCGGCAAGCTCGTTAAGCGTTCGTATGTTGTTGAAGGTGATACGCACCGGTGTCTGCCGTCCGCCCCTGAGCAGGTTTATCAGGTCGTTATTGCTCAGTGCCTTGTTAATGACATACTTACCCGGTTTGACAAGAACGGGGTATTTCTTTTTTTCGGCAACCCATTTCAGCACCTTAAGGTTTTTGATCTCCAGGTTGGCTTCAATCGTATCCATTGCCTGCTCATAGCCTGCTTCTTCAGGAATGAGAAGTACCGATTCATCTCCAACCGGGAAAACCGACGGGCTGTACAACCTGCCATACAAAATAACTGCGGTGAAAAAGACTGCCGGGACAAACAGCGACAGGACAATTAATATCACTCTCCTCCTACTCATGCATTAAATGATATTTTACAAATTTAAAGAAAGCTGCCGATTTGACTTACTCTGATACAAATGATTATTTTTGAGCTCTTGAGTTTGACAAACCATTCAAATCAAATACTTATGACCACAACAGTTCTATTGTCACTTATCGTTATCGGTATCATCACCGGTGTTGCCGCAGGTATGCTGGGCATCGGGGGTGCGATAATCATGGTTCCGGCACTTGTGTTCATCATGGGTCTGACCCAGCACCAGGCTCAGGGCACCAGTCTTGCTGTAATGCTTCCTCCCATCGGCATCATTGCCGCGTATAACTACTACAAGGCAGGCGAGGTAAATCTTAAATTTGCACTGATACTTGCAGGAGCGTTCATCATCGGGTCCTTTTTCGGATCGAAGCTTGCACTCAACATTCCCCAGCACATCCTGAAAAAGATATTTGCCATTCTTCTGCTGCTTGTATCCCTCAAAATGCTGTTCTCAAAATAAAAACAGGGACACTGCGAACAATGTCCCTGCATCGCTGGCTCTTATCGTTTAGAACATTATTCCTACGCTAAGCAGAAACGCATTTGGCCTGTCATCAAGAGTGAATTTCGTGCCTGCTTCATTCTCAATTTTTGTCTGGTATTTCTGCAGACTGCCTTCATATTTCAGGTCAATGGTGATTTTTTTGACAATATCTACTCCAATTCCTGCCTGATAACCGAAGGTAAGGTCATTGTACATTGCCTTGAAGTCGGGATCAGTTATCAGATCCTTCGGGGAATTGATAAGGAGACGTGCTGCAGGGCCGGCATTGAGGCGGACCGGACCAAGCTTTGCTCCAAGCATTATGGGAAGGTCAAGCCTGTTGAACTGCTGCTTCCTGATAGTTTCTTCAGTCGGGGTTTCGGCATCAGCAACTGTATACTCATCAGTCCTGGATGCAAAAAGAAGTTCCGGCTGAATGTAGAATCCCAACATACTGAACCTTACAAATGCACCCGCATGAAAGCCATAATTGGCTGCTTTTATCGAGTTCACCAGATACTCAGTTTCACCTGAAGTAAGTGTTTTTACATCATCCATCTTTACATTGGTGGTGCTGACACCTGCCTTAAGTCCGAAATTCACCTGCGAAAATGCTGGAAGTGCAAGGAAAACAGATAGTACAATTAAAATTGATTTTCTCATTTCTTTGGTTTTTTAGTTCTACATGTTAATCAGATAAAAAATACACACAGACATTTGAAGTTACTTTTATCTTCATCTGACATATAACGGTGAAGTTTAATAAAAGTTTCAGATATTCGTCAAAAACCGGGCCATACAAAGTCTGGCAGGGAAGAAAAAGTCATTATTTACGTGCAAGCTCGGTGACTATTGCCTTCTTCATAAGGTCGAACTCATCCCGGTCAAAAAGACGTGTCAGGAATATTATTTTACCCGACCGGTCAATGATCACATTCCTGGTGACACCGGCCTCCTTAAGGGCATAGAGCCCGAAAATATCGGCTCCCGGATCAAGGGCAAGAGGGTAAGTTACACCGATATCTTTTTTGAATTTCAACACTTTATCCAGCGGTTCATCGCGGTCGATTCCTATTACTGCAAGATCAGACTTAATGTTTGGAAGCCATATCTCCTTCTCAATGAAGGGCATCTCCTGCCTGCAAACAGAACACCAGCTGGCGGTAAACTGAAGCATCACAACCTTTCCCCTCAGATCCGAAAGCCTGTACGATTTGCCGCCGGCTTCCATGATTGCAAAGTCGGGAGCCTGGTCTCCAACCTTGACTATATAACCGTTATCATAAACCTTCTTCTCCTGTCCGTTCAGGGAGATGCTCAGAATAACAGCGGATATTGCAGCCAGTAATATTCTCTTCATGATATTTTTTTTAGCAAATATAGCAATCCCTGACATTTGAGGCAAGAAGGCCGTAAAGGCGTAAAGGCGTAAAGGCGTAAAGGCGTAAAGGCGTAAAGGCGTAAGGGTAAGGCGTTAAGGCATGAAGGCATGAAGAATGAGATTTGAGTAGTGAGTGTTGATCTGTTTTTTGATTAATATTGAAATCCGATTGCAATACAAATTCTGCAGAACTATGAAAAAGCACATATTGATTCTCCTTTTAATTGTCGCATCGGCCATCATGGAGGTGCAAGCCCAGACGGGAGGTGACAATTTCATGAAGGCTCTAAGTAACATAAATGAGAATGTTCTTAAGGCACAGCTTGGTTTCCTGGCTTCCGACCTGATGGAAGGCAGGGGAACCAGCACCAGGGGCGATTATCTGGCTTCGGAATATATTGCCAGCCAGTTACGGCTTTACGGCGTTGCTCCCGGTGGAGATACCTCGAGTGAAAGAACTCCATCCGGAACATACGGAGCTCCTGAAAAAACATACTTTCAGAACTTCCCGCTGATAAAGTCAACCCGGGGTGAAGCCCCCGTAATGAAGATCATAATTACGGACGGGAAAGAACACATTCAAACCCTGAGCGTTACTCATAACGTCGATTTCCTTACAAGAATCCCCGGGCAATCTGTTGAGATTGAGGCTCCTGTTGTTTTTGTTGGTTTCGGCGTCAGAAACGAAAAACTCCGGATCGATGATTTCGGCAATCAGGACATCAGGGGAAAATTCGTACTTAGAGTTGCAGGATCGCCCGGATTCCTTAAAGACAAACTGTCAATATCAGAACTGTCAAATAGTTCGCTGCAGGCGGAACGTATTGCCAGGGAACTGGGCGCAGCAGGAATAATAGAGTTTGATCCTGATATGCCAGTGTCAGGATCCTTCCCTGGCCCTCCTTTTCCGGATCCGGCACCATCGGAAAAAAGACCGGGATCAGGCCGCCCGTATGCTGATTATTCTCTCCCTTCTGCAAAGAGCTCCGACAGCTTCGTAAGGATAATGGTCTCTCCCGGAACTGCAGATGAATTATTCAGGGGATCCGGTTTCAATACTGAAGATTATATTGGCAAATCTGCCAGCAGTTACGTCAAACCGCAGGCTGACCTGACCGGGAAGAAGATATTTCTGAAGACAACAGTGAAAACCGAGTTTGTAATGGTGAGGAATGTAATCGGGATTATCGAAGGAAAGGATCCCTCACAGATAATAGTGGCAGGCGCCCATTACGACCACGTAGGCATGTGGAACGGGTATGTCTGGAATGGCGCCGACGACAACGGATCGGGGACCGTCGGTATCATGACTATCGCAAAGGCTATCATGGAAACAGGTGTAAAGCCTGAAAAGACAATCATAATTGCCTTGTGGGCAGCGGAGGAAGAGGGCCTGCTTGGTTCGAGGCATTTTGTGGCAAATCTGCCCTTCCCGGTGTCTTACGTCCGCCTGAATCTGAATTTCGACATGATATCAAGATATGTATCCGAAAAGGAATACAAAAAAGCATACATGATCTACACCGACACTTATCCCGGATTCAAAACCATGACAGAGAAGCATCTTAAAAGCTACGGGATTGACCTGGATGTGGAATTCCAGCCCTCCGCTGATCCGCCCGGAGGAAGCGATCACAGGTCGTTCGTAGATGCAGGTATTCCCATTATGCGGTTCAAACCCGGACACAGGGAGGAATATCATACTCCCGGGGATGATATTTCGACGGTCGACTGGGATATCATGCAGAAGATAGTCAGAATAGGGTTTGCGAATATCTGGGAACTCGCTAACAGCAACTGGTGAAATAAAATTGGGATAGTTCAAGGTTGCTGGTATTCAGTATTCAGTATTCAGTATTCAGTTCTTGATTTACCACTTACCGAATACCGATTACCGAATACCGATTACCGATTACCGAATACCGATTACCGAATACCGATTACCGATTCCCATTGATATTATCAATGGTTTTCTTATATTGTCACCCAAAACCCATACGACATGAAAATACTCAAATTTATTGCATTGGTGCCTGTTTTGCTGGGCCTGGCATCAGGGGCCAGCAGTCAGCAGGTAAAACAAAATGACAAGCTTCATATCATTATCATCGGTGCCCATCCTGACGATCCGGATGAAGTGGGAGGTACTGCTTACCTCTGGGCAAAGGCAGGACATGATGTTCTCATGGTTTCGCTTACAAACGGCGATGCAGGGCATCAGACCTACAGCTCAGAAGAACTGGCAAAAATCCGGAGGGAAGAAGCAAGGAAGGCTGGTGAAGTCATAGGTGTGAGGTACATTACACTCGACAACCACGATGGCCAGCTTATGCCAACCTATGAAAACAGGCTTCAGGTGATCAAGCTGATCAGGGAACAGAAGGCAGACATCGTCATTTTCCCACGCCCCTACGACTATCACCCTGACCACCGGTACTGCGGAACGCTGGTTCTGGATGCTGCCTACATGGTTACAGTTCCGAAGATTCTTCCGGAAGTACCCTTCCTTGAGAAAAATCCGGTTTTTCTTTACACTTATGACCAGTTCGTTCATCCCGAGCCTTTCATCCCGGATGTATGCATTGACATCGATGCCGTGATGGAGAAGAAGATAGACATGTATCATCAGCACACCTCCCAGATGTATGAATGGCTCCCCTTCAACCGCGGTCAGCTTGATCAGGTTCCCAAAACGGAAAAGGAAAGAAGGGCATGGCTTGGCAAGACATGGGGCGCCAGATCAAATGCCGAACCATTCAGGGCCAGGCTGATTGAACAGTACGGTCAGGAAAGAGGCTCAAAAATCAGGAACTGCGAAGCATTCCAGGACAGCGGCTACGGCACTGCGCTGACAAAGGAAAACATAAAAAAGTATTTCCCTTTCTATTGATATTCGATATACTGGCTGTTCTCCTTCAGTTCGATGAAGTCATCGCCTGTTTCCCTGTATCCATACTCGAAACAATAGTGGTAACGGATACCTTCTGATGTTTCGATCAGATGGGTGAAGAAACTGAAATTGTAACCCAGGGCAAAAAGCGCATCCTTGTGAATCCTACACCTTCCTTCCATGTACAGGTCTGCAAGGATGCGCCTGTTTTTCCTGAGTAATCCGTGAACATTTCTCATGAAATTGTTAGTGTCACGGTTCAGCTTGTTGTTGTAATTGTTTCTGCACTGATCAGAGCAGAATTTCTTATCAGTCCGGCCACGTATTGTGCAGCCGCAATCGAGACATTTCCTTTCCACAGCACGAAAGTTTTGATAAAGTTACAAAAAAACGTAAGAAGCGACAGCAAACGACTATAAATGATTTTGAAACAGGTATAAATATTTAATAACCGACAGGTTCTGCCGGCCGGGCTTAAGTTTGTATCAGTTAAAAACATGTTAAACCAAAATCATTTAGTCATGAACAATTTACGGAACCGGGTACAGCTTATCGGGCATCTCGGGCAGGATCCAGAGATCAAAACCCTGGAAAGCGGGAAAAAGGTTGCTAATTTCACAATTGCAACAAACGATTCTTTTAAAAACACCGAAGGTCAGAGGGTGGAGGAGACGACCTGGCACAACATCGTAGCATGGAATGGCCTTGCAGAGCGAGCTGCCAGATTTCTTAAGAAAGGCAAGGAAGTGGCCATTGACGGAAGAATTGTGTACAAGAGCTATGAGGACAAGAAGGGTGTGACAAAGTATGTGACGGAGATTGTCCTGAATGATATGCTCTTTCTGGGGTCGTCGGGCAGGAACGGCGAGGAAAAGGAAGAATAGTACTGATCACTCGCTGCTTTCCTGATGAAAAGAGGCTGTCGTGACGACAGCCTCTTGTTTTTTCATTCTCATGCGTTTCGTCCTGCCCTGAGGGCTTTCAGGTTCAACTCAGCCAGTTCAGGGCTCTTCTTTGAAAACAGTTTCACCACGGCTTTCTCGAGGCTTTCCCAGGGAAGATCAAGATAATGCGAGGCGGCCCCAAGGATCACCACATTACCCGAACGCGCCGAACCTATCTGCCGTGCAATCTCATCAGCATCAATAATCTTATGATTTTCAACTTTCCTTATCCTGCTGAGGATATCTTCCACAGGAGGATAGTCATCGATATTTACGAATGGTGTCGAGTTGGAGACCAGCCATCCCGATGCCGAAAGCCATGGCAGGTACCTTAGCGATTCCATCGGCTCGACTGAAATTATCAGATCAGCTTTGCCATAAGGTATCAGATCAGAATGAACCGGCAGTGACGACAGCCGGAGGTGTGACTGGACATCCCCTCCCCTCTGGCTCATTCCATGAACCTCGGCCTGCTTCAGGTAAAGATCATTTTCGATTGCGGCAAGGCCGATAATTGCCGCAATTGACAATATCCCCTGCCCTCCTACTCCTGATAATATTATGTCGCTCTTCATGATTTCTGTTCGTTGCCAAGATTCTGTGATGTTTCGGCTTTCCTTCGCTTTGAGGCGGTCTGGATGCATTCCCTTGCAGAAATTATCACAGAGACACCCTGATATTCGAATTCTTCCTGCATGACTCCCACATTTTCTGCGTGATTCTTCTTGAGCGGCACTATTGTCCTGATGTGTTCAGGGTCGACGCCCAGTCCTTCACAGATCTTTTCCAGCCGTCCGGTGGCATGTGATTTCTGTCCGCCGGTCATTGCCGTTGCTGAGTTATCCGAGATAATTACCGTGATCGGGGAGTTTTTCATCACTGCATCAAGAAGTCCTGTCATGCCCGAATGGGTGAAGGTTGAATCGCCTATCACTGCAACAGAGGGCCTTAATCCCCCGTCAGCCGCCCCTACAGCCATTGTAACGGATGCTCCCATGTCGACACAGGAATTTATAATGCTGTACGGAGGCAGGGTAGCCAGAGTATAACAACCGATGTCCGAGAACACTCCTTTAGCGCCCGACGGCTTCAGCGCGTCGATAACAGCAAGAAAAGTGTCAGAATGTCCGCATCCCTTGCAGAATGACGGCGGCCGGTTTTTTACCACATCGGGGACTTTGAACAAGGGCTCCGACTTGATCCCCAGGGCTTTGGCCACATTCGACGGATTCAGTTCACCTTCCCTCGGTATTGCCCCGTCGAGCCTTCCGTTGATCGTCAGGCTGTTATCGAGCAAGCCCCTCAGACTCTCCTCAATGATCGGATATCCTTCCTCGAGAACAAGGACCTCCTCACATCTGTTTGTCAGATCACTGATTATATCCTTCGGAAACGGGTAGGTGGTGATTTTCAGAACAGGAAAGCCGGGACCCTTTTCCGGAAAGTTCTCCATAAGATAATTGTATGCTATACCGCATGCGATTACGCCCAGTCTTCTGTTCTTTCCATCTTTGAATACGTTGTATTTTGTAAGCCGGTTATCATACTTCAGGGATTCGTAGGTGGCCAGCAGTGTATGGTATTTCTTCCTTGCTATGGCAGGAAGAAGTACAAACTGGCGGGGATCTGAAGGAAGCTGAAATGACTTCTGAGGGATTGTCGTTTTCCTCTTCACTGCCGAACGCGAATGGGCAAGACGTGTTGTTATCCTGAACAGGACGGGGATCCTGAATTTCTCAGACAGGTCAAATGCATCGGTTACCATATCGTAGGCTTCCTGCTGGTTTGAAGGCTCGAAAACCGGCACAAAGGCGAACTTTCCGTAGAATCGTGAATCCTGCTCATTCTGCGATGAATGCATCGATGGATCGTCGGCTGACACAACCACGAGTCCGCCGTTAATCCCGGTCACAGATGAATTGATAAAAGGGTCGGCAGCCACATTGAGACCAACATGCTTCATGGCCACCATGGCTCTTCTTCCCGTATACGACATTCCCAAAGCTGCCTCCATGGCAGTCTTCTCATTGGCCGACCATTCTCGGTGTATGCCCCTTTCATCCGCCTCCTCCGACGACTGTATGTATTCCATTATTTCAGTCGAGGGGGTTCCGGGGTAAGCGTACATGCCGCTAAGGCCGGCATCAATTGCTCCAAGTGCAATTGCCTCGTCACCCAGTAATAATTGTTTCTGCATAATCTATTTTCTGTTGATCCGATCGAATCTTAAATCCAACGGTTACAAAAATACCTGAATAAGTTCAAAAATGAAATTTAGTTAAAAATAACCTAAAAGCTTTTAACGTTCCGTCCAATAATGTTTATTTTGCAGGCAATGATTATCAGACTCAGAAATTAATAAGAAATCAGGAATTGAAACGGTTTCTCCAGATAGTATTTTTTCTTGTGCTTCCGCTGTGCCTGCTGAAAGGTCAGACCCGGGAAACAGAAAGGTTTTTCCAGGTTAGCGGAATAATTTCTGACGAGGAAAACAATCCGATGGCAAACGTGGGCGTCGTTTCATTAAAGCTCAAGAGGGGTACCATCAGCGAGAAAACAGGGATTTACAGCATCACAAGCACGCCCGGCGACACAATATTTTTCAGGGCGCTTGGTTTTAAAAGGAAACTGGTGATACTGCCAAACGATTTTATGGGACGCAATTACAATCTGGACGTTAAGCTGAGTCTGGATACAATACCGATCGACAATGTAGTGGTGATCCCATGGAAAAGTTACAGCGAATTCATCAGGGACATGTCAACACCATCGCCGCTGGGCCCCGAAATTGAAAATATGAACAGGAACATTGCCTCAATTGAGGAAGCAATGTCAACGACCGTGGATGTAAAAATCACACCGGAGGCCGGATACCGCTATGCCATGCAGCAAAATTTCAGGAATAATATAACAAGGGGACAGTATCCCATAAACAACCTCCTGAATCCCTTTGCCTGGGCGAAATTTGTCAATGGATTGCAAAACGGACTGTTCAAGAATCAGGACAACTCTGACAGACCATCGAAGGTTAAGGTTAAAAAACCCAGGAAGAAGAAAAAAAGTGAGCAGAAATAACGGCAGATTAGTGGGAATACTCGGAACCGTTATCATCCATCTGACGGCGGGTATAATTTTCATGTCCTACCAGCTGGGCTCAATGAAAACCAGGGAAAAGGAAATCGAAAAGTTTGAGATTGAATTTGCCGCAGTTGAGGAAAGAATGGAGATGCCCCCTGCAATACCTGCTGAAAATCTCTCAGCCGTTACAGTTGAAAACATTTTGCGCAACGATCCCGAGATGCTTAACATTGCCCGTAACCTGGCAGCCAGAGGCGAGGAAAAAATCGACCCGCAGGAATATATCGATCAGGTAAAGAACGAACTGATTGAGAGCGGGAAACTCGGGACTGACAATTTTATTGATTCCAGGGGGACAGGTTACCAGCAGACAAATGCAGAAGAGATTGCAGTTGACGACAAGGATAAGGCTGAGGAGAATGAGAAGGAAGCCAACAAATCACAAAAGATGGCTGCCAATTTTCAGGGACCGACGAGAATCTTTTATGAACTGACGGGAAGAAATCACATATACCTGCCGATACCTATCTATAAGTGTGAAGGGTCGGGGAAAGTGGTGCTGATTATCGATGTTAACCAGCGGGGATATGTCGAAAATGCTTCGATAATTCAGGCCCAGAGCACAGCCACGGACGAATGCCTGATCGAAACGGCTGTCGGAACAGCCCTGAGATCAAGATTTGAAAGCAATCTGGATGCCCCGAAAATCCAGAAGGGTACTCTTACTTATATATTTGTTGCCCAATAATCCGATATCCGCTTAATCAAGCCGGATCACTTATTTAATTTCAGCCAAAGAGCGTGTTATTCTGCCGGGGGTAAGGCCTTATCACCTCCGGAGTGTTACGGTCGGCTGACTTATTGCTGATCAGATTGCTGATTGTCCAGGCTTTGAGTAATTCCGTGGGACAGGGTTTCAGGAGTGAAAAGGCTTCATCCGGAGATGTATCCGAACTTATCCATCTTTTTTCAGCGTCGCGGTCGAGAATCACAGGCATCCGTTTCTTCGAGTTGTGAATAACGGCGAGCAGATCATTTGCATCGGTGGTCACTATGGAAAAGGTATCAAGAACCTCCCCTGTTGAGGTATTGGTCCATCGGTCGTACAAACCTGCCAGCGAAAATATCTCCTCGCCGGTGTGGCGGATGTACCATGGAATTTTTTCGTTAACTGCATGCTGCCATTCGAAGAATCCTTTAACCGGGATTATGCAGCGGCCCGATCTGAACGATCCGGAGAATGAAAGCTTTGAAGATACGGTCTCAGCCCTGGCATTGAATGTCTTGTATCTTATTTCATTTGCATCCTCAGGATTTTTTGTCCACGACGGGATCAGTCCCCATTTAAGAAGCCGGGCACGCTCGGGATCATCGAGGCAGATAGCCGGGAGCTCCGGCAGGCTGAAAGCATGATAATAATAGCTGGGCTGATACCTGTCGCGGTCGGGAAAAGAAACCCCGTACCTGCCTTCAAGTTCATCCTTTACAAGGTTTACATTGACTGTAAAGCACATTCTCTAGTTAATTCCTGTCAGCTCAAATCGTATGGGAACCGGAAGTGTATTGTCGAACAGGTTGTATTCCGGCCATTCATCAATCTTTGAAACCACTCCCTCCATCATTCTGTTTATATAGGAATGGATTCCCGGACCGTTCCAGGCGCTTGTATTAAGAAGCACTATCCATGACAGTCCGTCGGGCTGTCGCTTAATCATGGCCGCAGTTCCCGCAAAGGAGCCGGTGCGGATCCAGGTACCGTTTTCGTAGGTGGTCTTCCATCCGATCGGCGAGAATTGGTTGTTCACGTTGGTCATCAGGTTTATACTGCCATCGGAAAGAATATCATCATTATAATCAAATCCGTCAACTGCAAGTACCAGTCTCATGAGGTCGGGCGCCGTGGCAAGCCAGTAACCGGCAGCGCCAAGAGTCTCAACATCGTTCCCTCCGTAGCGGACAGGAACCAGCTCGCCTGTACCGTATACCGAAGGCCGCATCGGCATGCCTGCTGGTTCATAATAGGTAACCTCAAACGGAGCTTTCTGATCAGGAAGGTTTTTGGCGGGGACTATGTCGTAAATCCCCAGCGGTTCGAATATTGCCGTTCTGCAGTATTCCTCGTACGGCAATCCCGATGCCTTTTCAATCACCAATCCAAGAATGCTGTATCCGAGATTTGAGTAAGAACGGCCCGTGCCCGGAGCAAAATGAAGTTTCTTTGAAAGGGCAAACCGGACAATGGTCCGGGTATCAACCGGAAGTTCACATTTCATCTGACTGGCCACCTGTTGAGGCATGAACATCTGATCGCCGTAACGCTGCGACCACCCTCCCTCGTGCGACAACAGATGGGCAATGGTTATGTTATAGACTCTTTTGTCTTTGGGATCACAGTAGCATGAATCATTAAGAACACCCTCCGGACCGAAAACCCTGTCGTCGAGTGAAAGTTTTCCTTCCTCCCTCAGTTTCATAATCGCCACACCGGTTACCAGCTTCGATACACTTGCTATCCGGAATTTACTGTAAGGTTGTGTCTCGATCCCGGCCGCTGTATCAGCATATCCAAATCCCCTTGCATACAAAAGCTTTCCATCCCTTGCGATTGCCACTGATGCCCCCTGGATGGACCATTTCCTCATGAACGAATTGATGACAGGGATACAGCCATCAAACTCCGAAACCGACGAATCATTATTTGTGAGCCTCACATAGGCAGGGGCCAGCCTGTCGGCGGGATTACCAGGATTCTCCACTGCAGTGGGGTTGTAGCGAGCCACCAGTGATAAAAACACAATAAGAAAGATTTTCTTCAAAATGGTCAAGAATTTCACTTTTGGGGGATAAAAATATAATTATTATTAACAGAATTCAATAAGGACATTAAACTTTCATAAAAATTAACTTATGGATTTTGCTAATATTGTTTTTTTGTATTGAATTTTTTTTTACACCGAATGGGCAAAAAGCTAACTTTGCGATTATGTTTTTAACCCGCTGTAGCATAATTGTCGTTACGCTGATCCTCGCTAATCTGATCTTTTCACTGCAAAGATTATCCGGACAGGAAATTACTATTCTTGACACTCTCGATTACATACCTATGGACACCGGGGGCGCGCTTGAATACAATCTCATGATCGCATCGTCAAAGGGGCTCCATACCGAAGTCAGAAGGCTGCTTTCAAAAGGAGCTGAAATAGATGCGGAAACTTACGAGGGAGCAACGCCTCTGATCTTTGCCGTCGCAAACAACAGGCTTTCTGCGGTGGAAGCATTGCTTGAATGGAATCCCAATGTTGACAAGAAAACTGCCGGGCATGAGACTGCTCTGCTGATTGCAGTCAAAAACATGAACACTGAAATCGCCGAGACTCTCATCAGGGGCGGAGCAACTATTGATCTGCCTGACAATCACGGCGCCACACCCCTGCATTACGCCGCAGTGAACGGGGATCTGCTGATGACTGACCTCCTTCTTTATTACGATGCCGACTGCAACCTTAAGTCAGATGACGGAACAACCCCGCTTATGGCATCCATCCTGTCGGGCTATGCCGATGTTACCGATCTTCTATTTCAAAACGGCGCCAACCTGGAAGCAAGGGACCCGGAGGGCTTCACCCCGTTCCTTATTGCCGCCCAGAATGGCGATACAGCAATCATGAGCCTTCTTCTGAAGGAAGGTGTCGACCTGTATGAAAAGAACATCCATAATTACAATGCACTGGCTCTGGCTATCCAGTCAAACCATGTTCCTGCTGCTGAGCTTCTTCTTAAAAAAGGAGATCTCTGGAACGACCAGGAAAAAGGAGGAGTCAATCCCTATACGGTTGCATCAGCTTTCGGCAGAAAGGATATCACTATGCTTCTTGAAAAAAACAATGTCAAGGGCAACCCGGGATTAAGAATTGATCTGATCTCATTATCGGCCAATACAAGGGTGAACAACAGGGATATTTTGGCTGGTCTGATGCTGTCATTCAAGGAGCCGCTCCTCAATGCCGGATTCATGGCCGGATTTGACACTAAACCATTCAGGACAAGAGTCATGAAGGAAGCCGGCGACAATGAGTATTACCAGTATCTCGATAAAAGTTCCCTTGCTTACGCGGGACTGTTCAAGGACTTCACACTTCTGGAGAGATCTTCGGGATTTACGATTATGGCTTCTGCTTCTATTTCGGCCGGATACAACTTTGGCCCCGCTTTCAATGGGACGGTAGCCAGGCCCGAAAGTAAGGCGAGAATAATGCCGGCGGCAGGAATAAAATTCGAAAGGTCAAATCTGGCTGTGAGTGCAGGCATTGAATATCTGAAAACCGAATTTTATAAAATAGGTCCACTCTGGGGAAGACTGAGCTTCACTTACAGCTACAGACTGAGCCGGGTAAGAAAACACGAAAAGACAATAGAATGGTAGCGAAAATCATGAAACCCGGCTTAAGGATATTTCTTTTCCTTTTTCTCGCCGCTGCCTTCTCATGCGAGGAACAGGGATGGATCGCCGATTGCGGTGATTGCACTCAGGATGAACCTGCAACCGACTATCTGCTTATCAAATTCACGGTTAATAACCCTGCGGCTACCATTAATGTCTATGAAGGCGAACTGGAGGACGGAGTGCTGCTAAGCTCGGGAAATCCCCCCTCCGACATATACAGGATAGATGTAAGGCTGAACAAGAAATACACCGTGACCGCCAGATATGAGATAGGTGGCAAAACATATACAGCAGTCGATGCAGCTATTCCCAGAACAAAATTCACCGAGACGCAGTGCCAGGATCCATGCTGGTACGTTTACGACAACGAGCTCGACCTCCGGTTAAAGTACAAAGCAGATTAACCTGTTTATCCTGCTCAGGCGGTGCCTTTGTAGCTGAACAGGGGAGCTCCTGAGGCAGCTTTTACCTTAATGGCATCTATTTCGGATTTTCTGAGAGGTTTGATATCGTGCCTCATTCCGAGTGCAATTTTGAACAATTCTGCTTCGCCAGGAGGAACTGCAGCCGTTATCGGATGACTGAGGGTGAATCTTAATCCCATTTTTATATCTTCAGGCGTTACAAGAGGTTCGTACCAGCACTTCGGATATCTGGTCCTTTCTGCTCCCTCTGCCCATGGACCTTTTGCCATTGCCTTCAGGGCAAGGATTCCCATTTTCTTCTCCCGGGCGCGGGCCAGTACCTGGGGACCGAAATTCCCTGAATTCCATGTTGCATAGTTGAATGGGAAAAGGATGCTGTCAAAGTCGAAGCGGTCCATCAGGGCCATCGCGGCTTCAACGGAGTGAGCTGAAAATCCGATGTATTTTATCTTGCCTTCCTTCCTTGCCTCCAGGAAAGTTTCCATGGCACCTCCCGGGCCCAGCAGGGTATCAACATCTTCAAGTGAGGTGACAGCATGATGCTGATAGAGATCAAAATGGTCAGTCCGCATATTCTTAAGTGACTGTTCCAGTTCGGCACGGGCTTCGGCTTTTTTCCGCTTGCCTGTCTTGCAGGCAAGGAATACATCCTTTCTGTAAGGCTCAAGCGCTGGTCCTAGCATTTGCTCTGCATTTCCGTATGACGGGGCTACATCAAAATAGTTTATCCCGGCTTCGATTGCCTGACGTACAAGTGCTGATGACTCTTCAGTTGTGGCGTTCATAACCACTATGCCTCCAAAACCAATAATGGATAGCATTTCGCCGGTCCTTCCAAGAGCTCTTTTTTCGATACCTCCGGGTGCACTTTTTCTCGCTATCCCGCTAAGGTCAGCAGGAAAAAGACTTATAACGGGCGCAGCCAGTGAGGCAGTCCTGATGAAATCGCGTCGCTTCATAGTAGTATCTTTTTTAAAAGGTATAAACTTAAAAGTTACGAAATTGTTCCCAACTATCCAAAAAAAGTTGCCTCACCAGTCATAAACTGATAACCGGTCTGGCTGTGAAATTTATCTTCTCATCCCGGTAATATACCTTTTCAAGGAAGAGGCCGCTTGGCGGAGCTGTAAGTTTGGCCGGTACATCAGACCTGTTCCTGAAAAATCCGGGAATGTCAGCCGGATCAAGCTTGCCGCGACCGGCTTCAATGACCACTCCTGTCATCCTGCGAACCTGCTTCCACAGAAAATGCGATCCGATCACATGGAACAGCAGCATATCACCGTAATCATACACTTCGGAGTGCATTATCTCAACCTTCGTTGATCTTTGCTCCTGGTCCTCATCAGTGAATGACTTATAGTTTTTAAGACCCGGAAAATGCTTAGCCGCTTCATTCATGCGGTTAATATCAAGCTGATCCTTGATCCACCAGACATATTTTTTACCAAAAGAAGTTCTGCGACGGCTGATCTGGTAAAAATAGCTGCGTGCCACCGCATCATGACGAGCATGAAAGCTGTCCTGCACCTTTTCAACATTGATAATGGATATATCATGCGGAAGCCTGTCATTTATTCCATAACGAATCCGCAGCGGAACCAGGTCGGATGATGCTTCGACGTGGGCAACCTGGCCAATGGCATGAACCCCGCTGTCGGTACGGCCGGCTCCGTATACATCTATTTCTTCAACTCCGAACAGATCCCTGCAGGCATCAATAATTTCTCCCTGTACCGATTTGCCTCCCTTTTGCATCTGCCACCCGGAATACCTTGTCCCGTCATATTCGATTGTAAGTTTGAATCTCGACATGTAATTTAAATTTAAGGCGAAGATAAGATATAAAGTACTATAATGAACGTAATGCAGTTACGGAACCGCGACAAAGCAATCCGGTCAGCTATAATTCCTGCACTACAATTATTATCTTTAGCCGATAAAACAGCACCACCATGGAGACATCTTTTTTCAACTTGGAAATTTTCGATTATGCCGTCATGCCTTTCCTGATATTTCTGGCCAGGATCTGCGATGTATCGATAGGCACGATGAGAATTATCTTCGTCTCGAAGGGGAACAGAAAAGTAGCTCCGATTCTCGGATTCTTTGAAGTCCTCATATGGATAATTGCAATCAGCAAAATCATGCAGAATCTTGACAATTATATTAATTATATAGCCTATGCAGCCGGATTCGCCACAGGGAATTTTGTGGGGATGATAATTGAGGAGAGGCTGGCAATGGGTATCCAGATGATAAGGGTTTTTGTTAGCGAGAACGGCATGGAGCTTGTTAAAAACCTGAATTCAAACGGATTCGGAGCCACAACCATTGAGGCGCACGGGGCAAAGGAGAAAATCGACATAATCTATTCTATCGTTCACCGGAATGAACTGAAGAATGTAATAAACATAATAACCTCATTCAACTCCAGGGCTTTCTTCACCATCGAGGACGTAAAATCGGCAAATGAGGGTATATTCAACCCCCGAAGGAAAAGTCATATATTCCCTTTCGCAAATGTGATCCGCGGCTGGAGACCGGGAAAGTAGCTCCGGGAGTGAACAGGAACACAAACACATACTAAATAGCAGACAATAATGGAATCAATAGAAAGTCACCCCCTGTACAAGGCTCATACTATCGACAGTGCAATGCATTCGTTCTGGGATTTTTATAAGAAAAAGTTCGTTGCCCTTTTCCTTATTTCATTTGCAATGGGACTTGCCATGCAGTACCTGGGCACATTCATCAGGATAGATATCGGCGATTACCAGACATTCAATATGGATGAAATGATGAATAAGCTTAATGAATTCAAATGGCCGATGATCATTTTCACGCTTGTAAATATCCTGTTCGCGGTTATTCTGCAGTATTTTGTGATGTTCAATCCGCTTGACAGGGAATGCAATTTCCTGCAGTGCGTTGTGAAATCCCTCCGGTATTACATTCCTTATCTCCTTATACTTGTGATACTGGCGTTTGTGGGATCGTTCGCCCTGTTTCTGGGACTTATTCTCCTGTTCGTCGGCGCTTTGTTTGCCGGCGTTTATATAATGACCCTTTATCTTTTTATACTTCCAATTATGATGGTTGAAGGGCCAATTATAGCTCATGCTATAGTCAGAACGGCAACCCTGGTCCACCGGAATTTCTGGAATAACCTTGGCTGGACATCGGTTTTCATTATTCTTCTGCTTGTTGCTTCGATCCTTTTGTCAGGATTGGTACTGCTGCCTTTTACAGGAAGCTTCCTTTCAGCGGTCAGCAATCCTGAAGATGCCACGGCTGCCCTTGAAATCAGTACCAGGCCGCTTTACATCATTTTGTCGGCTGTGGTGAATGCAATCACCCTGCCTATGCTTCCTATCTTCTCAAGCATTCTGTATTTCAATGCAAGAGCCAGGGAAGCGGAAAGAAATCTATAAATCGTTTTCTCCTTTTACATAGCCGAAGTTGGCAAGAATGCCGCCGTCGACAAACAGAATATGCCCGTTGACGAAATTGCTTGCCCCTGATGCGAGAAACAAGGCGGCATTGGCCACGTCCTCAGGCTGACCCCATCGTCCTGCCGGAGTCCTTGTCATTACAAGGTCGTTGAACGGATGACCGTTTTCACGAATCGGACCTGTCTGAGCGGTTTCTATGTATCCCGGACCGATCCCGTTAACCTGAATGTTGTATTTTGCCCATTCGCATGTCATGTTCCTGGTAAGAAGCGCAAGTCCCCCCTTTGCTGAAGCATAGGCTGAAACTGTGTTCCGACCGTAAACGCTCATCATCGAACACATGTTGATTATCTTTCCGCTTCGCTTTGCTATCATATTCGGGGCAACACGTTTGGAGACAATGAACGGGGCAACCAGATCCACGTCGATGACCTGTTTATAGTCCGCAACCAACATGCTGAGAATCGGTATTCTTTTTATTATTCCGGCATTATTTACAAGAATGTCAACAGTACCTTCATCAGCTTCAATCTGTGATATACCCCTGTCGACATCCTTTTCGTCAGTGACGTCGAATACCAGCGTGTAAACACTCAGTCCCTCCTTCCCGAATGCTTCCCTGCACAGGGCAAGCTTCTCCGTGCTGAGATCATTTACGCACACCCTTGCCCCGGCTTTTCCCAGCATAAGGCCAATTGCCAGACCGATACCATGTGTTCCCCCGGTAACCAGGGCCACCTTGCCCGTCAGATCAAATAATTCCTTTACAGTTTCCATTATATGTTATTTAAGAGTATCGGGGTGACGGACATCCATATCGCTGTAATCAAGGTTCTCTCCGGCCATTCCCCAGATGAACGTATAACCGGATGTGCCTGCTGCGCTGTGTATGCTCCACGAAGGTGACAGCACAGCCTGCTCATTTTTCATCCAAATGTGACGGGTTTCATCCGGATCGCCTATAAAATGACAGATACCCTGTTTTTCAGGGACCTCGAAGTAAAAGTATGCTTCCATCCTTCGGTTATGGGTGTGAACAGGCATTGTGTTCCACACACTTCCTGTCTTAAGTTCCGTCATCCCCATCTGAAGCTGGCATGTCGGAAGGACGCTGTTCACAATAAGCTTGTTGATGGTCCTGTGGTTGGAGGCTTCAGCGGATCCGAGGGTAACAATCTCTGCATCCTTCAGGGTGACTTTTCTTGATGGATATTTATGGTGGGCCGGAGCCGAGTTAATGTACAGTTTTGCCGGCAAGGCGGCATTCTTTGATTTGAAAGACACGTCATTTGTCTCCCTGCCAAGGTATAGCGCCTCCTTGAACCCGATATTATAGGTCACCCCTCCTGCTTCAATCTCAGCATCACCCCCGACATTGATAATCCCCATTTCTCTCCTCTCAAGAAAATAAGAAGCCTTAAGATCATCAGCCGACTCAAGCTTAAGGACTTTCTCAACAGGCATGGCACCTCCCACCATATACCTGTCGTACATTGAATAAACCAGCATTATCTCATCCTGAACAAAAACCTTATCGATCAGGAATTCCTTCCTCAGTTTTCCGGTATCATACATCCTGAAATCATCGGGATGCACTGCATATCTCAACTCAATCTTCATAATTCAGTATATTTTGATTGTTATAAATGACACGACATGTTTGTAATGCTAAAAATACAATCTTTGTCTGAAAGGACGAAGAGAATATCCATATTTGTTACTTGTGATGACATTGGCTTCTCATCGGAAATATGTGAAAATTAACATACCTTAACGGCTTTTTGTCCTTACCTCTGAATTTATTTGCTATTTTTAATAACTCATTTTTTTCGCTCATGACAGCTCATCGGAAATAATCAAATTATATACAACCAGGGATGAAAAGATTTATAAACGACGACTTTCTGCTGGAAACAAAGACAGCCAGCAGACTTTATCATGAATTTTCCGAGAATCAGCCAATCATCGATTTTCACTGCCACTTATCACCTGCGATGATTGCCGGTGACATCTGCTTTGATAATATATGTCAGGCATGGCTCGACGGCGATCATTACAAATGGAGGGCCATGAGAACAAATGGCATAAACGAACTTTACTGTACAGGTGAGGCCTCTCAGGAAGAGAAATTTGAAAAGTGGGCCGAGACCCTTACTGCAACTATTGGAAATCCCCTGTATCACTGGGCGCATCTTGAACTGGCAAGGTATTTCGGAATATATGATCTTCTTTCGCCGTCGAATGCCGCTGAGATCTATGAAAAAGCTTCATCGATGCTCAGAACAAGGGAATTCAGCATCAGGTCGCTGCTCAGAAAGAATAATGTAGAAGTTGTCTGCACCACTGACGATCCTGCTGACACGCTTGAATTTCACACTCAGATGAAAGGCGACAATGAGTTAAAGATGCTTCCGGCTTTCCGTCCCGACAACGTGATCAAAACTGATGACCCGGATAAATTCAGGGAGTATATTCTGAAGCTTGAAAAAGTCACCGGGCGGGAAATCGGAAGTTTTCAGGCCCTGACTGAGGCTCTGGACGAGAGGCATGCCTTTTTCCATGAAATGGGCTGCCGCCTCTCAGACCACGGATCCGAAAGATTTTTCTTTTCGCCCTGCAGTGAAAAGGAAGCAGACCTTATATTCAGGTCCCTTTTAAAGGGTCAGCAGGTTTCGGCCGATGAAACTGAAAAATACCGGATGGCCATAATGCTCGAGCTTTGCAGGATGAATCACAAAAGAGGATGGACCCAGCAGTTCCATGTGGGCGCACTCAGAAACAACAATTCCAGAATGTTCAGGAAGATGGGTCCCGATACGGGATGGGATTCCATCGGAATACCCCAGGATGCGTTCAGAATGTCAAGATTCATTGACGCACTGGATGATTCGGATCAGCTTGCAAAAACAATCCTTTACAATCTTAATCCAGCCGACAACGAATTAATGATCACTATGGCAGGTAACTTCAACGACGGCTCCAGGGCTGTCAAAGTCCAGTACGGTGCAGCATGGTGGTTCCTCGATCAGAAAAACGGGATGGAAAAACACTTCAGAGACCTCGCTTCATTTGGACTTCTGAGAAGATTTGTGGGAATGGTCACCGACTCCCGAAGCTTCCTCTCCTTCCCACGCCATGAATATTTCAGAAGAATACTGTGCAATTTTATCGGTTCGGAAATAGAAAAAGGAAATATACCGGATGAGGATGAACTTGTAAGACCTCTGATTGAGGGTGTATCCTACAAAAACGCAAAAGAATTCTTTGGATTCTAACATTAAATCATTCCGGCAGAGCGGTATCCGGTAAAAAAGATGAGGATGCCGGACTGTCAATAACTCTTTGTAATTATGAACGAATTAAATCTTAAAGGAAAAACAGCGGTCATCACAGGCGGCGCAGGTCTCATATGTTCAGAAATGGCCAGATCGCTTGCATCACAGGGAGTAAAGACTGTGATCATTGATCTCAACCAGGAAGCTGCAGTGAATGTTGCGGCTGAAATCCAGAAGGAGTTCGGAACACAGTCGATAGGGCTCTCTGCCAGCGTGCTCGACAAGGAATCGCTGCTGGCATCAAAGAAAATCATAAACGAGAAATTCGGCGCTATCGATATTTTGGTGAACGGCGCCGGAGGAAATTCTCCGGCTGCAACCACAAAGGTTGAAAAAATGGATGGCACAGAGGACCCCGACGATACATTCTTCGGACTTAAACTTGAAGGTTTTGACAAGGTATTCGACCTTAACTTCAAGGGGACTCTTATCCCGACAATGGTTTATTCAACCGATATGGTGAAGAAAAAAAACGGGGTCATAATAAACATTTCATCGATGAACTCCTACAGACCTCTTACCAAGATAGCTGCATATTCAGCCGCAAAATCTGCTGTTAATAATTTCACTCAATGGCTGGCTGTCCATTTTTCGAAAGCAGGTATCAGGGTGAATGCCATTGCTCCCGGGTTTCTGCTTACGAACCAGAACAGGTTCCTCCTTATGGATGAAAAAACCGGGGAGCCAACTGCCAGGACCAGGAAAATACTTGGCAGCACCCCGATGGAAAGATTCGGAACTCCGGAAGAACTGACAGGAACCCTTCTCTACCTTGTTTCCGACCTGTCGAAGTTCGTAACCGGAGTCATTATTCCGGTCGACGGCGGATTCAGCGCATACAGCGGAGTGTAGGCAGCCGCGTACCGCATACCGCATACCGCACGCCGTTCGGGAAATTAAGGCATGCATTGTAAATAAGACATAATTGAAAAAGAAATGATATACTACCAATTCGGATCGGAAAATACTGTAATAGGCCCAAATGAACTTGAGTATGGGGTCTTTTCAGCACTCGTGAAACTTGGGCAGCGCAAGAAGGTAATTGCAGTGCCGCCTGATTTCACAAGGTTCCACTCCCGGGCCGGGGACATCACCACACTCATTCACCGTTATTACAGGGAGAACCTGACCGACATACTGCCGGCCCTGGGTACCCATTCTCCCATGACTCCGGCGGAGATTTCTGAGATGTTCAGAGGGGTCCCTGCAGAGTTGTTCAGGGTTCACGACTGGAGAAATGATGTTGTGACAGTCGGAACTGTTCCCGGCGAATTCATAAGCGAAATAACCGAAGGAAAACTAAGCTACTCCTGGCCGGCTCAGCTTAACAAGCTTCTGGTAAACGGCAAACACGACCTGATTATCTCGATCGGCCAGGTTGTACCCCATGAGGTTGTAGGGATGGCCAACTACAACAAGAACCTGTTTGTCGGCACAGGCGGTCCGGAAGGGATCAATAAAAGCCATTTCGTCGGGGCCGTCTATGGTATGGAAAGAATGATGGGCAAAGCTGACACCCCGGTAAGAAGATTGCTCAACTATGCGTCCGACAATTTCACCAGGGATCTGCCTGTTGTTTATATTCAGACTGTCATAGGCCGCGATGATGACGGCAAACTTGTTATCCGCGGACTTTTCATAGGCGACGACTACGAAGTTTTCAGACTTGCCTCCGAACTTTCAATCAAGGTCAATTTTACCGTTCTAGACAAGCCGATAAAGAAGGCAGTCGTGTATCTCGATCCCTCGGAGTTCAAAAGCACCTGGCTTGGCAACAAAAGCATTTACCGGACCAGGATGGCGATGGCTGACAATGGCGAACTGATTATACTTGCACCCGGACTGAGGGAGTTCGGGGAGGACAAGGAGATTGACAGGCTAATAAGGAAATATGGCTACAGGGGCACTCCCGCCACACTTAAGGCGCTCGACCAGAATCCGGAACTGATGGATAATCTGAGTGCTGCAGCGCATCTTATTCACGGCAGTTCGGAAGGCAGATTTTCAATAACCTATTGTCCGGGCAACCTTACAAGGCAGGAAATTGAATCGGTCAACTTCAAATACGCCAGCCTTGAAACCATGATGAAGAAATATAATCCGGCCGTACTCCGCGAAGGTGTGAACAGAATGCCTGACGGAGAGGAAATTTACTATATCTCAAATCCTGCGGTGGGACTTTGGGCAGCTAAAGACAAGCTCAGATGATCAATTGGGGTATAATAGGCTGCGGTAAAGTCACAGAACAAAAAAGCGGTCCGGCATTCAATAAGGTGGACGGATCGAGGCTTGTCGCCGTGATGCGGCGTGACAAAGCACTGGCTGAAGACTATGCCAGGAGACATAATGTACCAAGATATTATTCCGACCCCGACCAACTCATCAACGACAGTGAGGTAAATGCCGTATACATTGCCACTCCCCCGGGAAGTCATGCCGAATATGCCATCAGGGCTCTCAAAGCCGGCAAACCGGTTTATATTGAAAAACCAATGGCGGCAAATTACAGGGAGTGCGTCATGATAAACGAGATGGCTGAACTTACCGGTATCCCGGTTTATGTTGCATATTACAGGAGAACACTGCCCGGTTTCCGGCTGATAAAGAAACTTATTGATGCCGGGGAAATCGGTAAGCCGCGATTCGCAAATTTCCAGATATATAATTATGCTTCAGAAGATGAGCTTTCAGGAAATCTGCCCTGGCGCGTCATCCCTGAAATCTCCGGCGCGGGCCATTTCTTTGATCTCGGTTCCCATCAGCTTGATTTCCTTGACTATCTTTTCGGCCCCGTGCTGAAAGTATCGTCCCTTGCCGCCAACCAGGGCCAGCTGTATAAGGCTGAGGATTTCGTGTCTGCCAGCTTCCTTTTCCGTGAAAATATAGTCGGAACCGGAATCTGGAGTTTCAGCGTTTCCAGGGAAGCAAACAGGGATTATTTTGAAATAGCCGGCGAAAAAGGAATAATAAAAACCTCTACTTTTACATACGACCCGATCGTCCTTGTCAATTCCGCCGGAACACAGGAATTTATGAATGAAAGACCTGAAAATATACAGTTCTATCTGATAGATCAGATCGTCAGAGCACTTTCAGGCGAAGGGGATGTTGTAAGCACAGGAACGACTGCTGCGAGAACCAGCCGGGTAATGGATGAGGTTGTAAGGGAATATTACCGGGGCACAGGGCTTAAAACCTAGTGTTTTTATATGAAGAACAAATTTACAATTAATAGATAAACATACTTTTATGGACACAAAATCGGATATCGGATTGATCGGATTAGCCGTGATGGGAGAAAACCTGGTTCTCAACATGGAGAGCAAAGGATTCCAGGTCACAGTGTACAACCGTACGCTTCAAAGGGTTGATGACTTCCTGTCGGGGCGGGCATCAGGAAAAAGAATTGCAGGAGCCCACTCTCTGGAAGAGTTGGTCAAATCACTGAAAAGGCCCAGGAAAATAATGATAATGGTAAAGGCCGGAAGTGCTGTTGACGACATGATCAACGCCCTCATTCCCCTCCTTGAAAACGGCGATATTATCATTGACGGCGGAAACACTCATTTCCCTGATACCAACAGGAGAACTGCCTTTGTTGAAAGCAAGGGACTTCTCTATATCGGAACCGGTGTTTCAGGCGGAGAGGAAGGAGCCCTTCTCGGACCGTCCATCATGCCCGGAGGTTCGCCTGCTGCCTGGCCCGAAGTCAAACCAATTTTCCAGGCTATTGCCGCAAAGGTTGACGGCGGAACTCCATGCTGCGACTGGGTGGGTGAAAATGGTGCAGGCCATTTCGTGAAAATGGTTCATAATGGTATTGAATATGGCGATATGCAGCTTATCTGCGAAGCCTACCAGATAATGAGGGATCTTCTCAATATGCACGCCGATGAGATGCACATTGTGTTCAGGGAATGGAATAAGGGTGAACTCGACAGTTATCTGATTGAAATAACGAGGGATATTCTTGCCTTCAAGGATGAAGACGGAATCCCGATGGTAGATAAAATCCTTGATACTGCAGGCCAGAAGGGTACCGGCAAATGGACCGCGGTTACTGCGCTCGACTTTGGTATCCCACTCACCCTGATAGGAGAAGCCGTGTTCTCGAGATGTCTTTCGGCACTGAAGGATGAACGAGTAGCTGCTTCGAAGATAATCACAGGTCCGGCTAAAGTATTCAAAAGCGATCTGAGGGCATTTGTTACTGACCTGAGGGAAGCGGTTTACGCCTCGAAAATAGTATCATACGCCCAGGGTTATGCCCTGATGAGAGCTGCGGCCCAGGAATTCGGATGGAAACTGAATTACGGAGGTATAGCCCTGATGTGGAGGGGCGGCTGCATAATCAGATCAGCATTCCTCGGAAAGATCAAGGAAGCATTTGATGCAAACGAAGATATTCCCAACCTGCTGCTCGATCCCTTCTTCAAGACAAAGGTGGAGAAGGCACAGGCGGGATGGAGAAATGTAATCTCAACTGCTCTCAGCAACGGGATACCTGTACCAGCCATGTCGTCGGCACTCTGCTACTTTGACGGATACAGATGCGAAAATCTTCCGGCCAACCTGCTTCAGGCACAGAGGGATTACTTCGGTGCCCATACCTATGAACGCATTGACAAGCCCAGGGGAGAATTCTTCCACACAAACTGGACCGGCCGCGGAGGATCAACAGCATCAACAACCTATAATGTATAAGCATACCTAATCCGGATATTATGTCAGTAGCTTCAATCAATGAGACAATTGGAAAATACAGGTGGACAATCTGTGCTCTTGTTTTTTTCGCAACTACAGTAAACTATTTCGACCGTAACGTACTGGGGCTTCTTAAACCCACACTTGCCGAAGAGGGAATTTTCGGACCCGACAAGGCAAACCAGGAATTGTACTATTCATGGGTCGTAATGAGTTTTCAGATTGCCTATGCCATAGGTATGACACTTGCAGGCAGGTTCATCGACTGGATAGGTACCAGGCGAGGATATGCCTTTTCGCTTCTTGGCTGGAGTATTGCGGCGATAGGCCACGCTCTTGCACATAACACATTCACGTTTGGCATATGGAGAGCAGCCCTGGGTTTCACTGAAGCAGGTAACTTCCCTGCCGCCAACAAGACTATGGCAGAATGGTTCCCAAAGAAGGAAAGAGCGCTTGCCACAGGAATTTACAACTCAGGTACCAACGTCGGAGCCATCCTCACACCACTTTTCGTTCCCTGGATCGCGGTGCACTGGGGCTGGCAGGTGGCATTTATTTTTGTCGGGGCTATCGGCTTGATCTGGCTGTTCTTCTGGTTGCGCACCTATGCCTCACCCGAGCAAAAGCTAAGAGCAGGAGTTCTGTCGCAGGCTGAATATGATTACATCCATAGCGATCTGGACGAAAAGGAAGAAAAAAGCAGGGAAGTTGAAGGAAAAACAGAAAAGGTGCCCTGGTCGAAGCTGCTTGCGAAGCGCCAGACCTGGGCTTTTTTCTTCGGGAAGTTCCTCACCGACCCGGTGTGGTGGTTCTATCTGTTCTGGTTGCCAGCTTTCCTTAACGGAGAAAATGCAAGGAAGATACTTGAATTCAAAACATTGAATCCAACTTACGCGGGCACCGGAGCTGACGTTCCAGGTGTTATAAGCTGGACATTTGCCGTGGCCATCGTTTACACAATTGCCACCGTAGGATCTATATTCGGAGGCTGGCTGCCCAAAAAATTCATGAATGGCGGTATGGTTACCTACAAGGCCAGAAAATTATCAATGTTCATTTATGCACTGTTTCCTCTTTCAGTGCTTCTGGCCAGCTGGCTCGGACAGTTTAATACATGGTATGCAGTTCTTGTTATCGGACTTGCATGTGCCGCTCACCAGGCATGGTCCGCCAACATATTTACAACTGTAACCGACATGTTCCCGAAAAAAGCCGTGGCATCTGTCACAGGTATCGGAGGAATGGCTGGCGCCGTTGGCGGTATACTAGTAGCTCAGGCAGCAGGTCTGCTTCTTAAGCATTACACAGCTCTCGACAAAACAGAAGTCGGCTACAGTATAATGTTTATCTTTTGTGGAATAGCCTACCTCCTTGCCTGGATCGTAATGCATTTCCTTGTTCCCAGGATGAAACGCGTTGAAAATTTGTAGTCAAACTATGAAGGTATTAGGAAAATACTCAATGGGGATGGGTGACCGGTTCGGTCACCAGGGTCATGCCCAGCTTAAAGCAATCATCGAGGCAGGAAAAAAGGGTGCCGGAATCACTCCTGTATGGAACAAGTCAAACAGGGAACACATGATTATCGGCACGCAGCCGCAGGACGTGAGGAAAGAAGCTGATGCCGTCACAAAGGCATCAGGCTTCACTGAACCTTATTTTGTCGATGCCGATCATATCAACCTTGATACGGTTGACAAGTTCATTTCTAGTTCCGACTTCTTCACTATCGACGTCGCCTCTTATATTGGAAAGCGCGCTGATGACTCAAAAATCAGCGAATTCATCGAAAAAGCAAAGAAATACACCGGCAGGATCGAAGTGCCGGGTATAAAAAAACCGGATAAATGTACCCTTGACCAGCTGACGGTTATAACCGAAAATTACCTCTTCGCTGCCCAAAAAGCAGGTGAGATATACAGGAAAATTGAAAAAGCAAAGGGCGCCGGCAACTTCATCACCGAAGTATCGATGGATGAAGTGGCCAAGCCGCAGTCACCTGTGGACCTCTTTTTCATCCTGCTTATGCTGGGCGATGAAAAAGTCCCAGTCCAGACGATCGCCCCGAAATTTTCCGGAAGATTCAACAAGGGGGTTGACTATGTTGGCGATATTGATAAGTTCGTCATTGAGTTCGAGGAGGATATTCTGGTCATCGATCATGCCGTTAAGTTATTCGGACTGCCTTCAGAATTGAAGATCAGCGTTCATTCCGGTTCAGACAAATTTGCCATTTATCCTCACATCGGTTCGATCCTCAGAAAACACGACAAGGGGGTCCATCTCAAAACTGCCGGGACCACATGGCTCGAAGAGATAATAGGACTTGCAGAAGCCGGAGGAGAAGCTCTCGGATTCGCAAAAGCCATTTATATTCAAGCGCTTGAAAAAACAGAAGAGCTTTGTGCCCCGTATGCTGATGTGATTGACATAAATGCCTCTCTCCTGCCCTCGGCGGAAGAGGTGCGTTCATGGAACAGCAGGAAGTTTGCATCATCGCTCCGGCACGATCAGTCAAACCGCAACTATAATCCCAATATGCGGCAACTGGTTCATGTTGCATACAAGCTGGCCGCTCATGAAATGGGTAATTTCTACAGACTTCTTGATGAGCACAAGGAGGTTGTGTCCCAGTGTGTCTTTGAGAACATGTACGAACGACATATAAAAAGATTATTCCTGTAGTCTTTTATTTATCAAGTTCCAACGCTGCCAGAATAAAGGGAGCCATGCCTTTTGTATCATTGTCAACACGTTTTTCGTTGACGTAATACTCAAATGAAGCATCGCGTCAAGGCACAGTTCGGGCATTCTCCAGACAGGCAGATTGCAGAAAAATCAAAATTCAATTAAATTCATTTAAGAATTGTATTATTTTTGGGAATTATTTCTCGTTAAAACAACCATTTAACTTATAATCATTTAGAATTATCACTATGAAAAAATCACAATCCAGGAGAGAATTTCTGCGGGTGTCAGCGGCTGGCGCTCTCGGAGCTTTCGTTTTATCACAGTCTTCCTGCCGGAACGCCTCCAACAAGGCTGCAAAGGCTCCGGAACCCGTAATAGTCGACCCGAAATCATTTAATCTCGGCCTGCAGCTTTACACAATCAGGGATGCCATGGCAGTTGATGTTCCGGGTTCTTTGAAAAAGGTTTCCGACTTAGGCTACAAATATGTTGAGCTTGCTGATTATGTCGATGGCAAGTTCTATGGCTATACACCGGCCGACTTTAAAAAACTGGTGAATGATCTTGGAATGGAGATTTTAAGCAGTCACACCCAGGTTGAAGGAGCAGGCGTAACTCTCGAAAGTGCCAGAAAGATGGCCGAGGACCATGCCCTGATCGGAGCCAAATATTGCATACAGCCATGGATTGTGGAGGAGATGAGAAACTCAATAGCCACTTACCAGAGAATGGCTGCAAACTGGAATGAAATCGGAAAGGTCATGAAGGAATTCGGACTTCAGTTCGGTTATCATAACCATAATTTTGAATTTGCAACCGTGGAAGGGAAAGTCCCCTATTTCGATGTGATGCTCGCTGAACTGGATAAGGATCTGGTGATTATGGAAATGGATATGTTCTGGGTAACACAGGCCGGACATAATCCGGTAGATATCTTCAACAAGTATCCCGGAAGATTCCCTCTTTATCACCTGAAAGACGCTTACGAAAAGCTTCCTCCTTACTTTGATGTTACAAAGGGCAACATCGCTCCTGTTGGCGAGGGTGTTGTAAATTTCAAGGAGATCATTGCAGCAAAAGACGTGGCAGGGATGAAATACATGATCGTTGAGCAGGATGACAGCAGGGACGGCGACATGTTTGCTGATATTCAGAAAAGTATCACCAACCTCACTACAAAGATCCTGGTCTGATCCTGTCAGAAACGGGATGCCGCATAAAAAACATAAGGAGCGTCGTAAGGCGCTCCTTTTATTTTTTGACTGATCTGTCTATTCAGCTGTCTTGAACCCGACAACAATCTGAGGCTCCGTCTGCAGAAGATCCAGCACAATCATTTCATTATTGCCTTTTCTCAGGAATGAAGCCGGACAATAGTACCTCTTCTGTGGTCCGATATTCCAGTAGCGGCCCAGGTTATGGCCATTGATCCAGATAATTCCCTTCTGAAAGTTCGACAAATCAAGAAACGTATCACCCGGAGCCGACAGGAAAAAGTTTCCCTTGAAGAAAATGCCCCTCTTCCCGGGGGTCCTGTTCGATGACCTGAGGTCGTAAATGAACTTGTCGTTCATCGGAAGATTGTAGACTTTCCAGTTCATCAGTGTCATGCCGTTAAGTGTCACCCTGTCGGTTATGCCTTTGCGGTCGATAAGATGCTGTGCAAAATTGATACGTCCCATCCCCTCCACCAGAATTTCAAGAAGCGGGCGTTCAGCATTGCTCTCGGGGATATCAATTGTGTTTATTCCCTCTCTCCTGTCGAGAGTGCCAATGAATTCGCCGTTCAGGAACACTGTCGCATAATCATGAAGATCCGTAACTGTCAGTTTGCCCTTCTTATGACCAATAAGCTCTGTTGAATAAAGAATAAATCCGTAATCCTGCCCGTAAGCTTCAAATGGTTTAGGCTGGACAGAACTGACAGCCTGAGGAAGATTGTCCCACACTGATGAAAACACAGTAAGACCGATGGACGGGATATCATACGAAGGAATTGGTTCGGGAACCGGAGGAAGATTCTTCCCCTTTGGCAGGTAAGATCCTATCAGGTTCCTCAATGCAAAATACTTGGCCCTGGGCCTGCCCTGTTCATCAATGGGAGCATCATAATCATAACTTGTAACATCCGGTTCGTATCCCTTTCCGCCTGAATTGGCTCCGGCCGTGTAGCCAAAGTTGGTTCCTCCGTGAATGACATAAAAATTAAATGACTTCTTGTTTTCCATCAGGAATTTGACCTCCTTCAAAAGGCCTGTGGTGTCGGGCCTTGCCCATTCTTCTCCCCAGTGTGTAAGCCAGCCCGGATAAGTCTCACTGCTGAAAACAGGAACTCCCGGATTCATTTTGGCCGCAAGCTCGAAATGTTCCGGCCTGCTTCCCGAATCGAGACCTACAGCACAGCCAGGCAGAGTGCCTGCTTCAAGCATATAGGTGGTTGGTCCGTCTCCTGTGAAAAGCGGCACATTAATGCCGTTCTCCGTCCAGACCTCTTTCAGTCGGGCAAGATAATTCCTGTCATTGCCAAAGCTGCCATACTCATTTTCTATCTGCAACAGAAGAAGGGGACCTCCGTTGGTCACCTGGAAAGGTTTAACCACTTCTGCAAGTTTCGCTATATAACGTTCCGCTGCAGACATATACCGGGGATCCATGCACCTCAGCTTTATGTCAGGAATCCTGAGCAGATAAGGAGGAATTCCTCCAAGCTCCCATTCTGCACATACGTATGGTCCCGGCCTTACAATCAGCCATAAACCCTCTTCCTGCACAATGCTGAAGAACTGGGCCAGATTCCTGTTGCCTGTCTCAAAATCAAATACACCCTCCTCCTGCTCGTGGTAGTTCCACATGATGTACACACTTATTGTGTTGCACCCCATGGCCTTTGCTATCTGGATCCTGTGACGCCAGTAATCCGCCGGGATCCTGGAAGGATGCAACTCACCGCTTATTATCTGGAAAGGGTTTCCGTCAAGTAAAAACTCAGTTGTGCCCAGAGTAAAGGTTTGCTTTGTTTTTGACTTCTGCGAAAATCCTGACACTGTTATAAGAATAACGGAAAGACTTATCAGTAAAATTCTTCGTAGCATATTTGTTTTTTTATTTTGTAAGTATAATTGCCGTTCTTAGTGAATACTGATGTGTTTTGACCCCTAAGATATAGAATCCTGCCGGAAGTCCTTCAGATTTAAGATCAATTAGCCCTGGATTTCCTATTTCAAGCCGTTTCATCAGCTTACCGGCTGCTGAATGAATTTCCACATCCATTTCTTCAAGTACTTCATCAGTAAACAGATGAACTGTCACAATTCCGTCGGTGGGATTCGGATATACAAGAAGAGATCCATCCGGAGCCGGATCAATCGGAACATCCGGATTCATAACGTTGTCAGCAAACGGATTGCCGTCCTTCTCAACTGAAAGTGTCCAGTATGAATGATCACCCGGATCACCGCCGGGATTGATAGCTGCCGAGGCCATCGAAAATCCGTCTCCGTCGGCACCATCAGGCCACGGAGGAGAATCTTCATAGATAAACCTTATTATTTCGGCGCCACTTCTGTCCCTTACAAGTATTTCCTCACCGGCATTGGAAAGATTTCCTTGGTAATTGCCGGAGGGAAGCATCCCGTAGTGGCTGAAGAACTTTGAAGGCTTGGATGCGACTACAAAAAACTGTTTTGGAGGAAGAAGAAAATTTTCAGGGAATTTGTAATGAACTGCCGAGTCAATTTCAAGTCCGCCAAGATTTATTGAGTGATTCCCCGTATTTTTAAATTCGATGAACTCGAGATCCTTCCCGGATAGAGTATCGTAACCTGTTATAATATCAGGAGGATGATAATTAAGCTCCGTTATCTTAAGCCCGCTGTAATCTTCAGGCTGCTTAATGAAGTTTGCCTGAACGATTGCACTCCATTCGCCGGAAGAAAGGATCCTCGCCCTGATCATGGTCGACTTGTCAATCTCCATGCTGACTTTATCGAGCGAAAAGACTACGCCCTTGTTTACGCCTCCGCTAATCTTCCTCGGATCGGAACCGTCGAGAGTATAGTATATGGTTCCCTCCGGATTGGGATTCCTGACAGTAACCAGCATCGATCCGTTAATCACATTTCCGTTCTGCCCGATAATTCCACTCTCATTGCTTATAAGCGGGGCCCTGATCAGCGGATAGAGCCCTGCCTGTTTCAGCTGGTTTATCACAATCCGGGTCCTCTCCGGAATGAAACGGTCCCTTATTTTGTTTATTTCCGGAATCCAGTTTTTGTCTTTTGTATAAGGTGCACCCGATCGTCTTGCATCTCCCCATCTGGCCGACTCTGCCACAACTGCAACATCTGCCTCACTGACCCTTTTTTCAAGCCTGTCCAGTGCCTTATCCGGGGCAAACACTCCGGTATCGGAAAAGTGCCGCCAGGCCCTGTCGGCAAAACGTATCCGGTATTCGGGATTATCTGACAGCCTGAAATGGATCCATTGCGGATGAAACCTGGTTATATCGCTGACTTCCATGCGCAGAGCATCTGTTCTGGTTCCGATATTCACCCTGTCCTCAAACAAACCTATTCCCGGACTGTGTGCCTCCTCAAACAACGAATGCTCGGCATCATGGATAAAAAACTTAAATCCTTCCGACTTATCATTTCTGTCGTCGATGGCATAGAAATTATTAGCCTTTTTATTCTGCATGAAAACAGCAGTGGGAGAATCAAAGTTGCCGGTATAAAAAATGACCGACATAAAATCAATCAGGTTGTCGAGATTCAGCTTTACTTCACCGCCTTTGACAGGCTTCCCCCAGGCATCTTTCCCTTCAACACTGAAATAATCGGCATTTGAAGTGAAACCCTTTATACACATATTGTAAAGAACCCTCCATGAATCGAGCGTTCCGTCGGTGGCCTCTACGAGGTATCCATTCTCGGTGTTCACCTTTATCACGTCATAATCGTCCTCGCTTCCTCCAAAATACGACTGCCCATATCTTGCTTCCGATCTTTCCTGCGACTGGAACAGGCCCCAGTACATGCCATTGAGATAAAGATGATAATACCTGCTCCGGGTGTAAGGCTGGCCCATGTCGCGCTGGGTATCACGCGAAAAAACTTCCCTGACCATCGAATTATTTGACTGACCGTTGCTCCATGAATAATTCTGTTCTGCCCTCAGGTCGATTTTATCAAACACATCAACTCCTTCATCTCCGAAAAGGGGATACCTGAGCTTGTCGTATCCGTATTTCTCCCTGAAGAAGAGCCGGAAGGCATGTTTCGGGAATTCGTCATTACGGCTGTAGCCTCCGCGAATCCTTAATCCGGCATTGATGCTGAAGCCCTCATGTCCATCGGGGTAAATGAGCTCAACACTGCATTCCCTTTCCCATCCAAGTCCATGTCCTGCTGCATTAACATAAATCCCTGAAGCCGGATCAAACAGGTTACGGTTGTCAGTCACAATTGAAACCGATGGTATCCCGAGAAGTGAACCGGTCAGCTGGGAAGAATACAATGGATCCTCCACTACTTCCGGATCCATTTCAAGATCAATGAGCTGCCCGTTTATCATGTTTGAAGGCCAGTTGCCCCCCGGCCATTTCTGAGTCCTCACTTTTTCAGGAAAAATATATGTCCGTGTTGATGACATTGCCGGCTTCATTCCAGGTCTCGATGCTGAAGCCCGTACTGTAACGGATGGAACTGCTGGCCGTCCTTCAGTGCTTTCCGGATCGATCAGTATTAGTGCAGGATTGGTGACGACGAATGATGTTGCGGAGTTCTGCGGATTACTGCCGTCAAGGGTGTAAGTTATTTCAAGTGCCGGATCAGGTGACGATACTGAAAGGCTGAAAGGAGAATCAAAAAATCCGGATTTCACCGAAAAATCAAGTCCCAGTGTATCTGTAAGCTGGGGCAGGCTTATCTCTGCATGGATTTCAAAATCAAGATAAAAGTCTGAACTGCTCAGACTGACATTAAAACCCTGAATGGCGAGGTGGTTTGTTCCATTTACCAGGCCAACCTCAGTGGCATCAAGAACATAATATTCGCCGGTACCCGATTCATGGTTGGCCGGTGCGACACTGTTGTATGAAGGTACAGCCGGAGAATTGGTCCTCAGTGCCTCCGATCCGTTTATCCAGATTATAAAACCGTCGTCAAAATCAGCAGTGATCACTATTTCCTTTAGAAGATCCTTATTCTGACATTCAAATTCCGATTTCAGGAAAAGAGTCGTGAAGCTATTCTGCATATCAGTCAGCTCCGTCCCTCCTGCCCCGTTTCCATACCTGAATGGCGCTTTGCCCCTGTTCCAGGAAGTACAATCAAATCCGGGATCCTTCCATGCTGCCGGAAGCGACACCGCATCCTTTCCCCTGAGGAAATAGTAATCCGACTGGTATGAAAAGTCAATCTGGGCAGTGAGAGGCGATTCTGTCAGCGCCAAAAGAAAAAACAATAACAAAAGGCTGCAATATTTTTCCTTTCCCGGCATAAGATTTTTTAAGATTTACAACCAGTTTAAATTGCCTGATAACTGTGAAGCTTACGGTAATATCCTTCATCCTTCTCCATCAGTTCAGTATGGGTTCCTGTCTCAATGATCCGGCCATTGTCGATTACCACAATCATGTCGGAATGCTGAATGGTCGAAAGACGATGGGCAATAACAACCGAGGTCCTGTTTTTCATCAGATTCACGATTGCCTCCTGGACAAGTCTTTCGGATTCAGTATCAAGGGCTGATGTAGCTTCATCGAGAATAAGGATGGGAGGATTGGCCATTATAGCCCTTGCAATGCTTATCCTCTGCCTCTGTCCCCCGCTCAGCTTGCTTCCACCTTCTCCAACACTGGTTTCATAACCATTCTCCGTCTCCATTATAAAATCGTGTGCATTGGCTATCCTTGCTGCTTCAATCACCTTTTCCATATCAGGCTCAGCAACACCGAAAGCAATGTTTTCCCTGAAAGTAGTGTTGAAAAGAATCGACTGCTGGCTCACAATGCCCATCAGGCTTCTCAGATCCCTCAGCTTAAGGTCGCGGACATCGGTTCCGTCGATCAGTACCTGACCTTCATCAACATCCATGAACCTCGGCAGGAGGTCGGCCAGTGTCGATTTCCCGGCCCCTGACTTGCCTACAACGGCAACTGTCTGACCTTTCTTTATTTTAAGATTGACCTCTTTCAGGATCGGCTCATCATTGTAGCCATACCATACATTCCTGAATTCAATCGAGCCGCTGAAGTCGCCTACCGTCAAGGCGTCAGGCTTCTCAATTATAGTCTCGTCAGCTTCAAGTATCTGGTCAATCCTGTCGACCGATGCCATCCCTTTCTGGATACTGAACCATGCAGTGGTAATGTTTTTTGCCGGCTGAAGTATCTGGGAGAAAACTACCAGGAAGGCGATCAGCTGCTCCTGTCCCATATTGCCGGAACCCCTGAGGGCAAGAGTACTTCCGAAGTACATAAGCACCATAAGGACTATAGTCGACAGAAATTCACTGATAGGTGATGCAAGATATGCCTTGCGGGTAACCCTCTTGAATACTTTTGAATAGCGCTCATTTGTTTTTGCAAACTGCCGCGTCATCTTTTCCTCAGCATTGAATCCTTTCACTATCCGTAAACCGGTAAGCGTCTCTTCGACAACCGATAGTAGGTTCCCGAGATACTGCTGCCCAACGAAGGATGAGGATCGCAGCGTGCGGCTCGCCTTTCCTATCAGCCAGCCGCTGAGCGGAAGCAGAACAAGGGCAAACAGGGTGAGCTGATAGCTGGCAATGAAAAGATAGATAACAAACATCAGAATATACAGCGGATCCCTGAACATCATGGTCAGGGATGATACCACAGATATCTCGATTTCCTGGACGTCGTTAGATATCCTCGTCATCACATCTCCTTTTCTGGCATCGGAAAAGAAAGACAGCTGAAGGCGCAACACCTTATCATACAGAAGCTTTCTCAGATCCCTTACCACCGAGGCCCTGATAAAAGCCATACTGTTGTTTGCCAGAAAAATGAATCCGTTCTTTAAAAGACTTGCGCCGACAACAATCACACAAACCAGCATAAGCGCCCGGAATTCGCCATAGGCGTCAATAAAGTCGTACAGGTAATACCTGGCAGCTTTGCCAAGGTAATCGAGGTTCATCTGAAACTCCCCGGGATCAGGAGCGGTGCCGACACGGTCGAAAAGTATCTGCAGGAACGGAATTACAAGAGTGTATGAGATCAGCGCAAAAAATGCACTAAGAATATTGTAGATTATATTCCTGATTGCCGACCATTTGTATGGTTCGATATACTTGAGAAGAAGCCTGACCTTACTCATTTCAGAAACCGGTGTAATTGGAGGGTGTGATCTCTTTAAGTTCCGATTTCACGTAATCGCTGACATCCAGGCTATCAATGAAATCAATTATAGACTCCCTGGTTATCTTCTGGTTCGTACGGGTAAGATCAAGTAATGCTTCATATGGCTTATGAAAGCCCTCTCTTCTCAGGATTGTCTGGATGGCCTCCCCCACTACCGCCCAGTTATTCTCCAGGTCGCTTTCGATCTTCTCCCTGTTAACCACAACACGATTCAATCCCCTCAGCAGGGAATTAATGGCGATCACTGTATGTCCGATCGGAACACCTATATTCCTGAGCACAGTGGAATCGGTGAGATCGCGCTGAAGCCTTGATACAGGAAGTTTTTCAGCCATGTAACCGAAAACAGCATTTGCATAGCCCAGGTTACCCTCGCTGTTTTCAAAATCGATCGGATTAACCTTGTGGGGCATAGCCGACGATCCTATCTCACCCTTGCGAATCTTCTGCCTGAAGTACTCAAGAGATATGTAGAGCCACATATCCCGGGCCAGGTCAGTCAGTATAACGTTTATCCGGCGGAGATTGTCAAACAATGCGGCCAGATTGTCGTAATGCTCGATCTGGGTTGTCGGATAGGATCTCTGAAGACCAAGCACCTCACTTACAAAGCCATTGGCAAATCCTGTCCAGTCGATTTCAGGATATGCAGCCTTATGGGCATTCATATTGCCTGTGGCTCCGCCGAACTTGGCTGAATAAGGAATCTGCCCGAAATATTTCGATTGTTCATCTATCCTTGCAATAAACACCCTGATCTCTTTTCCAAGCCGCGTCGGTGTCGCCGGCTGACCATGAGTCCTGGCGAGCATCGGTATATCTTTCCATTCCTCGGCAAGACCGGCAAGCATTTCCCTCAATTCAAAAAGAAGCGGGAAATATACTTCGGCAAGGCCGTCTTTCAGCGAAAGCGGAATAGCTGTGTTATTAATATCCTGCGATGTAAGACCAAAGTGAATGAATTCCGACCATCGGCCCCATCCTGACTTGAAAAAGCGCTCCTTCAGATAGTACTCCACAGCTTTCACATCGTGGTTTGTGGTTCGTTCCAGCTCCTTGACCCGCTCAGCTTCCTTAATGTCAAAATCCTCATAAAGAGCCCTCAGTGAAGTGAAGTTTTCCTTTCCGAAGTCAAAAAGCTGGGGAAGGGGTATTTCGCAGAGAGCAATGAAATATTCAATTTCCACCATCAGACGGTACTTTATCAGGGCAAACTCCGAGAAATATCCGTCCAGTTTGCCGGTCTTGTGCCTGTATCGTCCGTCAATTGGTGAAATGGCAGTAAGATTATTCAATTCCATTATATACCTTTTTGGCTGTTCCTTTGTTCCAATATGTATACAAAAGTACTATTTTAGATGCTCCAAATTACATGTAATGCAGAAAATCAGAATATCAGCCGTCAGGTATGCCAACACCTATCCTTTTATTTATGGACTCACAGAAAGCGGATTTGACAGCAGGGCTTTAATCGAGACTGACCATCCGTCGGAATGCGCAGCCAAGCTCATTTCGGGAAGATCCGATCTCGGGCTTGTTCCGGTGGCCGCAATTCCGATGATAGAAGGATATAAAATCACCGGAGATTACTGCATAGGCGCCGACGGTAAGGTTAGAACGGTGCAAATTATGAGCGATTCCAGGCCTGAAACCGCACAAAGGGTGTTTCTCGATTACAGATCAAGAACATCGGTGAATCTGATAAAAGTTATCGCACGGAATTTCTGGCTTAGGGAACCTGAATGGATAAACACCTCCGAAGAATTTGATTTTAAATCAGTTGGAATAAATGATGCTGTCGTTTTGATAGGCGATCAATGCTTTGAACTTGAGAACAGATACAGTTACAGTATTGATCTGGCTGAGGAATGGAAGAATTTTACCGGTCTGCCCTTTGTATTTGCCTGCTGGGTTGCCAACAAGGAGCTCCCTGCAGATTTTATCTCCGATTTCAGCAATGCACTGGCACTGGGAGTCAACAACCTCGATAAGGTGGCTGAAAGATTTGCTTTTGCCGGAACCATAACTGGTAATGCATTGAAGGATTATCTGAAGAATAATATGGATTACAATTTCGACCAGCGCAAAAGAAAAGCACTGGATTTGTTTCTCGGATATCTCAGTAAGCTGTGACGGAAAATACGGTCACGCGAACGAGTCCGGAAGATTACCTTGCTTAAATAATCTGAGATGTTCCGAATATGGACATTTGATTTTTTTTATGCCAATTTATCACTAACTTTGGTAAGGTTATTGTACCTCAATTTATATTAACTAAATTCCGCTATCATGGCAAAGACAATCACATTCAATGAACTCCGGAAGATCAAAGACCAATTGCCCTCCGGTAGTATGAAAAAGATTGCAGAGAAGCTGGATCTGCATGAAGAAACTGTCAGAAACTACTTCGGAGGAACAAATTTTAAGCTTGGACAGTGTGTTGGCGTTCACTATGAACAGGGTCCGGGAGGCGGAATAGTGACGTTTGATGACACTACCATTCTCGATCTGGCAGAAAGCATGCTCAAATAGAAGCAGTCAGAAGGCAACCTTCCGGAAGGGTTGGCTTTTCATTAGTTCAATCTTTAAATGGATATTTTAAATACCCCTGGGCTTGCTGAAAACATATATCAGCAGGCCCTTGAAGTTTTTTTTGCCCGGAAATGGGGCAACAGGATGCTTTTTTCACATGATATCAGCCACCATCGCAGAGTATGGAACTTTGCCAGGGAACTGCTGATTAGCACGGAAAATAAAAGCAATCCGCACTCCCTCGACTTTTACAGCAAGACACTGATCGCATGTTATCTTCACGACCTTGGGATGACAGTCACCACCGGCGTCGATCATGGCTTGCACAGCCGGAATTTAGCTGCGGAGTTCCTGTCAGGACTCAATCTTGATCTGTCAGGCTGGACAGACATGCTTGATGCAATTGAAAAACACGACAATAAGGAATATGCCTCAGGGACTGAGGAAAAAAACAATATTCTGGTAATCCTTTCTGCTGCCGACGACATGGATGCCTTCGGGCATACGGGGATCTACCGTTATCTTGAGATCTTCATTGAACGTGGTGTCCCTCCTGAAAAAATCGCGGATGAGATAAGAAGGAGTGCTGCAAACAGATTCCGGAATCTGGAATCGTGGTTTGGTAAGTATCCTGTTCTGATAGAGAAGCACAGGAAAAGATATCTTATTCTGGATGATTTTTTCAGGGAGTTTGGCAGCGAAGCAGGCTTCAGTCAGTAGGATCATTATCGTCAAACAGCTCCAGCTGCCTGTCGGAGCAATCATCGGTCTCCAGATTTGAAATACTCACACCCAGCAGTCTGATCCGGCTTCCGCTAAGATCAAGCGACTTCCTTATTCCCGTGACTTCCTCATGAAGTTTCCCGAACGAACGGATATAATCAGGCAGAGTCCTGCTTCTTGTTATCTGTCTGAAATCAGAAAACTTAATCTTTAAAGTGACTGTTCTTCCGGTTACACCTGCATTTTCAATCCTTTCCATCAACTCCTTTTCGACTTTGTAAAGCTCGGCAATGATCTCAAACTGAGTGGTCAGGTCCTTTTCGTATGTGAGTTCCGTACCGACTGATTTCCGCTCCGAACTGACTTCTACAGGGCGTTCATCGATACCCCTGGCAATATCGTAATAAAACCTTCCCGACTTGCCAAAGTTCCTTATCAGCGAAAGAAGTTCCCACTTTTTAAGATCTGCCCCGCAATGTATCCCAAGCTTGTGCATTTTTGCCGCCGTTACCCTGCCAATGCCAAAGAATTTTTCTATGGGGAGCTTCTCTATAAATTCGGCAGCTTTCTCAGGGGCGATCAGGTATAATCCATCAGGCTTGTCCATATCGGATGCTATTTTTGCCAGGAATTTATTTACAGATATCCCGGCAGAAGCTGTAAGTCCTGTCCTTGCCTTTATCTCCTTCTTTATGGTTCGTGCAATAAGAGTTGCAGATCCCATCCCTTTTTTGTCTTTTGTGACATCAAGAAATGCCTCATCGATCGAAAGGGGCTCGACCAGATCAGTGAACTCCCTGTATATTTCAAAAATACTTTCCGACAACTGGTGATAACGTTCAAAACGGTGCCTTACAAAAACCAGTTCAGGGCACAGCTTTCTGGCTGTTACCGAGGGCATAGCAGAATGAACACCAAATTTACGGGCTTCATAGCTCGCTGCTGCGACAACATGACGGATCCCGCTGCCCCCTACAGCAACAGGCTTACCTCTTAACGCGGGATTGTCAAGCTGCTCTACGGATGCAAAAAAAGCATCCATGTCAATATGGATGATCTTTCTCATTGGATCAAAAGAGTAATCACAGGTCAGGAGTGCTATGAGGCGGCTGCATTATGGGCCGATCTTTGCTTGAGGTGGTTTCTGATATAGAATCCTGATAATATCAGCATTTCATCGGTTGTGTATGATTCGATCATACCTGTAAACGCGTTTGAATGATATTTGATAAGCACTCTGCTTTCATCACTCAGGCTCCAGCGGGAACAAATAAAATTCTCAAATTTCCATTTATATTCCCTGCCCTCGAACAAAACAATCGTACCTTTTTTCCCAAAAAGATAATTAATCTTCCCGACTTCAATATGCCGCTGGAGGTCAGTTACCGTTGTTTCAGATCTAAAGAAACCTCTTGTCTCAAACTGAAACCTCTTCGTATTCAGCTCACCTGTAACCTTTCGCGAAAATCCCTCCTTGTACAGCTCTCCCCTGAGTTGTTCGTTCTGATAAATTTCAAACTTCCTGCTGAAGAGTAAGGTCTTCCAGTCGTAACGAATTTCCATTTTTGAAAGGCTGTGTGAGAAATGACAGAAATCAATACAAAAATACAAAACTGCAGCTTATCCCGGAAATTTACCTTTCTCCTTCAACCATGCCACTTTCTGGACCGCTGCATGGTCCCTGCCGATTATGTCCCTGTAAAGATCGGGCCGCCGCGCCATAGTATACCTGAAGCCTCCGGCATCCTTTAGTTTCTGGCGGTTAATGGGCGCGGTAACGAAGCAGTCGCCAGGTTCCCTGCACTCTGCAATGATCCCGCCAAAAGGATCGATTATCATTGAACAGCCGTTTTTGAGCTGATCGTCATCCATCCCGACCGGATTGGAGAACACCACATAAATTCCATTGTCATAGGCACGGGCAGGAAGCCAGAGCATAAGCCATTCCCTGCCCTTTGGACCGTCGAACTCCTTTCTCAATGCTTCCGGATCGGCATGCCGGTTGATCCATAGCTGCGGATCCACGAATCCCGCTCCCGGACGGGGAGAAGGAGTGCACATGGTGACATGAGGCATGAAAAGTATTTCGGCTCCAAGCAGGGCTGTTGCCCTTACATTTTCTATCACATTGTTGTCGTAACATATAAGTATGCCGCATTTCCATCCCTTCAGGTCGAAAACGGTGTAGCGGTCGCCGGGCACAATTGCAGGATTTATGAAGGGATGTATCTTACGGTGCTTTGCCACAAGCCCTTCACCGTTGACGCAGATGTAAGCCTTGTATATTTTTCCGCCCTTGTCCTTTTCAAATAGACCGGCAAGAATGAAGATGTTATGTTTCCCGGCAATTTTTATGAGAGCTGCAGTGCCCGGGCCGTCGGGAATGGGCTCCGCAATCTCGCGAAGTTCGCTTTCGGATAACTTCCCGGCAAACGTATAACCTGTAAGTGAGCACTCATGAAAAGCTATTGCATCCGCTCCTTGAGCAGCCGCCTTTTCTGTAAGAGTATCAATAACCGACAGATTGTACTCTTTGTCTCCGCTCCTGTTCTCGAATTGCGCGGTAGCTATCTTCAATTCACCGTTTTCCATGCATGTTTTATTTAGTCTGAATTTGTAATAACCGGAATAATTTCCCTGCCAATCGTTACTCCAAAAAAATGCCGGCATTAAAAAATGCCGGCCATCAAATTACAAAATATTTCTAAAAGTTATCCCGCTCAACATAGTGTGTATGCAGAAGCTCATGAGCCTTGTGGCTGTTGGGCTTGCCGAGAAACTCCTTGTAAAGCGCTATAACATCAGGGTTATCGTGTGACTTGCGGAGTACCATGTTCTCATCCTCAGAATATATGGCATTTATCCTGTTCTGCCTTATCTCCTTGCTTGTGGGGATAGGCTGTCCTCCGCCGCCGATACAACCGCCGGGGCATGCCATTATTTCAATGAAATGATATGGGGATTTCCCTTCACGGACCTCTGCCATGAGCTTGTTGGCATTGACAAGTCCGTGAGCAATGGCAACCTTAAGTTCAGCCCCCTCGAGGAATTTCCAGTCATCAGTGCATCCTTCGATCTTCACAGTGGCTTCCTTAACGCCCTCCAGCCCTCTCACCGGAGTAATGTTCAGGTTGTTAAACGGAACCTCTCTTCCCGTAACTATCTCGTAAGCTGTTCTGAGGGCAGCTTCCATCACACCGCCTGTGGCTCCGAATATGACTGCGGCACCCGTTGAATCGCCCATTATATTATCATAGCCGGCAGACTCAAGATTCCTGAAATCGAGTCCGGCCTGCTTTATCATGACTGCCAGTTCGCGCGTTGTAAGAACAAAATCGATGTCCTTGTATCCGCTTGCCCTCATCTCAGGCCTGTCGGCCTCATATTTCTTCGCGGTGCACGGCATGATCGACACAGATACAACTTTGGCCGGATCGATCTTCTTCTTTTCAGCATAGAAGGTTTTTGCCAGGGCGCCGAACATCTGCTGAGGCGATTTGCAGGTCGAAAGGTTTGGCAGGAATTCCGGGTATTTGTGCTCAATGAACTTTATCCAGCCCGGCGAACAGGATGTGAACATCGGGAACTTTATAGATGCATCCTTGTCAACCAGCGCTTTCTTTAGCCTAGTCAGTAGTTCTGTCCCCTCTTCCATAATTGTAAGGTCGGCGCTGAAATCAGTATCGAGAACTGAATCAAACCCAATCTGCCTCAGGGCATTGACCATCTTTCCCGTAACCCTTTCTCCCGGATCATAGCCAAGGTCCTCACCAAGGGCCACCCTTACAGCTGGCGCCGTCTGGACAATTACATACTTGTCGGGATCATAAATTGCATCCCATACCTGGTCGATATATGTCTTTTCGGTGAGCGCTCCCGTAGGACAGCGGGCCACGCACTGTCCGCAGTTGGTGCAAATGACATGGCTCATCGGCCTGTCGTGGAATGATGATATCTTCTGATGAGCCCCCTTGTTGGCAACGGCAATGGCAGAGATATACTGCAGCTCTGAACAGGTCCTGACACAACGCTGACACCTGATACACTTGCTGTCGTCCTTAACAAAAGAAGGAGATGACCTGTCAATAGTATAAGAATGATCCTCCACCAGATCCAGGAAGATATTGTCGCCGAAAGCAAACTCATTGGCCAGGGCCTGAAGTTCGCACTTGGTATTCTTATAGCATTTCGTGCAGTCGGACCTGTGTTCGGAAAGGAGAAGTTCGACAATATGCCTGCGGGCATTCCTGACCTTCAGAGTATTGGTATTAATTTCCATTCCTTCTGAAACCGGTGTCGCACACGAAGCGACAAGAGTCCTTGCTCCTTTTTGTTCCACCACGCACACACGGCAATTACCGGCGACACAGAGGTCGGGATGGTTGCACAATGTCGGTATGTTGATCTTTAATGACTTCGCAGCCTCAAGAACTGTAGTTCCGGCCGGTACTGCTACCTTTTGGTCGTTTATAGTCAGATTTATCATATTTTTCTGATTTTCAATGTGAATTAATAGATGATCTCTTCCCTGAAGTTTTCAACAATGGTCCGGAATGCATTTCCGACCGACTGGCCAAGCCCGCATTTTGACGCGATCTTCATGGTCTCGGCCAGTTTCACGAGTTCATTCAGATATGTTGATTTCGATTCTCCCTTTTTCACCTTCTCAACACCCTTGAGGAGCTGCTGGCAGCCGACCCTGCACGGCGTACACTGTCCGCACGACTCTTCCGTAAAGAAATCAAGGTAATTATGAAGAACATTGTACATCGACCTGGAGCTGTTGAAAAGCTTCATCGATCCGCCGGTGGGAACTCCCTCAAAGCCGATGATCGTCTCAGTAAACTTCTTCCTCGGGACGCAGAAGCCCGATGCCCCTCCGACCTGCACGGCTTTTGTGTCACCATCGCCGAACTCATCCACGAATTGCTGGACAGACATTCCCAGTTCAAGTTCAAAAATGCCCGGAGTAGGTGTGTCACCTGATATTGAGAAGACCTTTGACCCCCTCGAATCCTTGGTTCCCAGCTTGAAATATGATTCGGCTCCGTCTTTGATGATCATCATCACGGTTACCAGGGTTTCCACATTATTAATGGAAGTGGGTTTGCTAAAGACACCCGATGTCGTGGGATAAGGAGGCTTGTTCCTGGGTTCACCTCTGAAACCCTCTATTGATTCAAACAGAGCACTCTCCTCACCGCATATATATGCCCCGCTTCCGAGCCGGTAATGGATCCTGAAGTCGTAGCCTATCTCATCAATCATCTTATGGAAATCATCAAGCTCCTTCATAAGCTTCGGGAGAAGGAACTTGTATTCTCCCCTGAGATAAACGTATCCTTCCTTCGCTCCTATTGTCCTGCCTGCTATCGCCATACCTCCGTAAACCTTGTAGGCAACCCTGTCAAGTATCTCCCTGTCCTTGAAAGTCCCGGGTTCTCCTTCGTCGGCGTTGCATACAATGTATTTTTCGGGATCTTTTTCGGCAGCAGTAAACTTCCACTTAAGACCGGTAGGGAATCCTGCCCCGCCGCGTCCTTTGAGCCCTGAATCAAGAACCTGCTGAATCACCTCATCTTTCGACATATTGAAAGCCTTTGTAAGAACCTCCTTCGGATCAACATTCTCGAATATCAGCCCTACTTTATTCAAAACTTTGTTTTCCATAATACAGCAGATTATTTGGTTTTCATATAACTTTTAAGTATTTCCACAACCTTCTCGGGTGTAAGCTCCGTATAGGGTATCTCATTTATGAGAATTGCAGGCGCCTTATGACACCATCCAATGCAGTTGGTCTCCAGAAGGCTGAACATCCTGTCGGGGGTCGTCTCTCCCGGTCTTATCTTCAGCATATCTTCAATGACCTGCATTATCTCTCCCTTGCCCTTCATCGAGCAGGTGATTGTCTTGCAAACCCTTATCACGTATTTTCCCCGTACCTGGGTATCGAGAAAAGTGTAAAATGAAGCTGTCCCATATACTTCCGCTGCTGAGATGTCAAGCGTCTTTGCGACCTCGACCATCACTTCATCGGACAGATAGTTGTGTTTCTCCACTATTCCCTGAAGAATGGGCATGAGACTGCTCCTGCCGGTGCCATACTTTGTGGACAAATCCTTTACAAGATCTTCGACTTCATACATACTTAATTGATTTTTAAATAATTACTATAATTTTTACCTGTCATGGATTCATGTTACTTTCTTCTGTGAAATTAATAACAATAATTCCTAATTAACCAAAACACAAATCATAAATTTTCATAAACATTGTTAATAACCTGCTGACCGACATGCCTTACAACCTTACTGATTTTTGCATGTACCTCATTTACTGTATTTTATTATTGTGATCTCCGGAGTGTGGCATTGTGGAAAAAATAACATGCTATTTGTCATTATGTTTAAAGTCTGACAATGCCGGAGACAGTCCCGGATTCTCTATCCCGAAGATAGTGGCTGGCCTGAAGGATGGGACCATCGAATTATTAAACTCCTGAAATCGGAACAACCTTTGCAATAAATGCTTTTAGCGGATACCTTAACATGTCGGAAAGCTTTGTAAGGGCAAAAACCATGTTTATCATGGTTCATAAGGATGCCATCCCTCCGGCCATAAAAACGAAGCTCGGACTGACGGCTTAAGGTCAGAGACTTTGATCTGTCATCAATTATTTATATTTTTGCTGACGTCACATATTAACGGTAAAAATCTCTATTATGAACAAGGAAGTGCACTTAAGAGCGGCAAACAATATCCGGATCCTTTCCATGTCGATGGTTGAAAAAGCACGATCGGGTCATCCCGGCGGCGCCATGGGAGGAGCTGATTTCATTCATATTCTCTTTTCCGAATTTCTGAACTTTGATCCGGACGACCCCAGGTGGATCAACCGCGACAGGTTCTTTCTTGATCCCGGTCACATGTCGCCCATGCTCTATTCCGTTCTTACTCTGACAGGGCACTTCACGCCTGATGATCTCAAGGGCTTCAGGCAATGGGGCAGTCCCACGCCCGGGCATCCCGAACTTGATCTTGCCCGCGGCATCGAAAACACATCCGGCCCCCTCGGCCAGGGACATACGATGGCCGTAGGTGCCGCCATCGCTGAAAGATTTCTTACAGCCCGCTTCGGAGAACTCTTCGCACACAAAACATTTACTTTCATTTCCGACGGCGGCATTCAGGAGGAGATTTCACAGGGCGCAGGCCGGCTCGCCGGTTTCCTTGGACTTAACAACCTTGTGATGTTCTACGATTCAAACGACATACAGCTTTCAACCGAGACCAAAGCGGTTACAGCCGAGGACACCGCATTGAAATACACCTCGTGGGGATGGAAGGTTATCTCAATAGCCGGAAACGACCAGGATCAGATCAGGAAAGCCCTGAAAGAAGCTGTCGGCGAAAAGGAAAAACCGGTTATAATAATCGGGAAAACCATTATGGGTCTGGGTCTCCTAGACAATGACGGAAACAGCTTTGAAAGAAAAACATCCACCCATGGTATGCCTGTGAGTGAGGCAGGAGGTTCATACGAAAAATCACTTGCGAACCTTGGCGGCGATCCGGCAGATCCGTTCATAGTCTTCGACGATGTAAAAGACCTTTACGATCAGATCCTGAAAGAAAAGAAAAAGGCAGCCGGAGAATGGAAGAGGCGTAAGGAGCTTTGGGCATCGGAAAATCCGGAGCTTGACAAAAAACTAAATCTCTTCTACTCAGGGAATATACCGGAGATTGATTTCAGCGCCATTTCCCAGAAGGAAAATTCAGCTACCCGGGCTGCTTCTTCTACCGTCCTGGCTGTTCTGGCTTCCTTAATCGAAAACATGATCGTCGCTTCAGCCGACCTGTCCAATTCAGACAAGACCGACGGCTTCCTTAAAAAGACAAAGGCATTCTCAAAAGGCGATTTCTCCGGAGCATTCCTACAGGCAGGTGTGGCAGAACTCACCATGGCTGCAGTCATGAACGGCATGGCCCTTCACGGAGGCGTTATCCCTGCATGCGGAACCTTCTTCGTTTTCTCCGACTATATGAAACCTGCCGTCAGGCTTGCCTGCCTGATGGGACTGCCAGTGAAATACATCTGGACACATGATGCATTCCGCGTTGGCGAGGACGGGCCCACACATCAGCCTGTGGAACAGGAGGCACAGATCAGGCTGATGGAACAGATGAAAAATCACAGCGGCTCAAACAGCATGACCGTTCTGAGGCCTGCCGATTCAGCTGAAACAACAGTGTCGTGGAAACTTGCCCTCGAAAACAAGACCACACCGAGCGCTCTGCTGCTTTCGCGCCAGAATATAACCGACCTGCCTGCTTCAGGAGGTTCAAGATATGAAGATGCACTGAAAACGGCCAAAGGAGCTTACATTGTATCTGATTGTCAGGGCACTCCCGACGTGATACTTCTGGCAAGCGGATCAGAAGTCGCCACACTGGTGGGCGGAGCCGAACTCCTCAGGAAAGACGGTATTAAAATAAGGATAGTGTCAGCTCCTTCCGAAGGCCTGTTCAGAAACCAGCCGGTGGAATACCAGAAGACCATTGTTCCCGATGGCGTACCTGTATTCGGCCTGACCGCAGGACTACCGGTTACACTTCAGGGCCTTGCCGGCCCGCTGGGCAAAGTGTTTGGAGTTCAGGGATTCGGTTACTCAGCTCCCTACAAGGTTCTCGACGAGAAATTCGGATTCACCCCTGAAAATGTTTACAGGCAGGTGAAAGAATACCTTGATGCTTTTTAACAACAACTATAAATAGTTTTATTGACCGGATCCTGCAAATAGTTTACCTTTATCAGGAAACAGTGTCAATTCGATTGTTATAACAATGTTATAACATTGTTATAACATTGTTATAACATAATAATTTGGCCCAATCGGAAAATAATAGTGGACTTTCTTCGCTTTTTAGTTATTCGGGATTGAGTTACAAGCCTTTAATAACATTCAGCATGAATAAGATTCATCTTGTTATTCTCCTAATGGTAAGTCTGACAGTAAATCTGTCAGCCCAGGTCGACTCGCTCGACGCAAACTTTGCAGTCAGTGACACTCAGGATGTAAAGGTCACTCTTTTTGACACCGATGAGCTGCTCGAAATATCTCTGAAATTTGACATTAACACCTATAAGAGGTTTAAATCAGATACTCTTTATCTGCCTGCGGTCCTTACCTGTCATCTGAGCGAAACAGACTCGGTGGTGAAGAATATCAGGGTCAGGGCGCGCGGCAACATACGCCGGACAGCAATTTGCGATTTTCCTCCCATGATGCTTAATTTCAAGGTGACAGATTCTGTCGATTCGGAGTTTTCAGGGATAAACAAACTCAAGATAGTTCCCTACTGCAGGGCCGGCTTCGAACAATACATACTGAAGGAATACCTGGCCTACAAACTGTTCAACATTGTAACAGATCACAGTCTGAGAGTACGGCTCTTCAGGATCACTTACCTGAACTCTGTAAAAGAAATGAAACCCCTTACCCAGTATGGTTTTGCCATCGAGCCTGTCGAAGTGCTGGAACGGCGGACCGCTACAACGGAGGTTGAAAGAAAGCTGACCCAGAGAGAAATCAGACAGGACATGCTCGACCGGGTAGCCGTTTTTAACTACATGATAGGCAACACCGACTGGTCGGTTCCTATCCACCATAATGTCATCCTGCTTCAGGAAAAGGAAAACCCGCGGCCAAACGACAATCTCATTGTGGCTTATGATTTTGATTATTCAGGTCTTGTAAACACCAATTACGCTGTTCCCTTTACCGATCTTCCCATCGAACACGTAAGGCAGCGCTTATATATGGCAGTTTGCAGGAGCGAAGACCGGTTTATCGAAATTCTTAACGAGTTTGCTGAAAAGAAGGATGAATTCTACAGTGTTGTAAGCTCATTCCCTTACCTGCCTGAAAAGACAAAAGTGGGAATGATAAAGTATCTCGACGAGTTCTATTACGGAATAGACAAGAGGAACAGCCTCGTCAAGAAACTTCGGAACGATTGTCTTTGGTTCGAAAGCCAGTCGAACCTGAGGGTAAAATAGAAAGATTGCTTACCTTTGCCCCTTAATTTTTTAGCTTATGAAGTATGACATCCAACCCGGGGCAAAGGGATTGATTTTTGATCTTGACGGAACTCTTGCCGATACAATGCCCTATCATTTTAAAGGATGGCAGGCGGCCTGTGAAAAATATGGAGCCAGAATTGATACGGCATTTCTAAGGCTGCATACAGGAAGCCCTGGATGGCTTATTGCCTCGGAGATTATAAAGAAAAGCGGCCTGGAGGGAAAGGTTTCGGTCGATGAGATTGTCAGTGAAAAGCTTGACCAGTTCTTCAGGGTACAGCATAATGTAAAAGAAATCGCACCGGTGGCTGATATAGTGAGAAAATACCATGGCAAGATTCCAATGGCTGTTGGAACGGGAGGTCACAGGGAAGCGGTTGAGAGAACCCTCACCATAACCGGACTCAGAAAATATTTTGATATCATAGTAACGGCCAACGATGTAGACAACTTCAAGCCTCACCCTGAGACATTCCTCAAATGCGCGGAAATGATGAAGGTTGAACCCGCTGATGTTGAAGTCTTCGAAGATGGTGATCTTGGACTAGAGGCTGCCCGGATGGCCGGAATGATAGCCACCGATGTCCGCTCATGGTATGATTCAAACTGGTGATGATTGAGATAATTCTTACCGAAGACGGATCCCACACTCTGTTTGTCCCTGAGCTTTCAGAACATTATCACTCAATCCATGGCGCTGTTCAGGAATCACAATTCATTTTTATCAACAGCGGATTAAAGTTTATTAGCCTGTCCCCTGTCAGAATCTTCGAAGCTGGTTTCGGAACCGGACTGAATGCTTTCCTGAGCGCTATTGAATCATCATCAGCTAACAGGAAAATTTACTACACCTCTATTGATAAATATCCTCTTCCCGCAGAAATAACAGACAGGCTTAACTATTCAGGATTATTTCCCGGTGCAGAAGCAGGATTGTTCGGTAATATTCACTCCTGTCCATGGAATACGCCTGTGGAAATCAGCGAAACATTTACCCTCACCAAGGTTGAAGGTGACCTTACAAAAGCACCGCCTGAAGGACGCTATAACCTGATATATTTCGATGCATTCGGTCCGGATAAACAGCCGGAAATGTGGACCGGTGAGGTTTTTGAGAAAATTTCCGACATAACGGAAACCGGGGGAATTTTTGTAACATACTCGGCAAAGGGAAGCGTTCAGAGGTCGCTGAAAAATGCCGGTTTCGAGGTATCTCTCCTGCCAGGCCCTCCCGGGAAAAGGCAGATAATCCGTGCGGTAAAAATTTGAAAAATTATTTTATCCGGTCTTTTTTCCTGAGGCCAAAGTATTATCTTTGCAAAAATTTATAAATTAAAATCAATATCAAATGAAAATCAAGGGATTAATTGTTCTTACAAGTGTCGTTGCCCTCATGCTTGGCTCATGTGCAAAGCAATCTATATCTAATGCCAAAATAAAAACCAGTGAGGACTCGCTTTCATATGCCTTCGGGATCATCAATTTCAATGCACTGCAGGCTGATTCGCTTCAGTTGAATCCAAAAATTGTGGCCAAAGCAATGTTTGACGGCGAAAATGGAAAGCCCGAAATGACAGATGAAATTGCAAGAGGCGTCATAATGTCGTATGTAACCGGCCGCCAGGCTGAGATGGCAGAAATACAGGCAGAACAGGATAAAATACAATACAAGGACTATATAGCCGAGAATGAGGCTTTCCTTACAAACAACAAGGAAAAAACAGGCATCAGTGTCACCCCCAGCGGACTTCAGTATGAGGTTATCAAAATGGGTAACGGAAACAAGCCTTCAATTAACAGCACAGTTAAAGTGCATTATGTCGGAACTCTTATTGACGGGACGGAATTTGACTCTTCAGTGCAAAGAGGAGAACCGGCTCAGTTCCCTCTGGCAGGCGTTATTTCAGGGTGGACAGAGGCTCTTCAGCTAATGCCCGTCGGTTCAAAATTCAGAATTTTCCTTCCTCAGGAGCTTGCTTACGGTCCCAATCAGGCCGGAGAACTTATTAAACCCTTCTCCACTCTTATTTTCGAAGTTGAACTTCTTGAAATAGTTGAATAAAATGAGGACAGCAGAAATCCATACTCCAAAAGGCATCATGAAGATAAGCTTCTATGAAAATGATGCCCCTGGAACCGTTGATAACTTTGTGAAACTTGCCGGAGAAGGATTCTACGACGGACTTGCTTTTCACAGGGTTATCCCCGACTTTGTCATCCAGGGCGGTTGCCCCTTCTCAAAGGACATGAGCGATCCCAGGGTCGGAACCGGAGGTCCGGGATACAAGATCCCCTGCGAACTGTCAGGCGGAAACCAGTATCACGACAAGGGTGTCCTGTCAATGGCTCATGCCGGAAGAAACACAGGCGGCTCCCAGTTCTTTATCTGTCATGGCAGAACCAACACCAAACACCTCGACGGCCAGCATACCTGCTTTGGAAAAGTGATTGAAGGCCTCGATGTAATTGATAAAATTCGTCAGGGCGACCTTATTGATAAAATAACAATTAACGAAGAATAATATGTCATTCGAGATCACAGGCAGGGTTGTAGAAATAATGCCAGTAAACCAGGTAAGCGACAAATTCAGAAAACGTGAATTTGTTATCGAGAAAAAGGAAACCGGCGGTTCGGCTGTTTTCATCGATTATATCAAATTCCAGCTCGTACAGGACAAATGCGACATTATAAATGAATCATTTCTGAATGAGGAGGTAAAAATATCCTTTAACCTCAAGGGCAACAGATGGGAACGCGACGGACGCGTAAATTACTTTACAAACCTTGATGCCTGGAAAATAGAAAAGGCATCCGGACCTGTCAGAAATGAAATACCTGCCTCCGGCCAGCCACTGGAGGATTCACCGCCTGAAATCGATGAACTAAGTGATCTCCCTTTCTGAAAATCGAGTAGGAGGAAAA
>DIWB01000029.1 GCA_002428385.1 Bacteroidales bacterium UBA6117
CTTTACAGGAAGGGGCTTCTGGTAAAGAGTGACGAGATACACTGGATAAGAAGGGACATGAAGATGGAGCCTGGCGAGTCGAGGGAATATGATGTAAGGATAAGATACCGCCAGCCACTTCAGAAGGCAATGCTGGTCTCCAGGATAGAAGGCATATACGTGATATTTCACAATATGCAGAGAGGAATCACTCCCGGGCAGTTTGCAGCATGGTACGATGGTGAAGAACTGGTAGGATCAGGCACAATCAATGCCTGNNACAGGCATGTTATAACAATGTTATAACATGGTCCAAAGCCCGGAAATTGATGTTTTCATTAAATCAGGAGAGCCTGTCCCTGTAATCAGGATAACCAAATTCCCTTATTAGCCTGAATTTGTTATCCAGAGTCCAAATGCCTATTGACGGATGCTGAACACCGTTGAAAGTCGTTGTCTTTACCATTGTGTAATGGATCATATCCAGGAACACCACTCTGTCGCCCGGTTTCAGTTCATCCTCGAACGACCAGTCGCCCATGAAATCTCCCGCAAGGCATGAATTACCCCCAAGCCTGTAGGTTGATTTCCCGGGAACCGGCCCGGTGGCTCCTATTATTTTTGGTTGATATGGCATTTCAAGACAATCGGGCATATGAGCAGTGAACGAGGTATCCAGGATAGCGGTTTTAATTCCCTGATTTTCCACAATATCCTCGACAGTTGAGACCAGTTCTCCTGTTTCCCAGGCAAAAGCGCTTCCCGGTTCAAGAATCACATGAAGCCCTGATCTCTCACTGAATTCCTTCAGTATTTTAACAAGATGTGCCGTATCATATCCCTTCCTTGTCATCAGATGGCCACCGCCCATATTGATCCATTTCAAACGCGGATAGAACAACCCGAATTTTTCATCAACAACATTAAGAACCTTCTCCAGCGCGTATGAATCTGACTCGAATAATACATGAAAATGCAGACCTTCGACTCCTTCGGGCAAACCCGATTGTCTGATGTCGCCGGCGGTAATGCCAAGCCTTGATCCGGGAGAGCAGGGATTATAAATGTCGTGGCCTATCTCCGAGAACTCAGGGTTTATCCGTAAACCAGCAGAAATATTATGTCTGCCAAAAGTAGTCCTGTCGTAAAGTTTTCTGTACTGTTCCAGGGAATTGAAGGTAATATGCGAGCTGTACTCCAGTATTTCCCCGAAACTCTCCTTCTTGTACACCGGAGAGTAGGTATGAGCCCGCGATCCCACCTCCTCAAAGCTGAGGCGGGCTTCATGGGGCGAACTGGCAGATGCCCCGCTGAAATACTCCCTGAATATGGGGAAAACTCCCCACATTGCAAATCCCTTGAATGCCAGAATAATTTCAGCGCCAGAGGCATCTGATACACTCTTTATCAACGAGAGGTTATTACGGAATCGCTCTTCGTCGATTACATAACAGGGGGACGGTAGTTGGGAGTAGTCGGTGATCAAAGCGTGAAGGAGTTAAGGCGTGAGGCGTAAAGGCGTAAAGGCGTAAAGGTGTAAAGGTGTAAAGGCGTAAAGGCGTAAAGGCGTAAAGGCGTAAAGGCGTAAAGGCGTAAAGGCGTAAAGGCGTAAAGGCCGTTAAGCCGTTATGCCGTTAAGCCGTTACGCCGTTCTATAATTCCAGATCAACATCGTGCAGTTCTACCCATGGCAGTCCGAGGAGGTTCAGTTGTTCCATAAACGGATTGGGATCAAATTCCTCCACATTGAAGACGCCGGGCTTTTTCCACAGGCCTTTCAGGTACATCATTGTACCGATTGCAGCCGGAACTCCTGTTGTATAGCTTACACCCTGAGCCCCTGTCTCCTTGTAGGCTTCTTCATGACTGCAGTTATTGTAGATGTAGTAGGTTTTCTCCCTGCCGTCCTTAATCCCTCTTATGCGACATCCAATTGAAGTCTGACCTGTGTAATTCTCACCAAGCTCACCAGGGTCGGGAAGGACAGCCTTTAGGAACTGGATCGGGACGATTTCACAACCATTGTACATAATGGGCTTTATCCCTGCCATGCCAATGTTCTGTATCACCCTCAGATGTGTAAGGTACTCCTGTCCGAATGTCATCCAGAATCTGGCTCTTTTTATTGTCGGATAGTTTTTCACAAGCGATTCAAGTTCCTCGTGATAGATCAGGTAGGATTCCTTTGGTCCGATTTCAGGATAATTAAGCGGTTTATGTATCTCGTGAGGCTCGGTACAGACCCACTTGCCGTCTTCAAAGTATTTGCCTTTCTGGGTGACCTCGCGGATGTTGATTTCCGGATTGAAATTGGTAGCAAAAGGTTTTCCATGGTCTCCGGCATTGCAGTCGACTATATCGAGGTAATGGATTTCGTCGAAATGATGTTTTGCTGCGTAAGCTGTGAAGATGGAAGTAACACCGGGATCAAATCCGCAGCCAAGAATTGCAGTAAGTCCCGCCTCCTTATACCTGTCGTGGTATGCCCACTGCCAGCCGTATGCGTATTTTGCTTCCTCCGGAGGTTCATAATTTGCCGTATCGAGATAGGCAACACCTTCGGCCAGGCATGCATCCATAATGTGCAGATCCTGGTAAGGAAGAGCCACATTCACAACAATATCGGGCTTGAAGCTGCTGATGAGCTTCCTTAGTTCAGGCACATTGTCGGCATCAACAGCAGCCGTTTTAATACGGTCAGAGCCGGTACGGGCAGCTATTGCATCACATTTTGATTTCGTACGGCTGGCGAGCAACACTTCGGTAAACACTTCGGGAAGGGATGCCATCTTGCTGATAACAACCGATCCCACACCGCCGGCTCCAATAACCAATACTTTTCCCATGTCAGTAACAGTTGTAAGTGTGATCCCAAATATAATGATTTTTGCACAGACAGAATGTCGTACGGGGTATCCTCAGCGCTGATGGCAAAATCTGCTTATATTTGATATCTCATTTCCGGAATTGAATGAAGCTGATCAATCCACTTGTAATCATTTTCATACTGAGCACAATCCTGCTGATTACGGCAGCGTCATTTCTTTTGTGTGTACCGGTTGCCCTGCTTTATGATGAATCGCCCGATCCCTTCCTCTGGTCTGCCCTGATCGCTGCCGCAACATCGGTTTTGCTTTATCATATTTCAAAAAAAGCTTCCCGGGAAAAGGCAAACATAAGGGAAGGAGCGCTTTCTGTCTCCCTCGCCTGGATTGTTCTGTCAGCTGCAGGCACCATGCCCTACCTTTTAAGCGGATCTATACCATCCTTCATAAACGCCTTTTTCGAGACTGTATCCGGATTCACGACAACTGGAGCTTCAATACTTTCGGACATTGAATCACTGTCCTACTCCATCCTTTTCTGGCGGAGCCTCACTCACTGGATAGGAGGACTGGGGATAATCATGTTCGTGATAATAATAATGCCTGCCCTGGGCATGACCGCAAACCAGTTGTTGCCTCTCGAGTCTTCACTTAAGGAAAAGATCCATCCCAAAACCAAATCGGTTGCCTTGCGCCTTCTTTATGTTTACCTTGGACTTACTCTCGTCCAGATACTGTTGCTGGTTGTAGGTGAAATGAATCTTTTTGACAGCATATGCCACACTTTCGGAACAGTGTCGACCGGCGGATTTTCAACAAAAAACACCAGCATGATTGAATACTCGGCTTATTCCCAGTACATTATCATCCTTTTCATGTTCCTCTCGGGAGTCAGCTTTGTTATCTACTATCATATTGTGAAATTTAACTTACGGAAAGTCAAGTACAACGACGAGTTGTGGTTTTACATTGCCATCACGATGTTTTTCGGCACGCTTGTATCATGCATTCTCCTTGCCAACACCACCTTACCCCTTGAACCTGCCTTCAGGGAAGGATTTTTTCAGGTCGTTGCTTTCATAACAACGACCGGGTTCGTTTCAGCCGACTACCTGCATTGGCCGTCAGCCGGCATGATCATATTATTCCTGCTTTTCTTCGCGGGTGCAAGCACCGGCTCGACAACAGGAAGTATCAAGATGGTGAGGCACCTGCTTGTACTCAAGAATATACGCAGTTCATTCACCAGGCTTGTTCATCCCAGCATGGTTACTCAGATCAGGGTCAATAACAAACCGGTAACCGAACAGAACAATCTGTCGGCAACTTCATTCCTTATAATTTATATTTTTATTTTCCTGGCAGGCACCGCGACGTTCGTAATCACCGGGCTCGATCCCCTGACTGCGGCCAGCGCTGCGGCCACATCGCTTGGAAACGTGGGACCCGGATTCGGATCGATAGGCCCGGTTTTCAACTACCTTCATCTGCCGGCAATAAGCAAGGTGATCTGCAGTCTTTTAATGATAATAGGAAGGCTTGAGATTTATACCTTCTTCATTTTGTTTACAAGGTCGTTCTGGAAGATATAAAACCGGTACGGGGTACAGGGTGCGAGGTCTGGGGAAAACTTAACATTACAATCTCCAGCGGATATGGAAAGTTTTAGCTTTTGCTAAGAAATGCTCTGACTTTTTCCAGCTCTTCCGGGGTTCCTACATTGAACCAGTAGCCTTCATCCTCTCTCATGGTAAAGATTTTTCCTGTCGCTGCCAGCTCCAGATAAAGGTCAACCACTGTATAGATTCCTTCTCTCATATACCTGAAAATTTCCGGATCGATAATCTGAATAGAAGAAAAACCTATTTCAATCAGCCCGGTTTGGGGATCGGTCTTCAGTATTTCCTCGCCGGTGTCGACATTTCTCCATCCCCTGAGGATCCCGTCCTTATCGATCAGAAGAAACCTGCTGCCGGGTCGATGACGGACTGCCAGCGTGGCCAGGGCATTTTTTTCAAGATGATACTTTAAAAGCGAGGAAAGGTCGAGATCGGTTACTATATCGGCATTATAAACGAGGAAGGGATTTTTATCGAAAAAGTCTTTTGCCTTGTAAAGTCCTCCTCCGTTCTCGAGCAACAGGTCCCTTTCATCCGATACGGAAATCCTGAAACCAAGGCCAATCAGACGCCTGATTTCATCCTCAACCAGATCAGCCTTATAGTGGACATTGACAATTATATCGTCGAATCCGTGAGTGCAGCAGAACTCCACGGCGTGCTGAAGAAGGGTCTTTCCATTGATATCCACGAGCACCTTGGGTATCGACTGTGTTATTTCTCCCAGCCGGGTCCCTAAGCCAGCTGACATTATCATTGCTTTCATGTGAAATTAATAAAAATGTTTGCCTTCTTCCAGTTTCCTGAAGATCGGAGTCTCAGGAATGGCTTTGGCAGCTGAATACAGTTCAGGGAGATCGATATGCGGTTCGGCCATAAGGGCAATCTGGTTGAGAAGCCTGGCCCCCGGCACAATGCTGTCGGTGAATGTAGGTTTCTGTTCATACAATCCCCTGAATCCGAAAGCTCCCAGGGCCTGCATCACCCTGATCATGCTGAAACCGGTGTAGTAACCCCTGAATTTGTCCTTATCCTCACCGGAGATGCTGCAGAAATTATCGATATAGTAACTCAGAAGCGATTCCCTGTCGGCTTCGGCCATAGGTATCTTGGCGTCATAAAGCATCGAGGCTACATCGTACTGGGGAGCTCCCTTTCTTCCTCCCTGGTAATCGATGAACCATGGCTCCCCGTCGACCACCATCACATTTGCTGTCTGAAAATCGCGGTAAAGAAAATAATCCTGTCCGGTTTCGAGCAGATAATCGGCCAGTGCATTGAAGTCATGCTCTAGGCGCCTTTCGTTGAAAGGCGCTGCCAGAAGCTTGAGAAGCATATACTTGAAATAGTTCATATCCCACATCATCGACTGACGGTCGAAGCTGCGGTGGGGATAGCACAGATCAAGGTTGAGCCCTGTTATTCCCCTGGTCTGAAAAAGTACAAGCTTGTCGAGTATTTTCCTGTACAGATCGATCGTCTCATGATCGAAAGGTGCAATTACAGGCTTTTTATGAAGCCAGGTATATAAGTTATCATCTCCCAGATCCTGAAGATAATAGACAAACTTCTCCGGGAGGTAGCCGAATATCTCAGGCACAGGGAGCAATTTACTGCGAAAATGATGGGTAAACCCTATGAAAGCCTCGTTCTCCTCGCGATTCGCATTATAAGCCCCTATTATGCTTTTGCCCTCGCCGTAAATTCTGAAGTATCTCCTGTCGGAACCTGATCGTGGCAAAGGAGTAATATCAGTAACATTGCCTCCGGAGAGTTCCTTGTAACCTTCTGAAATTATTTTAATTATTTCTGTATCCTCCATAAATTTTGTATTCCGGTTTCGTACTTCATTCTTTATTCTTCACTATTCATTCTCCGCTCTCCGCTCTCCGCTCTCCGCTCTCCGCTCTCCGCTCTTCCGTCTTCCGTCTTCCGTCTTCCCTACAACCTTATCATCACCTTCTTCCTGTACAAAATTAAAGCAATAACCCAAATGAGAAGCATCTGAATTATGGCAAACATAAGGCTTCCGTTCATATTTCCGGCTACCGGAACGCAAATCTTTTCATAAAACCACGAGTAGAGGCTAAGTGCATTTTCACCCTCGCCGATTTTTATCTGCTGCATGATTTTTGTCCAGATACCGGCCAGGAAATATGAAAACAGGGCGTTTGTTCCGAACACAAGGAAGAAAATTCCCCATTTTCTCAGTTTTGCCACGTCGGCCAGCCAGTAAACAAACGACAGAGCCATCATGGCGATACCTGCCGAATAAAGAACATAAGAGCTTGTCCAGAGGGGTTTGTTTATCGGGAACAGCTTGCCCCACAGCAGACCGAGGCCGGTGAGGGCAGCACCTATAAGAAGGATCTTGAAAACTGTTTTGGCAGCCGCAGGTCCCTTGCCGAGGATTTCCCCTGTGTAATATCCTATTATTACAGTACCCAGCGAAGGAATCGTACTTAACAAACCCAATGGATCGAAAGGAATTCCATAAGCTCTGTAGAGATGACTTTCGCCAAGCGCCATCTTATCGATCCTGAGCACAAGATTCCCTTCGAGGCTGTAAGGGTCAGTGCCGCCGAAAAATGCAAGAAGCGCCCAGTATAAAAAAAGAAGAACTGCTGTCACTACCCACAGGTAATCACGGTTTACCGACATGCATATAATCGCACCCAGACCATAGGCAAGTGCGATCCGCTGCAACACACCCATTATCCTCACTGTCGAATAATCCCGGTCAAAGACGGGAAAGATATTCAGAAAGAGTCCAAGTGCAAATATTGATACGGTCCGTCTGACAATTCTGAGGAGAGAGCCGGAGTTCAGTTCATGCCCGTATTTCTTAAATGAAAACCACATCGAGACGCCCACTATGAACAGAAAAACCGGGAATACAAGGTCGGTTGGAGTGCATCCGTGCCACTGTGAATGGCGAAGGGGCGCATATACGTGATCCCAGCTCCCCGGAGTGTTGACGATGATCATGAATGCAATTGTGATACCCCTTAAAATATCGAGAGAGACAAGCCTGCCTGAAGTCTTTTTCATTCCGGTTCCGGTAAAAAGGCATAAAAATAAAAATAAGGGAGAGATTCTGTGATTATCTTTACGGTTATTTGAACCAAACAGGGGAAATTGTCTGCCTGTTAACCGAATACACAAACATGAAGAAAAGGATACACGTAACAATTGCTCTGTTCCTGGCGATATTCATTGTGAATTCCTCCTGTCCGGCCCAGAACAGGACAGTCAGCACCGGCCTCGAGGTACTCAGGGAAAGTGGTTTTGAAGCGCTGAAAGGAAAAAGAGTCGGTCTTATTACGAATCCCACCGGTGTCGATCACGAACTCAGGTCGGGCGTTGACATACTGTTCAGAGCCCCCGGCGTAAAGCTCTCTGCGCTCTATGGTCCTGAACACGGCGTGAGAGGCGAATACACCGCCGGTGAAATCATTGGCTCATCGGTTGATCCGGCTACCGGGCTCAGGGTTTACAGTCTTTACGGATCGACAAGGAAACCGACGAAAGCCATGCTCGAAGGCATTGACGTGCTTGTATATGACATACAGGATATAGGATCGAGGTCTTACACTTTCATAAGCACCCTTGGGCTTGCGATGGAAGCCGCTGCCGAGAACAAGATTCCGTTTGTGGTGCTTGACAGGCCAAACCCCCTGGGAGGAGTGAGAATGGAGGGTCCGCTGGTTGAACCAGGATTCACTTCATTTGTCAGCCAGTATCCGATACCCTATGTGCATGCAATGACCACAGGCGAACTTGCCGCCTTCCTGAACGGCGAAGGACTTCTTGCAAACGGCGTCAGATGCGATCTGAAAGTTGTAAAAATGGAAGGATGGAAGAGAGATATGGGATTCAGCGAAACAGGGCTTCCATGGGTGCCATCATCACCCCACATGCCTTACGCCTCCACCTGCCTTCTGTACCCCGCAACAGGGATCATCGGGGAGCTGTATGTTGCAAGCATAGGAGTCGGCTATACAACTCCTTTCCAGACCTTCGCCGCCGAGTGGATTGATGCGGATTCTCTGGCCGCAAACCTGAACAATCTCAATCTTCCGGGTATCAGGTTCAGACCTGTTCACTACAAGCCATATTACAGTGTATCCCAGGGTAAAATGGTGCATGGAGTCCAGATTCATATAATGAATGAAAAGACAGCTCCACTGTCACTGATTCAATTCTATATCCTGCAGGAAGTTCACAAGCTCCGTCCCGGGAAGGATCTGTTTTCCATGTGCGAGCCGTCGCGGCTTGAGATGTTCGACAAGGTTTGCGGGACCGACAAAATCAGGAAGGAATTCACCCGAACTTTCAGGGTGGAATCCATCGTTGATCTGTGGAACGGTCAGGTAAACGATTTCAGGACCAGGGCAATGAAATACTTCCTTTATTGATTCCGGCGCAGGACCAAAGTATTAGCGAACTTCTCCCTCAACACTCTTTTCAAGTTCGCTGGCGTGCATCAGGAATTCGTCCTGACTTGTGACGTCTCGTGAAATTAGTGCGGTTTTATTTTTTACATATTGACTTTTACCCCACTAACGCATATTTTTGTTCTGAGCATTGAAAGAGGCCTGTCGACTTTAGAATATGTTCAGAGGATTTCGGTGCCAATCAGGTATTTAATGTATCTTTAACAGGCTGATCTATAATCTCGTAAGTTTCCCCTCCTTTCGAAGGAGGGGTGGCCCGGGCAATAGTTTTGTACGGGCCGGAATCGGATC
>DIWB01000057.1 GCA_002428385.1 Bacteroidales bacterium UBA6117
TTAATTTAAACTTAAAAACAAGGCCTGATGACACATAAACTTCTCAGAAATCTTTACATAGGAAGCCTTCTTTCATGTCCGGTATTGGGCTTTGCCCAGGAAAAACCAAATATCATCGTGATCCTTGCCGACGATCTGGGTTATGGAGATCTATCCTGCAATGGTGGCAAGGACATCCAGACGCCGAATATTGACAAGCTGTTTGCAGACGGAGTAAGGTTTACGAATTTTTACGCCAATTGTACTGTCAGCTCTCCTACAAGAGCCAGCCTCATGACTGGCTGTTATCCCGACAAAGTTGGTGTTCCGGGAGTTATCCGCACATATGAATCGGATAACTGGGGATTTTTCAATCCGGAGACAGTCACTCTTCCCGACATGATGAATAAAGCCGGCTACCAGACTGCATTGATAGGGAAATGGCACCTGGGGCTCGAATCGCCCAACCTGCCGACTGAACGCGGATTTGACTTTTTCCATGGATTCCTGGGTGATATGATGGACGATTACTGGAATCACCTCCGCCACGGCAACAACTACATGCGAATGAACCAAACCGAAATATTCCCTGAAGGGCATGCTACAGATATTTTTTCCGACTGGGCCATTGAATACATAAAAGACAAAGCCGGGGACAAGGATCCTTTCTTCCTTTACCTGGCCTATAATGCTCCCCATTTCCCTATACAGCCTCCGCCCGAATGGCTTGAAAAGGTAAAAAAGAGAGAGAAGAGTGCTGATGAAATGAGGGCGAAGAACATTGCTTTAGTTGAACATCTCGATTTCAATATAGGAAGAGTTATGAATGCCTTAAAGGAATCTGGTGAATCAGGTAACAGCGTTATCATCTTTTCATCCGACAACGGAGGTCATCTGCCCAGCGGGGCATCAAACGGCATTCTGAGGGGAGGCAAGCAGGAAATGTATGAAGGCGGAATCAAAGTGCCTGCATGCATGGTGTGGGAAGGAACAATAAAACCGGGTACAAAATCTGAAAAGCTTTCCCTTACAATGGATCTTTACCCCACTTTATGTTCGGTAGCAGGACTTAAGGTGGCGCACAGGATAGACGGAATAGATCTCCTGCCCGGGCTTTTCGGAAGAAGCACCGGGGAAGAAGATAACAGAATGGTCTACTTTATGAGAAGGGAAGGCGGAATGTACGGAGGCCAGTGCTACTATGCTGTGAGAAAGGGATCCTATAAGCTTCTTCAGAACACTCCTTTTGAAAACTACCAGCTTTTCGATATTGTGAAGGATCCTTATGAACAGAATCCACTTGAGGTAAGCTCTGAGCAGTTTCAGGATTTGAAGTCAGAACTGGCTCAGCATATCAGGGGAGCGGGAAGCATACCATGGCAGAGACCCTGAACAGGAATGAAGCCGGTCACAGATTGAAATAATGACTAAAAACATTAAAATAATGAAGATTATAAACAAAGGCATACTGGCACTGAACGGCATTCTCTGTGTAGGATGCGCCAGCCAGCAAAATGAACTCCCCGAAAAAGCTGACAGGGGGAACAGGCCCAACTTTATTGTCGTATTTGCTGATGACATGGGGTATGGAGATATAGGCGCCTTCGGCAATCCGACAATAAGAACACCTAATCTCGATAACATGGCAAATCAGGGTCAGAAGTGGACTAACTTCTACTCAGCGGCCCCTGTAAGTACACCATCCAGGGCAGCATTGTTAACAGGAAGACTTCCTGTACGTACCGGAATGAGCAGTGAGAAAAGGCGCGTTCTCTTTCCCGATTCCAACGGTGGCCTTCCTCAGAGCGAGGTTACAATTGCAAAGCTCCTTAATGACAACGGCTACCATACTGCCGCTGTTGGGAAATGGCACCTGGGGCATTTTTCCCCTTACCTTCCGACGGACCACGGCTTTGACAGCTACTTCGGTATACCGTATTCAAACGATATGGACAAGATTGATCCCACTGATCACTTTACCCTTGTTGAACAGGAAAAATATCAGGCTTACAACGTTCCTCTTATGAGAAACGGAGATATTGTTGAAAGACCGGCAGATCAGAGGACAATAACACGCAGGTATACGGAAGAAACAGTAAAGCTTATAAAGGAATTCAGGGATGAGCCTTTCTTCATTTATCTTGCGCATTCAATGCCGCATATTCCGCTTTTCCGCTCTGAAGAATTCAAGGGACGATCAGCAGCCGGAATTTACGGGGATGTTATTGAGGAAATTGACTGGTCGGTGGGGAGGATCCTTGAAACTCTAAGGGAAGAAGGCCTGACAGAGACCACACTGGTTGTGTTTACTTCGGATAACGGTCCATGGCTTACTTTCAGGACGCATGGTGGTTCGCCCGGACTTCTGAGGGGAGGAAAGGGAGGTACCTTTGAGGGAGGAATGCGCGAGCCTACTATTTTCTGGTGGCCTGGTAAGATCCCGGCCGGCGTTGTTATGGAAATGGGTACCACCATGGATCTTCTTCCGACATTCTGCAGCCTGGCAGATGTTAAGATCCCTAACGACCGAGTCTATGACGGCTATGATATTTCTCCGGTAATGTTCGGCACGGGTCCGAATCCCAGGGATATGGTTTTGTTTTACCGCGACACCGACGTATTTGCAATAAGAAAAGGTGCATATAAGGCTCACTTCATGACACAGTCGGAATATGGTCCCGACGCGAGGGTGGTTCACGAAACTCCCCTGCTGTATAATGTTCTTACTGATCCATCCGAGAAGCACGATATTGCGAAGGATCATCCGGAGATCATTGAGGAAATGAGGAAGTTGCTCGAGGAGCATAAGTCAACCCTGTTGCCTGTTGAGAACCAGCTCGAAAAATAGAAAAAATGAATAGTGGAGTAATTCAAAAACTGGTTCTGGGGAGTGTCGTTATCAGTCCGGTTCTTCTTCAGGCAAAAGAAAAGCCCAACATCGTTTTCATAATTGCTGATGATGTAAGTCAGGATGATATTGGCTGTTACGGGAACAGAGTGGTTAAAACCCCTAATATTGACAGGCTTGCAAGCCAGGGCATCTGTTTTACGAACGTCTATCTTACCGCCAGCTCGTCAAGTCCGAGCCGTTGCAGTATAATCAGCGGAAGATATCCTCATTCGAACGGAGCTGCCGAGCTACATACTCCGCTGCCTGAAAGTATGATGCCATTTCCTCTTCTTCTGAAGAAAAACAATTACTATACTGCTCATGCTGGCAAGTGGCATTTCGGCCCTTCGGCACACAGGGCTTTTGACCGTTACACCGACGAAAACGGATATGATAACGGGGATGGGGGAGAAGACAACTGGGTGAGGTTTTTGAGGGAAAGGCCAAAAGACAAACCTTTCTTTTTCTGGCTGGCTTCGCATGATGCACATCGTCAGTGGGGAGCAGACACATTCAGGATAACCCACGATCCCGGTCTTGTCATCGTACCTCCTTATTTTGCGGATACGCCGGAGACACGAAAGGACATTGCCTCATACTATAACGAGATCGCCCGTTTTGATTATCATGTGGGAAAGGTAAGAGAGGAGTTACAAAGGCAGGGGGTACTCGACAACACTGTTATTATTGTTATGGCAGATAACGGGCGGCCCTTCCCAAGATGCAAAACCAGGGTTTACGACAGTGGAATGAAAACTCCTTTTATTGTTTACTGGCCCGACGGCATCAGACAGAAAGGAGTAAATTCAGTGAGCCTTATAAGTTCCGTTGACATAGGCCCTACGATCCTTGAGCTGGCTGGTTTAAGCATCCCGGAGGAATTTCAGGGGACAAGCTTTGCAGAAGTTCTCAGGAATCCTTCTGCTGAAATAAGAACCGCTGTTTTTTCAGAACATAACTGGCATGATTTTGAGGCACATGAAAGGATGATAAGAACAGGGAAATTCCTTTACGTTCTTAACTCCAGGCCCTGGCTTTCAAATTGCGGTCCGGCCGATTCTAAAGGATCTCCTACCCAGCATGCCCTGAACGAGCTCAGGGATGAAGGAAAACTGACACCTGCCCAAACGGATGTGTTTGTTGTTCCCCGTCCCGCAGAAGAACTGTATGATGTGGAGAATGACCCCCATCAGCTGATAAATCTTGCGTCACTTCCTGAGTACAGGCAAGAGTTGATAGCTTTGAGAAGGCTTTTAGACAACTGGCGGAATAACACGGAGGATACAACACCAGAGGATCTTACGCCTGACTGGTACGACAGGGAAACAGGGAAAGACCTGAAGAATGAAAAGCGCCGTGGTACAATGCCGGGAGTTCTGGTTAATAAATAATAATATACAGGATCTTAAAAATATTGATATGGAAAAGGTTGTTTTGGGAGTTGCGGGTTTGATGTCGTTGGTACAAACTCCACTCATTTCGAAAGAAAAACAGGGAGAAAAGGAATTGCCTAATATTCTTTGGATAGTAAGCGAAGATAACAGTGCAATATTTACCGGTTGCTACGGTAATTCTTTTACAACCACGCCTAATATCGACCGTCTGGCCATCCAGGGTTTTTTGTATACCCATGCCTACAGTCCGAATGCTGTTTCTTCGCCTTCAAGAAATACTATCATTACAGGAGTCTATGCTGCATCGAACGGAAATGAAAATATGAGGAGCAATTATCCCAAATCGTCAATGGTTCGCACATATCCCGAATATTTGCGTCAGGCCGGCTATTACTGCACAAATAATTCGAAAACTGATTACAACACCCCAAGTATTGACCCTTCAGAAATCTGGGATGAAAGCAGCGATAAAGCCCATTATAAAAACAGGCCACACGGGAAGCCATTTTTTGCTGTTTTCAATCTGATGACCAGTCATGAAAGCAGTATACACAGGCAGATCCCCACAGAACAGTTGAGGCACGACCCATCGAAGGTTGTCCTTCCACCCTATCATCCCGATACTCCCGAAATGAGGCACGACTGGGCCCAGTACTATGACAAGATCGAGGATATGGACAAAGAGGTGGGTGCCCTTCTGAAGGAACTTGATGAAAGCGGGCTTGCCGATAACACAATTGTAATGTATTACGGCGACAACGGAGGTGTCCTGGCCAGAAGCAAGCGGTTCATGTATGAGTCCGGCACACATATCCCTTTGGTTGTCAGGATACCTGAAAAATATAAATATCTGTATCCGGCGAAGAAGCCGGGTGATAAGGTGGGCCGTCTGGTCAACTTTGTGGATCTGGCTCCCACTTTGCTGAGCATTGCCGGAATGCCTGCTCCGGATTATATGCAGGGGAAGGCCTTTCTTGGAAGGTACAGGACAAAGGATCCGGGCTATGTTTTCATGTCGAGGCAGAGGATGGATGAAAGGTATGATATGGTTAGGGCGGTAAGGGACAAGAAGTACCGTTACATTCATAATTACATGCCCTTCAGGATAACCCTTCAGCATCTTGATTACCTTTTTACTGCGCCCTCGGCTCTTTCGTGGGAGAAAGCTTTTATGGAAGGAAAGACAGATGAACTGCGCAGCAGATATTTCAGAACTAAGCCCCTTGAGGAACTCTATGATACGGAAAATGATCCATGGGAAATAAAGAACCTTGCAAGCGATCCGGCTTACAGGAAGGTTCTTAAGAGTATGAGCAAGGCTGAAAATGACTGGAGGAGGGAGTTCAGGGATGTGGGATTGATCCCCGAGACGGAGTATGAAGATTTCATGGGAGACATGTCGATGTATGACTACATGCGTTCGACCGGTTGTCCCCTTAATGAGCTTTTAGATGCTTCCGGACTTGCAACCTCTGGAAATCCGAAGGATCTGGACGCTTTTAAAGGCTTTCTGAATCATGACAACAGCGCTATCAGATACTGGGGAGCAACAGGCCTCCTGATCCTCAAAGAGGGGGCCAGGCCCGCTATTCCTGAGCTTGAGGCCGCCTCAGCCGACAGGTCGGGATCAGTTGCGGCACTGGCTGCAGAAGCCCTGTACGGGCTGGGCGAAAAAGAAGCAGCCATAAAAGCATATATCACGATACTGAAGGACACAGTTAATTACAGGATGAAAGACAGAAACTTTGCGCTGAACAGCATTGATGCCATTGATACCAAAGATCCGGAAATCATTGCCGCTGTCAGGAGATTTTACAGCGAAAAGGCATCTGGAGAACAAGGATTTGCGGCACGTTACAGCAACTACGACATAACAATGTCGGAATACCTCCTGAAAAAATGGGATTTATTTGACAATCGAAAATAAGATCAATACACAGAAGGGGCTTTGGATTTGCACAACTAAAAAAATGGAGGACATATTCAAAAATCGAGTAGGAGGAAAATGAAA
>DIWB01000056.1:0-5072 GCA_002428385.1 Bacteroidales bacterium UBA6117
TGAGAATTGCACGGTTGAGGATCTTACTGCCCGGGGATTTCAGAAGTCCGGAGTTGACCTCTATAACTGCAGAAATGCAGAAATCAGGAATGTAACCGCTTACGGGAACGGCTTTTGCGGGATCAATATAATGGGTTCCAGCCAGGATTCATCGGCCAGTATTCTTATAAAAGACTGTAAAGCAGAGAACAACGCTGGTGATCCGACAATTCTTGATAACCACAGTGGAAACGGTATCCTGGTCGGTGTATCCCGGAATGTTACAATCGATCATTGCACGGCAACCGGCAACGGATGGGATATGCCTCGCCAGGGAAATGGTCCTGTCGGTATCTGGGCCTGGATGAGCGATCGTGTTACAATTCAGTATTGTATAAGTTACAGGAACCGGACTTCAAAGGGAGGAAAGGACGGCGGAGGGTTTGACCTTGACGGCGGGGTTACCAATTCTCTTATTCAATATTGTCTGTCATACGAAAATGAAGGTGCCGGCTATGGATTGTTTCAGTATCCCGGGGCTGCTGGCTGGGCAAATAATGTGATCCGTTATTGTATCAGCATAAATGATGCACTCACAACCGATGGTGCCGGAAGCTTTTTTATCTGGAACGGATCGGATGAAAGCAGTCAGCTGACTGGTTGTTATATTTATAACAATGTGGTTTACAGCGAATCAGCCCCTGCTATCAGTTACGAGAGCGCATCGGAGCACGAGAACTTTCTTTTCTGCAACAATATCTTTGTTGTAAGCGACATCAGGATAAGCGGAAGGAATACCGGCAGCATTTACACGGCAAATGTCTGGAGCAGTGTGGCTGATCCGGTCCTTGAAGGTCCGTTTAATACTGACCTTACTGATCCATACAGGCTTGACACTCTTGCCGGATTGATGCTCCCTGCCGGATCCAAAATAAAGGACAGTGGAATCCAGATACAACCGATGTATGGTTTTGCCCCTCCTTTAACTGATTTTTTTGGCTATCCTGTTCCAAAGGGCGCTGCACCTGATCCGGGGGTACACGAATTGGATTGAATAACTGATCTTTTCAGAAAGATTAAATCGACCTTTGCAAATCTGTTTAATTATGAGACCCATGATCCGCTTTCGTTTTTTAATAATCATCGTGCTTTCATCAGCCTCGGTGTTATCGCTGACAGGGCATTATTCGCAAGCCCAGGATTCTTCCCGAAACCTTGCCCTGGTTGCAACACCATCCACTTCGGCCCGCTATGGTGGTTCTCCGGTGTTTCTCAATGACGGTCTGACTCCTGCCACTGTTGCCGGTATGAGGTCAGGAACGAATCGTCCGCCGGTGAGCCTTTCTAACCAGTGGGTTGAATATGAATGGAGCCAGCCGGTTACTACCGGCGGCATCGCTGTTTTCTGGTGGAATTTCGGGAATGCAGTAAAACTGCCTCAGGCTTACAGGATTACCTGGTGGAACGGCAGTGAATTCGAAGCCGTTAGAAATCCGGCAGGGCTCGGCCTCGTCAACAATGAATTCAACACCACTGTCTTCGACCCGGTGAAGACGACCCGGTTAAGGCTTGAGGTCGATTCAGCAGAAAGATTCCCGGGCACTCTTCTTGAATGGAAAGTATTTCAGACAGCTGGCAGCCCGGGCCATCCGCCTGTGGTCAATGCCGGACCTGACAGGTCGGTTATTATCGGCGGAAAGACCTATTTGTCGGGCTCAGCAAGGTCGGTGACTCCGGTTACCGGAATCGCCTGGTCAAAAAAATCCGGACCGGGAAGCGTGACCTTTGAAAAGCCGGGAAACCCTGTAACTACAGCGGTCTTCTCACAACCCGGAGAATATATCCTTTCTATGATGACCCGCGAGGGCAGTCTCTCTTCAGTATCAGATCTCTCGGTTAAAGTGACTGCTCCTCCTCCGGCTGAAAGGCTGGATGTTGTTTATACAAAGAAGTATAAAATCGACAGCCCCTTATGGTCAGAAAGGGCAAAGGCTCTGATGGTCAACTGGATTCCATGGTGTATCGATCAGATAGAAAGAGATACTCTGACACTTGGTTCAGGCGGTCTCGATAACTTCATTGAAGCAGCAAAGGCGCTCCGCGGAGAGCCTCATGGCCGTCACAAGGGCTATGTCTTTTCAAACGCATGGGTTCATCAGACCATAGAATCGATGTGCATAGCCCTGATGATCGATCCTCAGGGCGACAGGGAGATTATGGCGGCACAGGAAAGGATGCGAAACACTCTCGAAAAATGGATACCGGTTGTCCTTGCGGCACAGGAATCCGACGGTTACCTCCATACCGCCTGGACACTCCGTGACACAGCCCGCTGGAAATCTAAATGGGCTCCTGAAACACGTGGCAATCATGAAGGATACGTAGCCGGTTATTTTATCGAATCGGCCATCAATCATTATACTCTCACCGAAGGAAAAGACAGGAGGCTTTATGATGCAGCTAAGAAACTGTCCGACTGCTGGGTGGCAAACATCGCACCGGGTAAGAATGCATGGTACGACGGGCATCAGGAGATGGAGCAGGCTCTTGTAAGGTTCGGCCGTTTTGTGAATGATATGGAAGGAAACGGAAGGGGCAACAGTTATATCAGGCTGGCCAGGTTCCTGCTCGATAACCGCAACCATGGCAGCGAATATGATCAGAGCCATGTTCCGGTTCAGGAGCAGTATGAAGCAGTCGGGCATGCCGTAAGGGCTGTCTACAACTATTCGGCAATGGCTGATGTTGCGGCTGAGACCGGAGATGTTGACTACCAAAGCGCAGTCATGTCGTTGTGGGACAATCTGGTGAACAAAAAATACTATGTCACCGGGGGCATAGGAAGCGGTGAAACATCCGAAGGTTTCGGGCCCGACTATTCCCTTGGGAACAATGCCTACTGTGAATCGTGTTCCAGTTGCGGCCTTATTTTCTTCCAGTACAAGATGAACCTCGCCTACCATGATGCGAAATATGCCGACCTGTACGAGGAGACGATGTACAATGCACTTTTAGGTTCAATTGACCACGAAGGAAAACATTTCTATTATGACAATCCACTTAATTCAGGCGGGTCGCGTTATTCGTGGCACGTATGCCCCTGCTGTGTGGGCAATATACCCAGGACCCTTCTGATGATACCTACCTGGACCTACGTCAAGGGGAATGACGGCATATATGTCAACATGTTTATAGGCAGTACCATCAATGTTGAAAAAGTGGCCGGCACCGATGTCGAGATGATCCAGAAGACTGATTATCCCTGGAACGGAAAAGTGTCGGTTATTGTTAATCCTGCAAGGAAAGCGAAGTTTTCGGTGCATATCAGGGTTCCGAACCGGACCACAAGCAGTTTATACAAGGGGTCTCCTGAGGTAAAAGGATTGAAATCGCTGAAATTAAACGGGAAAGATGTTCCGGTTACAGTTGTTAACGGGTATGCAGTCCTTACCAGGAAATGGAAAAAAGGTGACAGGATCGACTTCGATCTGCCGATGGAGATCCAGACGATAACTGCCGACGACAGGATCGCTGCCGACAGGGGCAGGACAGCCCTCCGGTACGGCCCTATGATCTACAATGTGGAAAAAGCCGATCAGCCCGACATCGACAAGTATATCGGGACTGGCCCGCTTTCTCTTGAATGGAAAAAAGATCTGCTCGGAGGGATCATGGTGATCACGGGCCAATGGGCTGACGGAACCCCGATGATAGCCGTTCCAAACTATGCCAGGAATAACAGGAACAGGATTAGTTACACTTACAAGCCGGGAAGGCAGCATCCGGATGATGGTTCGATTGTATGGATCAAAAAGGAATGATGGGTACAGGAATACATTAAAGCAATCACAACTTTGCAACAAGGAACAGAATCAGTCCGACGATTATTACATAAACAACTATTTCGAATATTCTGAGTGTCCTTTTGTTCATTTCGGTTCAAGTAAAATGATCAGGTAGCGGTGATGCCCGGACATGAATCCGGTAATTTAAAATTAGGTCTTTAATCCCGGTATGCTGAGCACAATTTGTTCAAAGAAAAGTCTTATTTTGTTTCTTAATGATTACAATTTGTGCTTTATAAGGGGTTCAAATGTTAAGGGGCGCTTTTTAAGCAGTAACATTTGAACAGATTAAGTAAATTTACCTGAACATTTACGGAAGCTTTTTATTCCAATGAGGCCCGGAGTCATACTGTCAATATCCCTTTTACTGTGCTTTATTCCTGTTCGTTTTGTTTCCTCGCAGGATTACAGCATCGTTTTTTCACATGCCGATGTGAACAATGGATTGTCGGACAACTGGGTGAAGAGCATTTACAGGGATTCAAAGGGATTTATCTGGTTCGGAACCAACAGCGGGCTTAACAGGTTCGACGGTTATGATTTCGAGGTTTTCAGTCATAGTGCTGCAGATTCATTGTCGATAGCCGACAATGTCATAAATGCCATAACCGAAGACAGTGAGGGAAATCTCTGGGTGGGTACGAGGAGCGGCATAAGTGTTCTGGACGGCGACAGTTATACCTTTTCAGGAGTGAACCTTGTTCCGTCAATGCCGCTTGCATGCCAGGACATTGCCTACATTACTGCAATGGTCACCGGTGAGTCGGGCGACCTGCTTATAGGGACACATAACGGGCTGTTTCTGTTCAATCATATTTCAAAGTCGTTCAGGCATCTCCTGCCTGACGAACAATCCTGTTCGTCAGAGCTTAACAATATTACCGCAATAGCTCCCGATAAGGACGGGTCTTACTGGATAGGTACAAGTAACTGTTTTATTTTCAGGTTTTTGCCTCAGACGAACTCCTTCGAGAAGTTTGAATGCCGGAAGGGGATGAATGAAAATTCCGGACTTGTTACGGCCTTGTTTGCAGACAGCGACAACAAACTATGGGTTGGTGATGAAAGCGGGCTCTCGGTTTTCAATGTTGAAACCCGATCGTGGGATCATAATTTCACGGCTGCTGCCGGGAAATTCTTCAGTAAGTTGCAGATCACAGGCATCGATCAGGACAGGGAAGGACTGGTTTGGATCTCGACTGACGGACAGGGTCTTTTTATAATCAATCCTCCTGATTACTCACTTGT
>DIWB01000056.1:5122-30914 GCA_002428385.1 Bacteroidales bacterium UBA6117
AATTCAGTCTGTACCAGAATTACCCCGGCGACGAAAACAGTCTGTCGCACAATGATATTGATTGCATTGCAGAAGACTGGAAGGGGAATATCTGGATAGGCACCAATGGGGGAGGTCTCAATTATCTCGATCGCTCCACAAACAGGTTTACCCGGTATGCCGCCGGCACTTCCGGATTTAACTCATTGAGCAGCAATTTTGTTGTGTCACTCTTCGAGGATTCTGAGAAGAAAATCTGGATAGGCACTTACCTGGGTGGGCTGAACTGTTATGATCCTTCAACCGGAAAATTCACCGTTTACCGGCACGATAATCGGGATTCCACATCCATTTCTGACGACAGGATATGGTCTGTTTGTGAGGACAGCAGGAAAAACCTGTGGATAGCCACCCTGACCAGCGGTCTGAACCGGTTTGACAGGACTACCGGGAAATTCACCCGTTACAACACTCAGAACAGCCCGATCTGCTTTAATTACATCAATTCGCTTGAGCTGGACAAAAATGACAACCTGTGGATCAGCTCGGCAAACGGGCTCATCTTTTTTAATCCTGAACAGGGTTTGGCAAGATGCTATTTCAGCAATCCCGACGACGACACATCCCTGAGCGATAATCAGGTTACCTCGACTTTCACCGACAGCAGGGGATTTTTCTGGGTTTGCACAAGCAACGGACTTAATCTGATGGACCGGCAGAAGGGCAGTTTCAGGGTGTTTACCGAAGCCGACGGGCTTCCTTCAAACGCGGTTCTGAGGATACTTGAAGACAACAATGGCGATCTCTGGATAAGTACCAAGAATGGTATATCCAGGCTTATTCTCAGCGATGACGGGGAAACAGGTGAGGAGACCTTCACATTCAGGAATTATGGTATCAGCGACGGGCTTCAGGGTAAGGAATTCACTGAAACGGCTGCCCTGGCAACCAGGGACGGTCAACTCTGGTTCGGCGGACCCGACGGGCTCAATGCCTTTTATCCGCTTGAGATAGTTGATGATACGGCAAAATCAGTTGTAGTCCTTACCGGGCTGAGAATATTTAACAGGAAAGTCACTTACGGGGGAAAGGTAAACAACCGCATATTGCTTGAAAAACCAGTCTTCAATACTGACAGGCTTGTGCTTAAGTACAGGGAAAACTCTTTCACAATCGATTTTGCGGCTCTGAATTACTTCAACCCGGCAAATAATAAATACTCATATAATCTTGAAGGTTTTGACGATAACTGGATAACAACCGAAGGTGATGAGAATTTTGCAACCTTCTCCAATCTTAACAATGGTAATTATGTTTTCAGGGTAAGGGCAACCAACCAGGATGGTATCTGGAACAACGACACGACGGAGATTAGCATAAGAGTTCTTCCTCCCTGGTGGAAAAGCTGGTATGCTTATGTGATTTATACCATGCTGATACTTTCCCTGCTTGCTTTGCTGAGATATCTTATACTTTACAGGGAGAGACTCAATATGAAGCTTGAACAGGAGCAGATTGAATCGCAGCATGTTCATGAGATTGATGCGCTCAAGATCAAGTTCTTTACCAACATCTCGCACGAATTCAGGACGCCTCTTACCCTCATCCTTTCGCCTGTCGAAAAGCTCCTTGAAAAATGGCAGGGTTCTCCGGATGAGAAGTACCTTAAATTGATCCGTCAGAATGGAAGGAGATTGCTTTTGATGGTTAATCAGCTTCTGGATTTCAGGAGAATGGAGGTCCAGGGATTCGGCTTTAATCCTGGCTTCGGTGACATTGTCTCGTTCGTTGACGACATCGTTGCTTCATTCAGCGACCTTAGCGAGGAGAAGAAGATCAGCCTGGTTTATGAACCCGGGATAGCTGAGCTAAATGTCTGGTTCGACCGCGACAAAGTTGAAAAGATAATGTTCAATCTCCTGTCGAATGCTTTCAAGTTTACCAATTCAGGGGGTGTGATTACAGTAATTCTGTCAGCCGGGCCTATAACCGAAAGTAGTGGAGGCTTCAGGCAGGTTGAGATAAAGGTTAAGGATTCCGGGATCGGTATACCGGCTGACAAGGTGGATAGGATATTTGATTATTTCTACCAGGTGAGTTCCCTGAAAGATGTTCAGGGAACAGGTCTGGGACTTGCTCTCGTCAAGGAATTTGCACGGTTGCATGAGGGCGGGGTGAGAGCCGAAAGCGAACCCGGAAAGGGAAGTTGCTTCACTGTTGTTTTTTCATTGAAAACCGGTTCAGGAGGACGGGATAAGGGAAATCCGACTTCTGCTGCCATAGCTTCGGCTTCGCAGTCCGCTCACGTGGAAGAGCCGCGGGAAGGAATTGAAAGGAGATGCAGGATTGTAATAGCCGAAGATAATGACGACCTCAGGTTTTATATAAAGGACAACCTCCGGGCCCAGTATGACATCTTCGAAGCCTCAAACGGCGGGGAAGCACTTGTTCTGATACATAAGGTGATCCCCGATCTGATAATCAGCGATATTGTAATGCCTGTAATGGACGGAAAGGTACTGTGCAGTAAAGTCAAATCCGATCCCAGAATTTGCCATATACCTCTTATTATTATCACAGCCCATTCAAGTCAGAAGGAGCAGTTTGAAAGCCTTGAGACAGGGGCTGACGACTTCATTCCAAAACCCTTTAATTTTCAGGTCCTTGAATCGAAGATCAACAATTTTCTTAGTCTTTCCAGGAGCCTCAGGCAGTCGGGCAGGAGGGAACAGAATACTGAACTTCCTGATATTGAGATAGTGTCGCTTGACGANNTGAGCAGCGATCTGGGGATCAGCCGCACCCTTTTCTACAAGAAGATCCTTACCCTGACAGGAAAGCCTCCGCTTGAATTCATCAGGACCCTCAGGATGAAGAGGGCGGCCCAGCTGCTTGAGAAGAGCCAGCTAAACGTGTCGGAGGTTGCCTTCAGGGTAGGATACAATGATCCAAAATATTTCAGGAAGCATTTCAGGAATGAGTTTGGGGTACTGCCATCAAAATATTCGGGCAAAGTCAGGCGCAAATGATATAAAAATCATTTGAACCCCTAAACCTGAACATTTAGTCCCGTTTCTCCTAAAAAGTATCCCTTAAATTTGAAAGACTCTAAACCTGACACAGGTCTGCATATGCCTGTGTCGAATTATAATTTACTTGATATGTAGTAATTTTTATCCTAAAACCCAAAACTATGTTTAAAAGAGGTGTTTTAATTGTTTTGTTACTACTGGCCAATCTCAGCCTGATAGCCCAGCAGACCATTACCGGTACTGTAAGGGATACACAGGGTCAGCCGATGTCAGGAGTAACAATTATGGTGCAGGGTACTACAGTCGGGACCCTTTCAGGGATCGACGGCAAGTACTCATTGCCGGTGCCTGCAGGGGCAACGACCCTGAGGTTTTCATTCATTGGTTTCGGAGATCAGGAGGTGGCTATTGCCGGACAGACCGTCATTAATGTCACACTTGAGGAAACCCTGACCGGCCTCGACGAGGTAGTGGTTGTCGGTTATGGTACTCAGAAGAAGAAACTCGTAACCGGGTCTACGGTCCAGGTTAAGGGCGATGACATTCAGAAGCTGAGCACTGTTTCTCCGATGACTGCACTTCAGGGGCAGACTCCTGGTCTTTCGATCATCAAGAACACGGGACAGCCCGGTGACGGATTCAAGGTCAACATCCGCGGAATGGGTACTATCGGTAACTCTCAGCCCCTTTATGTAATCGACGGCGTGCCCGGCGGGAATATCGACAACATGTCGCCGGCCGACATTGAATCGATCGACGTTCTCAAGGATGCTGCATCTGCCGCCATCTACGGCGCACGCGGTGCAAACGGTGTTATCCTTGTTACCACAAAGCAGGGATCGAGGTCATCGACCGGCGTCAGGGCAAATATTACCTATGACGGTTCGTACGGGGTGCAGAACCTATATAGGAAGCTCCCGCTGATGAATGCAATGGAATATGCCAACATTGTGGATGAGGCAAGGGTAAACAGCGGCCAGCCCCGTCTGAATTTCGCAGCCCTGGTTCCCGACTGGGACAGGATCGCATCAGGAGCATGGGAGGGAACCGACTGGCTTGATGAACTGTCAAACAAGAATGCCCCGGTTGTCAACAATGCACTCAACATTACAGGAGGATCAGCCGCCGGAGCTTACTCACTTGGATTGTCTCACTCAAACCAGGAAGGTATTTTCGGCAGCCCGGTTGAATCGAAGTATGAGCGTGTTTCTTTCCGGCTCAACTCCGATTTCATCCTGCTCAGGGACAAGACTGATTCGTTCACTATCCTGAAGGCAGGAGAAACCCTGAGGTATGTCAATTCAAATAATCATGGTGTAGGGGTAAGCAACCAGTACTGGAACGACGTGTTCAGCAATATTGTGGCCAGTCCCTTTCTGCCGTTGTATGCTACCGATGAATCGGACAAGGCATATCCTTACCATTATGCCATTCCATGGAACCCGCAGGAGTCGAACCCAATTGCCCAGATGGTTTATTCAAGGGGACAGAACGAAGGCAAGAACCATAACCTTAATGCAAGCGTCTTCCTCGAAGTGCAGCCGATCAGGAACCTTGTCTTCAGAAGTTCATTCGGTTATGCAATGTCGGCCGGATCATACAGGAGCTATACGCCGCTTTATGATCTCAGCACAACCTCATTCAATTCCACCGATGATGTAAATCATTCCCTGAATGCCGGGTTCCAGTGGTCATGGGAGAATACCGTTAATTATAATTTCAACCTCGGAAGCGATCACGCCCTTAATGCTCTTTTAGGAACATCAGCTGAAAAGTGGGGACTTGGGGAATCGATAAACGGTTCGAACTCAAACTCGCTGTTCAGCGATCTGAGGCATGCCTATCTCAACAACACCCCGGTAATCGATGTCAACCTTACAAATGTGGGAAGCAGTCCGTGGGGTGAAGGAGGTATCCTTTCCTATTTCGGCCGTGTTGGATATACCTACAAGGACAAATACATGCTGACAGGTATAATTCGTGCTGATGCCTCATCCAACTTTGCAAAGGGCAATAGGTGGGGTTATTTCCCTTCAGTATCTGCCGGATGGGTTATCTCTGAGGAGAACTTCTTCCAGAATGCAAGCAATATAATCAACTTCCTGAAGCTGCGTGCAAGCTGGGGGCAGAACGGAAACCAGGCCATCAGCCCGTTCCAGTACCTTGCAACCATCTCTTTTGCCAATGTCAATTACTTCTTCGGACCCGACAAGGCGGTTGTGAAAACCGGGGGCTATCCTGATGTTCTTCCCAATGAGGATGTGACGTGGGAGACCTCTGAACAGATCAACGTCGGGTTTGATGCCCGGCTTCTCAGGAACAGCCTCAGCCTTGAGTTTGACCTGTACAGCAGGACCACCTACGACTGGCTTATCAGACCTTCAATGCTGGCGTCGTACGGAACCGGAGCGCCTTATGTTAACGGAGGCGACGTTACCAACAAGGGTTTTGAAATTGCACTAAACTACAACGGATCCAAAAGGGATTTCGGCTATTCGGCCGGCTTCAACCTTGCCTACAACAAGAATGAGGTGAAGAGGATCGCGAACAATGAAGGGATCTTCCACGGACCAGGTAACGTTCTGGGTCAGGGGACCGAAGAACTCTACCGTGCGCAGGTTGGATTCCCGATCGGATATTTCTGGGGATACAAAACCCTTGGGGTGTTCCAGAATCCGGGAGAAGTGGAAAGCCACACCAATCCGCAGGGAAAAATTATTCAGCCCACGGCAGAGGCCGGAGACCTTATATTTGATGATACAAATAAGGATGGCGTGATCAATTATCTCGACAAGGTACTCATCGGAGATCCCAATCCCGATTTCATTATAGGGTTTAATTTCTCAACCTCCTGGAAGGGATTCGATTTCTCGCTTCTTGCAAACGGTGCCTTTGGTCACCAGATCGCACGTAGCTGGCGCCGCTGGGCCGATTCGCCCCTTAACAACTATACCACTGATGTATTCAACAGGTGGCATGGGGAAGGTTCATCCGATAAGTATCCGAGGCTGACCTACGGTTCGCATATCAACTGGCAGTACGTTTCTGATATTTTCATTGAGGATGCGGATTATCTGAAGCTGAGCAACATCACTCTTGGCTACGATTTCAAGAGGCTCTTCAAGACGATGCCTCTTACACAGGCCAGGTTCTTTGTGGCTGTTCAGAACCTCTACACCTTCACCAACTACATGGGAATGGACCCTGAGATCGGCGGCGGAAGCGGCACCGACAGCTGGGCGAAGGGAATAGACATCGGATACTATCCTGCACCGCGCACAGTAATGCTGGGCGCCAGTCTTAAATTCTAACAGATGAAGAATATGAAAAAGATATTTATACTGCTGCTGACAGCAGCCATATTTGCGGGGTGTTCGGAAAGTTTCCTGGATACTGATCCGCTTACGTCAAAGACCAACACCGACTACTATCAAACGACCACCGACATGGATCAGGCGCTTACGGCTGCTTATGTCACTATGGTTTCAGTGCCAAGCGGTTCGATACTGAACGCCTATCCTTTCGCTATTTCAGAACTGATGTCTGATGATCGTTTTGGTGGCGGTGGAGACAACGACCTTACTCCAAGGGCAATCTGCGACTTCAAGATCGACGGTCAGGATATGTACCTGGGCGCATGGACCCGTTATTACCAGGGTATTTTCCGCTGCAACATGCTGCTCGAAAATATCGACAAGCCTGAATGGCCGAGTGCTGCTGCAAAGGGCAATGTTGAAGGTCAGGCAAGGTTCCTGAGGTCAATGTTCTATTTCGACCTTTCCAGGATGTTCGGTGAGGTTCCTTTGGTCCTTGAGACTAAACCACAGAATCTGCCAAAAACTCCCGCTGCAGAAACCTATGCGCAGATAGCATCCGACCTGAAGGCTGCCATCGAGGCTTTCCCGGCCACTCCATGGGCGATTTCAGATCTTGGCAGAGCAAATAAATGGTCGGCCGAAGCCCTTATGGCAAGAGTCTTCCTTTTCTACACTGGTTATTACGAGACAGCTGAACTGCCGCTTGTTGACGGAGGTTCAATTACAAAAGCCCAGGTTGCTACATGGCTTGAGGACTGTATTGACAACAGCGGTTATCAGCTGATGCCTGAGTTCAGGAACCTCTGGCCATATGCTGTAGCCAATGAGGCCAATTCAGAAAAACCGTACAAGTTCACTGTTGACAATGACCTGTCATGGTACGGCGAGGAGGGTGGCAACAAGGAGACCATGTTTGCACTTAAGTTCTCGACATTTGCCGACTGGGGTACCAGTATTTATTACAGCAACCAGATGAACCTGTTCTTCGGCTGGAGATCCTATTCCTACAAGGGCGTCATGGGAGAAGGCTGGGGTATGGGAACAGTCAACAAGAAGCTGTGGGATGCATGGCCCGACAATGATATCCGCAAGCGCGGCTCCGTCCTTAAGGTCGATGATGCTTCGGAAGGCATCGATGAAAGTTATGGCCTTGGAACTGACTTCCACGATAAGCAGATGGATGAAACAGGATTCTGGCAGAAGAAATACAGACCGATAAACCTGTACAAGGATGAACAGTGGAGCAACTACAGCGTGCATTTCTACAATGCCACCAGGAACTTCCAGCTCGACAATATGCAGGATATCGTGCTCATCCGTTTTGCAGACGTCCTGCTTATGCATTCGGAACTTACAGAAACAGTTGACGGCATCAATCAGGTAAGGGCACGTTCGAACGTGGACGTGGAAGATCCCCTGACCTCTGAGATGGTCCCGACGCTTCCTCCTCTTGCAGCCTATTCGCTTGAAGCTCTTAAGAATGAAAGAAGATATGAGCTGGCTTTCGAAGGAGTAAGGTATTATGACCTCCTTCGCTGGGCCGGAAAAAGCAACCTTGCTGAGGTTGAAGCTATCCTTGAAAGTCAGAACGGCGTGGCCACTATCAACAATGGCGTTAACGGTACAAAGAAAGGTGTGGACTTCCGACCTGAAACAGGAGGCTTCCTTCAGATCCCCAACCAGGAAATACAGCTTTCGGAAGGGATTCTGGTACAGAACCCCGGATGGGAAACCGGAGTTGCACCGACCTATTCGTTTAGTTCAAAATAACACTTAATGAGAAGAGTTATGAAAAAGAGAATTTTATATCTGCTCACAGCAGTAATGATGATTGGTGCCTGCACTCCGATTGAGATCCGGGAAGACCCGGGTCCCATTGTTCCGGCTTCTGCATTCAAGTACACGATCACCAACGACCCTGCGAATGATTACATCCTGTACCTGGACAACCAGACTCCGGAAGTAATGTTCTCGTGGGATTATGCCTGGGGCGTTACCAGACAGCAGAAAGACACGGTCAGAATGCTCGTTCCGGGTACCTACACAATCAAGATTACGGCACTTACCGCCGGCGGCATTGTGAACGATGAGAAGACCATAACGGTTACAAAGGCTGATCCTGCAGCTTTCCAGGAACCCGAATGGGGATACCTTTCAAACATGGCTGCAGGCAAAACCTGGATATGGGATGACACTCAGCCCGGACCATGGGGCAACGGAGGCTTCAAGGGTTGCAATGCTCCGTGCTGGTGGGTTGTTAATATGGCTGACCTCGCTGGACGTGGTGTCGGTTCCGATGAAATGACCTTCGACCTCAACGGAGGCCGTAACCTGACCCTTAAAAGTGCATCGGTCCCAAGTGCCGGCCCCATAACGGGTACTTTCGACATTGACTTAACCGTATTCAAGGAGGGTTGGGACGTCGGCACCCTGACAACAACCAATACCACCGTGATAAACGGGATCTATCCAAACAACAGTAATGCTGTGGTGGAGAATTTCTATATCCTCAAACTGGATGAGGACGAACTTGTGCTTTCATCACCCGAACCCGGTGTTACCGGTGACTGGGGAACAGCCTGGTTCTGGATGTTCAAACCAAAAAGCAAGTAGGGAGAAAAAGGGGCTGTAAGAGGCCCCTTTTTTTAATTCTTTGCCTTAGTTTTACAGAAAAAACGAATGAGAAAGATATTTCTCCTGCCGGTCTTTTTGTTCTTTCTTACGGCTTCATGCAGTAAGGCGCCTTCCTTCAGGATTAAGGGAACTGTCCCCGGCAGCAATTTTGAGGGATCAAAGGTCTATCTCGTTGCTCTCGATGCTCCCGTGACAAGGAATGTTGATTCGACCACAGTCGTGAATGGTACTTTTGAATTCACAGTCCCGGCCGATTCCTTTGATGTGCGGATACTGAGGATTCCGGCCAGATTCCCCGCCATTGTTGAAGACCTGGTGGTGGTATGCGAACCCGGCGAAGTGATTGTTGTCCTCGATTCAATAAGCTCAGGAGGCGGGACAAGACTGAACGACATCCTGCAACGCTGGAAGGAGGACAAGCACTACCATGATTCCCTTCAATGGGTTGTGGCAGGGCAGATCAGATCGGCAGGAAACGATCAGGAACAGATCGACAGTCTGAAGGCAGAATCTCAAAGCATAAGCCGTTCGATGCTTTCTGCTTACATCAGCCTGCTGAACGGGAATCTGTTCAATGGTGTGGGACTTCTGATCTACAAGGTTTATTTCGAAGCAATTCCTGCTGAGGCAAAGAACTATGTGACCCGTATGACAGGCAGGCTTTACATGGAAAAGGATGCCCAGCTAAGGGCCCGGTTTGAATGATCTTACGGAATGATGAAAAGCATACTGAAGAATATTTCAGTTGAAAGGATTGCTCTGGCGCTGTTTGGCTCCATGTCTCTCCTGTTTTTCGGCTTGTTTTACAATCATCATCTCTGGCAAAGGGAACAGGTACAGCTTCTTGAGCTTACTCCAGCTCATTTTATGGAAGTTATTTCGGTCCAGGGCGGTTTTTCAGTTTTTGCGGGGGAGCTCCTGACACAGTTTTTCCATATCCGGGTAATTGCTGCCATGCTGGTTACCTTTCTTCTGATCCTGCTTCATCTGGCTGTAAGGAAGCTGATCATATCGGTCTGGCACACCAGGCGCCTTATAATTATTTCCTGGCTACCCTCACTTATTTGCGCCATTTTGCTGACAAGTCAGTTTTACTATGTTTCAGGTCTGGCAGGTCTGATAATTGCCGTGGCCGGGTCAGTCTGGCATGTACGAAAGACAATGGATGATCGTGTTTTGCACAGAATTATCAAAGGTGTGCTCCTGCTGGTTGTCGTCTGGTGGCTTGCAGGAGGAGCATTTCTGTCCTGTACACTTGTGCTTATAACATCAGAGATAGTCAGGGCGTATGAAAATAGTGAATTGAAGCCGCTCAAAACTGCATTAATCGCCTGTTCCGTTTATCTGGTTGCAGCTGTTGCACTGCCTCTTCTTGCCAGAACTTTCCTGATCAGCGACACTCTTCTTCAGGCATATCTCTCCAAAGCATATTATGCGGTAAGAATATTCTTTCCACTTTCCCTTGCCCTGGCTTTTGCCTCGGTGCCCCTGGTTCTTCTTTTATACCGTTTTCTGCCCCCGGCTGTCACAGCCTTAACTGAGATGAAAGCAGGTCTGGTCCTGGTTTTCATCCTGACTGTAATCACGGCTGCCGGCATATTTTACTTTGCAGACTTCGGGGAAGAGCGGGAGATGGCTTATGAGAACTATGTTTATTCAGGCAGATGGGATAAGATAATCTCTATGGCGGAAAAAGATCAGCCTATAACAGGTGTTCAAAAGGCTGCACTGAACCTGGCTCTTGGCATGACCGGAAGGCTTTCAACGGATATGTTTCATTTCAGGCAGGACAAGAATGCTCTTTTTGTTCCCTATGTAAGGAGGGGGATGACTCCCTTCATTGCAGGGGAAACACATTACAACCTGGGGCTTTACAATTTCTCGCAGATGTTTGCAATGGAGACGATAGAGTCGACCGTCGATGCCAGGCTTCCTTCAAGGGCTGTCAGGAGGGTTGCGGAAACCTATTTGCTTAATGGCCAGACCGATATCGCCTGCAAATTTTATACGTTGCTGAGCCATACCCTGTTTTACAGAAAAGAGGCACGGCATTTTCTCGGTCTGATAAGCGATACAGCCAAATTGAAAGACGACCTTTATCTGTCTGAAAAGAGGACCTTAATGCCCGACAATGATTTCTTCTATGATCAGAACAGGATGGATTATGCACTTACAAGCCTGGTGGTTTCCAATCCTGCGAACCGGATGGCATTTGAATATTTGATGGCTCATTACCTGCTTAACAAGGACCTCGACGGCTTTCTAAGGAATATCAGTCTGATTAACCAGCTTGGATATGATGGTATTCCCATTCCTTATCAGGAGGCAGTTGCCTATATCCTGACAAGGCTGGAGGATCCTCCGGAAGCGCTGAGATCTCTGGTTTACGATCAGTCTGTGATAGGGAATCTGCGGGCTTATGCGAATGCCTACAACAACTCGGGCTCCGATACCCTGAAAATGGAAAGGGAGTTCGGCCAGACCTATTGGTTTTATCTTCATTACAGGTGATATGAGATTAAGCCTTATATACTTTGCAATCATTCTCCTTTCCGTTGCTTCATGCACAAACAGGGAACCCCGGGATGTTGTCGCAACGGATTCGTACCCGGAAATGTTTCCTGATTATGAAGGTGTGACGATTCCGGCCAATATTGCCCCGCTGAATTTCAGGGTTGCCGGCGGACCGGAGAAGGTGGTTACCATGATTTCAGGGGAGAAAGGTTCTCTGAAAGTTGTTTCCTCCGATGACCGGGTGCTTATTCCGGCACGGCAATGGCAGAGGTTTCTTGCGGATAATACCGGAGAGTCGCTTCAGTTTGAGGTTACGGCTTTAATTGACGGTCGCTGGATTGCATACCGGCCATTCAGGGTAAGCATCGCAGAGGAGCCCATCGATGGATGTCTTGTTTACAGGAATCTCATGCCGGGTTTTCAGAACTGGAACAGAATGGGGATCTATCAGCGTAACCTGTCATCTTTTGATGTCGGAACAGTAATTAACAGCCGGCTTCTTGCCGGCACCTGCATGAACTGTCACTCGTTTGCCGGGAATAATCCCGACAATATGGTTCTGCATCTTAGGGAAAGCTATGGAGGGACGATACTTCACCGGAACGGCGTTACCGAGAAAATAAATGCGAGAGCCGGAAAGATGTTTGCCGCTGCAGCATTTCCCTCATGGCATCCTTCGGGTAAGTACATCGCTTTTTCAGTTAACAGGGTCAACCAGATATTTCATGCAACGGGTACCCGCAGGGCAACCGCTCTGGACCTGAAGTCGGATATAGTCCTTTACGATACCGGCAGCCATGAAATGAAGATACCTGATCAACTCTCGCGCAGCGACAGGTTTGAAACGTTTCCCTGCTTTTCGCCAGACGGGAAAAGACTTTATTTCTGCAGCGCCGATTCGGTGTGTATGCCTGCAGGCTTTGATACGGTTCGGTACAGTCTCTGTTCGGTACCTTTCGACACGGAGAAAGGTGAATTCGGCGCTGAAACCGATACTCTCGTTTCTTCGGCCGCAACAGGAAAGAGCTGCTCCATACCGAGAGTTTCTCCCGATGGGAATTTTCTTATGTTCACAGTCTCGGATTACGGTGCATTCCCAAGCTATAATCCCGAATCAGATATCTGGATCATGGATTTGAGAAGCAGAAACAGGTTCACGGCCGATTCGCTTAACAGCCCCGATGCCGACAGCTGGCACTCCTGGTCGTCAAACTCCCGCTGGGTGGTTGTAAGCAGCCGCAGAATGGACGGATTGTATTCAAATCTGTATATTGCATACGTTGATAATAACGGAATTGCCCGGAAACCCTTCCTTCTTCCCCAGAAGGATCCCGGTTTTCACAGCAGCTTCCTTTATTCATTCAACGTGCCGGAGTTTGCTGTAAAACCGGTTCAGGTGAAGCCATATCAGATCGCGAGGAATGCAAGGCGGACTCCGTCGGTGCCGGTTCAGGCAGGGAGCAGTCATTAGGGCCTGAGGCGTAAAGGCGTAAAGGCGTAAAGGCGTAAGGGTGTGAAGGCGTTAGGGCATTGAGGAAAAAGTTTTAAGATGGAAAATAACAGGAAAAAGGAACTGATTGTTGCAGGGGTCTTCTTCGGTGCAGCATTTGTTTTCTTCCGGTTTTATTACCAGTATCATCTTTATTTCATCGAACAGCTGCAGATATTTCTGCTTACCCCGGCTCATTTCCTGTCATATTTCTCAAAACCGGGATTTCTGTCATCATATATCGGTGATTTCCTCACTCAGTTTTATTACCTGTCGGGAGGAGGACCTGCTGTTATTTCATTAACACTGATNNGGCCTTTAATTCCTTCTGTCTTCAGCTGGATAGCCCTGTGCGATCCCGAGTTTCCGCTTTCAGCAGTCATCGGGTTGTTAATTGCAATTGTCTCATTTCTGGTTTATGTTTCAATCGGACGTGAGACCATCAGGAAGCCTGCCGGAATTTTAATGATCCCAGCTTTGTATGTTCTTGTCGGGAGCGGATATTTGCTGTTCGCAGTTCTTGCCGCCGGTTATGAACTTGCTGCTGTGAGAAAGAATCGTACAGTGCTTTATGCATCCGTTATGTTTCTGGTTTCGGTTCTGGTCCCGCCCCAGATGAGGCAGTTTTACGACATCACGCTGCTACAGTCCTATACCTGGATTGATGAGATCACACGACATGTAAGGTTTATCAATTATCTGCCCCTGCTGTCGGTTCCGGCAACTGTTCTGGCTGCATGGTTGTCATTTGACAAGTTGAAGTTTCCATCAGTAGAAAAAATATCTCCGTTGGCAGGTTTTATTGTAATGGTGCTGGCTCTGTCAGCTGGCATTTTGCTGAATGCCCGGTTCACAAGGGAGAAGATACTTAAGCTCGATTACAAGGCAGCCGCCGGCAGGTGGGAAGAAGTTTATGAATTATCACAGCGCTACAGGTTGCGGAATAACATTGCCACATATTACACCAACATGTCGCTGGCTAAACTCGGCCTGATGCCTGAAAAGCTTATGGAGTTTTACCAGCCGGCGGCAACCGGACTTTTCATCCCGGTGAATGCCAACGAGAACTATCTCACAATCACTTTCAGCAACGAGGTGTACTGGCAGCTGGGCGATGTAAACGCGGCACAGCATTCCGCCCTGCTGGGGATGATCTTTTCACCGAGGTCACGCAGTTCAAGGCTGATGAAGCGTCTGGCCGAAATCAACATTGTCAACGGCGAATATGAAGTGGCTGAGAAATATCTCAAAATACTTGAAAAGACGCTGTTCCATCGGAGATGGGCGGAAGCGCGAAGGATCTTTCTTTTCAATGAGGATGAATGTTCCCGTTCGCCATGGATATCTTCGAAGAGATCGGTCATACCCTCAGAGGACCTTCTCAAGGCTGGAAATGAATACCGGCTTACACTTGAGATGCTCATTGGTTCAAACCCTGATAACAGGATGGCTGTCGATTATCTGCTTTGCTACGATCTGCTGATAAAGGATCTTGATTCTTTCAGGGCAAACCTGAAGAGGTTCCTGCCGCCTGAAATGTCAGGACCTCTGGCTAGAGTATACCAGGAAGCCCTGCTTATCGGAATCGCATCGGGCAGGGATAGCCGCGATGATTATAAAAACTATATTTTTGATCCGGAGAACCTGAGAAGGATTGCTGAATACATGAAGATCTATGAGGAGACCGGAGGTGACGGCAGAAAGCTTGAACCTGATTACGGTACTGCATATTGGTTCTATTTTCATTTTGCTGAATTAAAACAACCCAATACTGACTGAAATGAAAAGACTTTTAATGGTGGCAGGGTGCTTCCTTGCAATGCAAACTGCTTTTTCGCAGGGATTCACCCTGAACAAACTTGAATATTTCGAGCGCGGAGGTGTCAACGTGATGGCTTTTCAGGATATTTATCCCGAAGGTCATCAGGGCGGAGTGGCTGTTATAATGCATGGTCAGAGGCTGGCCACCAACGGCGACATAAGGCTCGATGAGACTCCCGGCCAGTGGCAGCCCATACCAAAGCAGCTTGGGAGAACGGTCGATTCAGCAGGGCGCTCGATAACGGCAAGGCTTTCCTATCCCGATCCGGCTATTAACCGCAAAGGCTTCAATCCGATCGAATATCCCGACCTGAACCTTAACTATTCGGTAAAGGTTACAGCCAGGGGAGAATCAGTTATTGTTACCGTTGATCTTGATACTCCTGTACCAGAAGAGTTTATCGGCAAGGTTGGCTTTAATATGGAATTATTCCCGGGTATTCTTTTTGGCAAGACCTGGTTCATGGACAGCCGGTCAGGGATTTTCACTCAACAGGCCAACGGTCCGGCTATGACTGATGCCAAAGGAGAAATTGTTGCGGCTCAGCCCATGGCAACAGGCCGGAAACTGGTGGTGGCGCCCGAAACCGATCTTCTGAGGATGACTATCGAATCGAAGACAGGCGATCTTCAGCTTCTCGACGGAAGGTATGTTCACAATAACGGGTGGTTTGTGGTCAGGACGGTTGTGCCAGGGGGAGCGACAAAGAATGCAATAGAATGGGTGATCACTCCCAGTATGATTGAGGGATGGAAGAGTTCTCCCATGATTCATGTCTCCCAGATCGGTTATCGCACTGGTCAGGAAAAGGTGGCGATTATTGAGATCGACAAGAATGAAAGTGTATTCGGAACTCCGGTACTGATGAGGGTGGAGGAAAACGGAACTGCCACGCCCCTGAGTCCGGCCAAAGCCGAATACTGGGGTACCTTCCTGAGATACAAGTATCTGAAATTTGATTTTTCAAAAATAACCCGTGAGGGACTGTATTATGTTGAGTACGGCAATGAACAGTCACAGCCTTTCAGAATTGCTGACGACGTTTTTGAAAGGAATGTCTGGCAGCCGACTCTGGAGTATTTCCTTCCGGTTCAGATGTGCCATATGAGGGTGAACGAGAAATACCGTGTCTGGCACGGGCTATGCCACATGGACGATGCAAGAATGGCCCCGACAGACCATAATCATTTTGACGGTTACATCCAGGGCAGTTCAACACTTACCAGTTACAAATCAGGGGATAATGTACCCGGACTGAATATCGGAGGATGGCACGATGCGGGTGATTACGACCTCAGGGTAGAGTCGCAGAGCGGAGAGGTTTATATTCTTATTGGAGCTTATGAGGCTTTTGGTGTTGACTACGACGAAACATCTGTCGACCAGCATACCAGGATTGTGGAGATACACCAGCCCGACGGCAAACCCGACCTGCTTCAGCAGATAGAGCATGGAGCCCTGTCGGTTGTTGGCGGCTACCGCAATCTCGGGCGGCTCTACAGGGGGATCATTTGTCCCGAAAAGAGGCAGTATGTTATGCTTGGCGACGGCTCGACCATGACCGACGGTCTGATCCACGACAGCAAACTCAAGCCCGGAGAGAAGACCGGTACACACTCCTCACCGGCCGATGATCGCTGGGTGTTCACCGAGAACAATCCGTCGCGCGAGCTTACCACGGCAGCTCATATGGCAGCAGCAGCAAGGGTGCTGAAGGGATTCAACGACACTCTCAGCACGCAGTGCCTGGAGCTTGCCAAAGCGATTTTTTCAAGTGATTACCAGATGAATGGAAGAACAATCAATTCGAAGCTGCATCTGGCATCAGAGCTTTTCCTTACCACCGGCGACAGGCAGTACAAGGATTTCCTGACAGATAATAAGGAAGCCGTCATTAAGGGAGTCCGCGAAGTCGGATGGCTCATAGGAAGATCGCTTCCGGCGATCAACGATCCGGGTTTTACGGCAGCTGTGAAGGATGCCCTGAAAGGAGTGTCGGAAGGAATAAGGAAGCAGGCTGAAGAGACACCATTCGGAGTACCGTACAGGCCGAATATCTGGGGTGCAGGATGGGACATACAGTCGTTCGGTGTAAGGCAGTATTACCTGCACAAGGCATTCCCCGATGTATTCCCGGCCGCTCCCGTATTCAATGCCCTTAACTTTGTACTTGGCGTTCATCCCGGGACCAATACCGCTTCGTTTGCATCGGGGGTCGGAGCACGGTCTACTATCGTCGCCTATGGAGTCAACAGGGCTGACTGGTCGTACATACCCGGAGGCGTTTCATCGGGAACAGCGCTTATCCGTCCCGATTTTCCGGAACTCCTCGACTGGCCCTACCTGTGGCAGCAGCAGGAATACGTTATGGGAGGAGGTGCAACGAACTTCATGTTCCTTGTGCTCGCGGCCGATCAACTGCTCTCGGGAGAATAGCATTCAGCTAAAGCCGGCGTGAAACAAGCTTATTCCTTCATATCGATTCTTCTGATCATCGCATTGTCCTCCTGCAGCGACAACAGCAGGGATATTGAGAGGGTTAATTCATTTCCTGCGATCAGTCCCGACTATGTGAATGTGACCATCCCTCCGAACATTGCCCCGCTTAATTTCATGATAAAGGATGCTGAAAAGATAAATGTCATTATCGAAGGTAAGGGAGGAACATTCACTGCACGCTTGTCGGGGAACAAGGCTGTTATTTCACCCGGAAAATGGAGGAATTTGCTGCAGAAATCCGCGGGCGATTCATTGAGTATTACTGTTTCAGCTCTTGAAGGCGGAACATGGAGAGAGTACAGGCCTTTTCACTGGCATGTGGCCGCCGATGAAATCGATCCCTTTCTTTCATACAGGCTTATTGAGCCCGGATATGAGGTATGGAGCAGGATCTCTATCAGCCAGCGCGACCTGACCACCTTCAGGGAAAGGAAGCTTGCCGACAACAACCTCATCGACGATGGCTGCGTGAACTGCCATATCTATTCGCAGCAGGATCCCTCGTTTTCATTTTTTCACCTGCGTCATGCCGGGGGAGGGACGATGATACAGCAGGACGGGAAGTTCAGGAAGATAAATACTTCAACCGACAGCACCATTTCGGCCGGAGTTTACGGAAGCTGGCATCCTTCGGGACGATATCTGGCCTTTTCGACGAATATGATCATCCCTGAGTTTCATTCAGTCAGGAATAAGAGGCTTGAGGTTTATGATACCATTTCAGACCTCATGGTTCTCGATCTTGAGAGAAATGAAGTCATCACATCACGGGTGATAGCTGAAAAGGGCTCATTCGAAACCTTTCCGGTTTTTTCGGCCGATGGAACCAAGCTGTATTTCTGTTCGGCTCATGCACTAAACATGCCGGAAGATTACAACAAAGCCAGGTACAGTCTCTGTTCCGTCGGTTTTGATCCGGCCACGGGAAGTTTCGGGAGTATCGTTGACACTCTGATTTCATCAGACAGGACAGGCAGTACCGTGAGTCACCCGAAGCCCTCTCCCGATGGCAGGAGGCTTATGTTCACCTCGTTCGATTACGGCAATTTTCCTGTATGGCACGAAGAAGCCGAACTTCATCTGCTCGACCTTACCACAGGGACAATTGATACACTTCCGTCGGTCAATTCGCGGCGGTCCGATTCTTATCACAGCTGGTCATCGGACGGCCGGTGGTTTGTTTTTGCAAGCAAGCGTGTCGACAATATGTACGGGAGGCCATATTTCGCGTACATCGGAAGCGACGGCAGGGCATCAAAGCCCTTTGTCCTTCCGCAGAAGGATCCCGAATTTTATGATTATTTCCTTAAATCATATAATATCCCGGAGCTTTCGAATGGACCGGCGCCGTTCAACGCCCGTGATGTGGAAAGGGCTTTCAGGAGGCTGGAGGCTGAGAAAGTCAGTTTCGTAAGGAAATGAAGAAATAGGGAAATAAGGTAAACGGTAAAGGTTAAGCAGAGGTCTATTGTTCTGAAAATCATATCGTTTTGGGTAAAAAATTTGTCGTTTCTCATATCAAAAATTATCGTTAATCGATAAAAATTCGTAAGTTTTTCTGTTTTGTGCAAATGATGTTCATGGATACAGGGCACCACCGGTACTACCGGAAAACCTTTGCCTCTGCTCCTAACGGGACTGGGACTCCAGATGGCTATCGGGATGGAATGCAGCCCCCAAGACTGGAAAAATGCCACTCCGGATTATTTCTATCGTGCAAGCATCTCGTTCCATATAGAATTAAGACGCACTAAAAGAAAGTCATTCTCATTTACTGAAAAATAGCATAACTTTGTAAAAAGTGGTTTTATGAAACCCACGTGCATAAAAACACAAAAGAGTATGTATGTAATATCAAAAATGTGGGTTCCCTGTCTGCCGACAGGCAGGCATCAGAACTTTAAAATAGATACTGATGAAAAACATTGAGATGACTGCTGTTTTTGAACCTTGTGTGGAAGGTGGTTATATTGCTTATGTGCAGGAGATACCTGGGATTAATACTCAAGGTGAGACCCTGGAGGAAGCAAAAGAGAATCTCACTGATGCAGTGAATCTTGTTTTTGAAGATATAAGATCAAAAAGCAGGAAAGGAAAATCAAATAAGATGATAACTCAAACTATGTCTTTCACTTTTTGATGAAGAGGAACAAACTCCTGAAGTATCTTGAAAGAAACGGTTGTTCTTTTGTCCGTGAAGGGAGCAACCATTCTCTCTACAGGAATATAGGTAGTGGCAAAATATCTACTGTTCCCCGTCACCCCGACATAAAGGAAAATCTTTGTCGCAAGATTTGCAAAGACCTTGGGATTCCCGATATTTTAAAACCCTGACCCTTGGTGACACGAGGACGGGCTTCACCCATCCCTGAAATATTCAAGGCCATGGTCTGGATCTGTATTAGAACATCCCGCATTTCTTTCCGGACGATATAGCTGGTCGGCAAGAAACAGGGGCAAAGGGTTCCAGAGTACATCAGCGAGCATAAGACAACACAAATTGGCGAGCTTGAAAGGCACCTAAACATATATTCACGAAACACACTTAAAAAAGACCTGGCTTTTCTTGCTAAAGAAGGTCTGTTACTTAAAACCGGAGAAGGCCGGGGAGTCAGGTATCATAAAAATCCGTAGTTTTGTTACAACTGCCAACTGCAGGGTATTATGAAGAACGAAAAGTTTATTCGCAATTCAGAGCTTGTGTTTTCCGGGATCTTCTTCGCCGGGATATTTGTGTTTTTCTTGTTCTTCTACAACAGCCACCTTCATTTCGCGGAACAGTTTCAGCTCTTCCTGCTGACAGGTGATTTTTTTACTTCCAGGATTGCATCTCCCGGAGGTTTCAATGGCTGGCTGGGAGATTTTCTTACACAATTTTACTACCTGTCTTTTGCCGGGCCTCTTATCATCGTTGGATTGCTACTTGTACTGCAACTGGTAATAAAAAGGATGCTGGCTTTCATTAATCCCGATCCAAAGCTGTTCCCTGTAAGTTTTCTGACTTCGCTTCTTGCCGGAATGATCCTATGCAACGAATTCTATCCGCTTTCTTCGATTACCGGTTTCCTGATTGCAATGATTGCAGGCCTGATATATATGAGGATCGCCGGTCAGACGCGGAGATATGTTGCCGGTCTTGTATTTATCCCGCTTGTCTACTGGCTTGCCGGAGGGTCGTACCTGAGCCTTCTCCTTGTCATCTTTGTTTATGAATTTTTGGTGTGGAGAAGGTCAGGGAAGGACGAAGAAGTAAGCAAAGCCGGCAACAGGACTTTCAGCCGGTGGCTGTATTTCCCGGCCCTGATCATCCTTTCAGCCGGCATTCCCTTTCTGGTACGGCAGTTTCTTATCCAGCAGCCGATCATGCTGACTTACATCACGGAGTTCTATTATAATCTTCGAACCACTTTGCCAAGCGCTGTCTTTCTGCTTTTCATTCTGCCGCCTGTACTGATGATCATTGTAAAGCTGGCTGTCATAAGGGAAAAGCATACCAGGCCGGCCATTGCCGTCCAGGCTGGATTGTTTGCCCTGCTGGCCTTCTTTGGCTTCAGGAGCTTTGCCAATTTTGAAGCCGAACAGATAATGACCTACGACTACCTTGTGAGGAATGAAAGGTGGAAGGATGTGATTAAATATGCCGAAAAAAAGCCTCCCAAAAACTACCTGTCGCTTTCAATGCTAAACCTGTCGCTTGCAAAAACGGGCGAGCTTGGGAACAGCATGTTCAAATACGACCAGCATGGCGTTAACGGACTTTTCCTTGCATTCAACAGGGAATACGTTACTGCCCTGATGGGAAGCGAGATCCTTTATCATCTGAGCCTTACCAACGCCTGCCAGGAATATGCCTTCGAAAGCATGCAGACCATCCCCGACATGGGGCAGTCGGCAAGGGTGATTAAACGTCTGGCCGAGACGAACCTGATAAACGGGCAGTACAAGGTATCTGAGAAATACCTCGGACTTCTGGAGAATACACTTTTTTACAGGAAGTGGGCGAAGACTTCGATGACTTATCTCGGTGATGAGGGAAAAATAAACAGTCATCCCGACTGGGGAGAAAAGCGGAAATTCAGGGTGAGGGGCGACTATTTCTTTCATATAAAGAATATTGAGGCGGTCCTTAACAGGATGGTTAAGGAGAATCCGGACAACAGGGTGGCTTTCGAATACCTGATGGCCTTTTACATGATAAACAAGGATCTGCGGAATTTCGTCAACCTGATCCCTGCTATGGAGAAGATGCAGTACAAGACCGTTCCGGCATCCTACCAGGAGGCTATCATGTACATAATCGGCCTTAACAGCGCGGATCCGGCAAGCAATGCCCCTTCTTATATAAGCAGTGAAACGAAGGCCAGGATGAAGGCATATGCCGACATATATACATCCAGGCCCGATGCAGAGTCGAGGTTGGCGGATAGATTTGGCGCCACTTACTGGTATTACCTGCATTTCGGCGATGCAGAGCTGAGCCAGGTGGAGGAGACCAGGGATAACACAGGATCAACATGACAAATTCATTAAAATATATTCTTTTGTTTTCGGCGCTTCTGCTGGCCGCATCATGCGGAACAGGATGGAAGGATGCGGAGGAAACCGGTTCGAAGCCGGTTATTTTTCCCGACTATTGCGATGTTGTGATTCCTTCAGGAATCGCTCCGCTCAATTTCAGGATCGAAGATGATCCCGGCAGGTCGGTTGCGATAATAGAAGGCCCTTCAGAAACGCTTAAAATCAAGGGGAAGGGAGAAATCCTTATCCCCGCGGCCGGATGGGAAAAACTTCTTGAAAACAGTCGGGGCGGCAATCTAAAGGTGACAATATATTCTTCAAATAAAAGCGGCTGGAAGAAATACGAGCCTTTTTTCATTCATGTAAGCACTGATCCTGTTGATCCATGGATAGTTTACAGACTGATAGCCCCGGGTTATGAGACCTGGAGCGAAATGGGGATATATCAGCGGGAGCTTTCTTCCTTTAAACAGGGAACCATAATCGACAATCGTCTTCTGCCGGGGGCCTGCATGAATTGCCACTCATTCCAGGCCAACAGTCCCGATAAGATGATGTTCCACCTCAGGGGCAACGTTGGAGGCACCATGCTTGTTAGGGATGGTGAGGCAGTGAAGCTCAATACAAAGGCCGGCGAAACAATCTCCAATTGTGTTTATCCTTACTGGCATCCTTCGGAGGATTATATTGCATATTCGGTAAATAATATCCAGCAGGTTTTCCATTCGGTTAGCGACAAGAGGATTGAGGTGTTCGACTCAAAATCGGATATTGTCGTATATGATATAAAAAACAACAGGCTGATATCCACAAGCAGGCTGATGACTGAAGAGAGCTTCGAGACTTTCCCCTGCTTCTCGCCCGATGGCAGGAAACTGTATTTCTGCAGCGCCAGGAAGGGAAAGCAGCCCGAAGAATATGACAGAATTAAATACAGTCTCTGCAGCATTGGTTTTGATCCTGCAACAGGCCGCTTCGGTGAAAAGATCGATACATTGGTGAGTGCAGAGCGTACAGGCAGAAGCGTTTCATTTCCGAGGATATCCCCTGACGGATCCACACTTGTATTCACCCTGTCTGATTATGGAAATTTTTCGATATGGCACAGGGAGGCCGACCTTTACCGGCTCGATATGAAGACTGGAAATTATCATCCCGTTGATGTGGTTAACAGTCCTGAGACTGAGAGTTATCATTCGTGGTCATCCAACTCGCGATGGATGATATTCAGCAGTCGCAGGGTTGACGGTTTGTATACCCGTCCCTTCATTGCCCACATGGATGAAGACGGAACATTCAGCAAGCCTTTCATGTTGCCTCAGAAGGATCCTGGTTTCTACGATTCATGCCTCAGATCGTTCAATATTCCTGAATTTGTAACCGGCAAGGTAGTTCCCGATGGGCGGGCTATGCTGAAAATAATTGGTTCTCCGGCAAAAGATGTTAATTTTGCCCTTTCAGATTGAATTTTTATGGTGAAGGAATACAGGATATACACTCCTGCAGTGAAAGGAAGTGTTGAGAATGAATGGGAGCAGTGCAGGAAGGAGATTTCAGTTGATATTTCAGAAGGCTTAAGGCCGGTTAAGCTGAATATTTTTATAAGCGTTCCCGATTATTCAGCTTATGCTGAGAAAAAACAATTCATTTCAAGATCGGTCATTGCCGGGTTCAGCGATCACTGCCCTGCATTCAATGTTTCAATCCATCCTCCTCAAGAACCATTTCGTGTGGCTGTTGAGGCCCTTTTCTCGGCCGGAAGCAGGTCTGGTATCACTACACGATTCCTTGGCGAATTCCCTTATGTCGTCATCGAATCAGACAATGGCAAGGAAGTTTGGTCAGCGGGACTGGGAAGGGATCGGTACGCGGATGATACCAGGAAGGGGGCAGAAGCGGCTTTCGACATAATGGGAGAGATACTTGAAAGGGAAAATCTAACTTTCAACAATATAGTACGGCAGTGGAATTTTATAGGGGATATTCTCGGGATAAAAAATGGATTCCAGAATTATCAGATATTCAATGAAGTAAGGACTGAATACTACAATAAATACAGAACAATACACGGATTCCCGGCAGCAACCGGTGTCGGTATGAAATATGGCGGTGTCTTTTTCGATTTCTGTGCCATCAGATCGGATGAAACGGTCAGGATAACGCCGGTCAGTAATCCGAGCCAGGTGAATGCCTGGGAGTACGGTCAGGAGGTGCTTAAGGGACAGCCCCTTGGCATGAGCTCTGCAAAGAATCCCCCGCAGTTTGAAAGGGGGCTCCTGGTAGTAAATAACGCTGTCAGCACTCTTTTCGTTTCTGGAACGGCGTCAATAATCGGTCAGGATACGATAGGCAGGGGCGATGTTGCCGAACAGACCATGGTAACCATTGAAAACATCAGGAAGGTTGCTGACAGGGTGCGTATCAGTTCACTCACCGGAAAGGATGAGCCCGGCAGGTTCTCGCTCCTGCGTGTCTATATTAGGCGGCAGGAAGATTTCGGCGTGGTCAGGGAGATCTGTAACGATCAGTTCAAAGGGTCGCCGATAGTGTTCATAGAAGCCGATATTTGCAGGGATGATCTGCTTACAGAGATTGAGGCAGAACTGTCGGTATAAATTCTCAGGAAATCCTTCCTGAGTAACCAGCAACCCTATCACAATCTGCGGTTGCTGTGATTTGTTGTCTTTACTATAAAGACCGAGATACTCTATTACCTTGCCGGCATCGTTCAAAGCAGGTTTGGCAAATACATTCCATTTGCTTTTGTATATCATCTTCCTGAGAGACTCAACACCCGTGTTCTCATCCGTTCCAGGGAGTACAAGTTTGTCTGCATGCCTGTAGATTGCGCTTGCAAAAAATCCCCTGAACAGTGATGAAAGAACCTTAACCGGGGCAAAGTATTTTTCATTGGTTTTTCTCCATTCCATCATATCATTGTCAATGCCTCCGGCAGGCACCAGAAGGTGTACATGCGGCTGGTAGGTAAGAGCCTGCCCCCATGTATGCAGTATCGCAACACAGCCGGTTTCGGCCCCAAGAAAACGGGGATTCTCTCCCGCTTTGAATATGGATTGCCCTGCAGACTGCATAAGTATCTCATAACATAATGCCTGGTTGACATAAAACAGTTTATGCAACAATGACGGAACAGTAAAAACGATATGAAAATATCTCACAGGCATCAGCCTGGACTTGAGTTTGTCTGCCCACAAAACCTGTTTGAGATACTGGCATTTGGGACAATGCCTGCTCTTTCACATGCATTACTGAAAACCTTCTGGATCGTTGTTTTGGCTATAGGTTGTCCTTTCTTCTGGCCTTCAAAAAGATATTTAGCAGGCCTATATGCCTTCCAGTACATCCGTAACATGGTCAGGACACTGTCTGAAAAAAGCGTGTACCTGTACTTTTTGCCCTTACCAAGAATTCTTATTTGCTTCCGATCGGAATCAATGTCCTGTGGCTGTAAATTCACAACCTCAGAAATCCTGAGTCCTGCAGAGTAAGTGATGGACAGAATAGACCGGTGTTTCAGATTCCTTGTGGTTTCTATCAGTGATTTGACTTCTTCCTTCGAAAGAACAACCGGAAGGTTTTTAACACCCCTTGGCCGGTCTGATCCTGATGGATTCCCATGGTTTTCCCAAAACATCCCGGTGAAGGATTTTGACAGCGCTTATAACCTGATTGACATACGAAACAGATACTTTCTTCTGTTCAATGGAGTAGTAAAGGAAATCCTTAATCTGACCGATCGAGATCTCATCGACAGGCAAATCGTGATACTGCTCAAGGCAATTCAGCATGCGAAGGTAGGTGTCGATGCTCTTCGGACTGTGGTTGCGGGTCTGCATCTCCCTCAAAACCAATTCTTCTAACGATTTTTTTTCATGATAGTATGATTAAATTAATAATCATACAAATTAGGGAAATTTTCATCCCGCATCTGCCGCCATCTGGCGGTTTAGTTCAACGTTCGGCGGTA
>DIWB01000043.1 GCA_002428385.1 Bacteroidales bacterium UBA6117
AAAAACAAAACTGGGCGATGGGAAACTTTTGCTTTTCGATGTAGCCTCTAACCCCTATAATGTCCAAAATTAAAAACTGAATTTTAAGAAGTCTGATATGTAAAAAATAAAACCGCACTAATTTTTACGAGCGTCACAAGTAAAAACCTTTTCAGCCTTCGGCCCTTGTGGAAAAGATAAGTCAGTTGCTTTGACATTTGAATTAGATTGCCGGCAGGATGCCATACTGAACCAGAACTGATCCGTACACATTTGATTACTGCTATCAGGAAGAAGCAGTATCCTTTCCATTCCTGACAAGCCTTTCAAATTTTCGGGAGAAAGAAGGTATAAACGAATCAAAACCAAGAGCATCCCACTTCCTGTCAACACTTTCGATAGTTGCTTTATCGGAACATACAACGTTCGGCCAGGGCCTGGAAAATCCGCCCGGGCGATAAAGTTTAATGGTTCCGTCGATCAGAATTGAATCGGGAGATATAAAACAATGATCCCTCCGCGGATCAGAATTTCCAAGTATTTGCCAGGCAACAATATACAGATCATCGAGGTCAACTGTATGATCAACAACAAGTACCAGTCTGTATTTCAGCCGGCCGTAATTGTCCTTTAAGAGACTGCAAATCATGGCAACACTGGCGGGGTCTTCCGAGGGGTCAGTGCCAATTATAAGCATCTCTTTCATACCGTTTACCTGATATTCCCTGAATCCCTTCACAAATGGTGCATTCAGAATAACCGAGGGGTCCACGGCGGAAGACTCCTGCCTGGTATTGCTGATGGCAATTCCCCCGGTCTCTTCAGGCAGTTTAACTGTTGCATCCACCCCGGCTTTGCCTCCGAATGAAAAACTGTCAGACGAATGATCCAGAACATCCATCGGTCCCGATGTAAATACAAAATCCCTTTCCGGCGCCGTGTTCTCAAAAACATGGGTCGCAAGCTCCCTGTAATTCCTTATGTCAACATCGCCGCTTACCACAACCATGTATTTGGAGAACATCATCTGCCCTGCTCCTGAGAGGGAGCTGATAACCTTCATTCCCTGGCCGGGAAAGCTCTTTTTTATTTTTACTATCACCAGGTTATGTGCAACACCCGGTTCGGGCATGTGAAAATCGACAATTTCGGGCTGAATGGCGAGCTTCATTGGCGAAAGGAAGATCTTTTCGGTTGCCATTGCCAGGTAAGCATCCTCATGCGGCGGTATCCCGACTATAGTTGCCGGATAAACAGCATCCCTGGCATGGGTGATGCAGGTGACATGAAAAACAGGATAAAGGTCCGCGAGGCTGTAGAAACCGGTGTGATCCCCGAAAGGTCCCTCCATAACCAGGGGTTCAGCGGGGTCAACATAACCTTCGATAACAATATCAGCATCGGCCGGGACATAAACATCATTGGTAAGGCATTTCACGAGTTTTACCCGTTTTTTCCTCAGAAATCCGGCAAGGATGTACTCATCAATATTTTCAGGCAGAGGCGCCGTTGCGCACCAGGCATAAACAGGATCACCTCCGAGTGATACCGATACAGGCATTTTTTTCCCTGTTTTCTTCCACTCCTCATAATGACTGGCGCCGGTTTTATGCCTGTGCCAGTGCATTCCTGCAATGTCGGGCCCGAATACCTGCAACCTGTACATCCCTGCATTTGTCTTTTTTGTAACCGGATGATAAGTATTGACAACAGGGAGTGTAATGAACCTGCCGCCGTCGTGCGGCCAGCATTTCAGGACAGGCAAGATTGAGAGATCGGGCTTACTGTGAATCACCTGCTGACATCTCCCCCTCTTTCCTGTTTTAACCGGAATATAGCCGGCGATCGTCAGTAATCCTTTCAGGGACTTTATCCTGCCTATAATACCGTCTCCAGGGCCGGTCAGCGTATTAAACACCTTCTCCAGCTCTTCCCCGGTACCTGAGATGTCGTCCGTCCCAAGGGTCATCGACATCCTCCGTTCCGATCCATATGCATTCATCAGGACGGGGAAACGGGTTCCATTATTTTCAAAGAGGAGGGCTAAGCCACCGGTTTTCACTATTCTGTCGGTGATCTCTGCTATCTCCAGGACGGGATCTGCAAAGGTTTTTGTCCGGTGCAGTTCGCCGGCTTCCTCAAGGCGGGTAATAAAGTCAGCAAGTCCTGAATATGGCATCTTGTAAGAATAAGTGAGTCAAAGTTATCGAAAAGACGCAAAAGAAAGGCAGGTAACAGGGGTAAAAAGCGGCGATGACAGATAAGGCAGGTGATCAGGGGTATATAAAACAGTAATGGGAACCATTCCGAGGAGTAGTTCCCATTCACCGTTTGCAACCGAAGCCGCATACGGCGCCAGGTTACTGTTATTTGACCGGCTGAATTTCCTGATACAAGACCTGGATATTCAACCCATGGCTTTCGGGTTATGCCTGTTACAGCATTACCTTCCGGCTGTCCTTTTGTCCGGTCTTGCGATCGGACTTCCGGGACGAAGTGTCGTTCAGGCTGCTGATGTCGTTTCCCGAAGGATCCGGATCAGCTCAGAAAATTGCGAGCCGAAGCTCGTTTTCTCCTGATGCCCTGTGACTGAATCGTTGAAAGAACGTTTCCGGTTTCATCGATTTTCCTGGTATCCTGAACCGGAGTTCATTTGCCAGGGCTTCGGCTCTCCTGATGCGCAGTCCCGAAGGTCTGACCGAACCTGATCGTGCTTCAGCTAAGAAGCCTTTTCCTGTTCCACATCACTTGAGCAGTCTTTTATCGCTCACCTGATGAATCAAATATAGAATAAGAAAATGAAGTGGCAATGAAGTACCTGCACGTTGTTGTTCACGGGATATGAACATAAGTTATTAACAATTGTTAATAACGTTGCATGTGTTGATGAGATCCCGCATCCCGTAAGAAACCGGGACGCGGGATGACATGGCGCATGGTGATCATGGGGGTGAGGCCGCGGCGAGAAAAGCAATTCTGCCCTTTTGGGAATGATTCACTCGCCGCGGCCTCACCCCACCCCCAAAAAGCGACCTGTCATCCCTCGCCGGACGATATCGGAAAACGTGGAGTATTCCCACATTGGAAAACAATCAAAGCGAAGCAAGAGTAATCAGTGACCACGAGGCGAGGGATCTCATTCAACCAGCGCTTCGCTGGAAAAACTAAGGTCGGGACACCCGATTTTTCATTAAAACTTTACATTAAAGAGTATATATCTGCCAGTTACCATTTTTAACTCGTAAAAACCGCACAAAACAGGAAAAAAAATCCCCCTCAGTTAAAAACAGAGGGGGATCCGGAAAGGTATGATTTCCTTTACTTTTTATATCCGTAAACCGCCAGTTCGCCCAATGCCTCCTCTATCCTGAGAAGCTGGTTGTATTTACAAATCCTGTCGGTTCTGCTGCACGATCCTGTCTTGATCTGGCCTGAATTCACGGCAACGGCAAAATCAGCAATTGTTGAATCCTCAGTTTCGCCCGAACGATGGGATATTACAGTTGTCCAGCCTGCCCTGTGGGCCATTTCGACTGCATTAAGGGTCTCAGTAACCGATCCTATCTGGTTTAGTTTGATAAGAATGGAGTTAGCGCAATCCAATTCAATTCCTTTCTTAAGATAATCAACATTGGTTACAAATACATCGTCGCCAACTATCTGGATCTTCTTTCCAAGCCTGTCGTTCAAAAGCTTCCATCCGTCCCAGTCGCTCTCTGCCATTCCATCCTCGATTGAGTCGATGGGGTATTTGTCAACAAGCTGCTCCAGGTAGTCCACCTGTTCCTTTGAGGTTCTCCTTGCTCCTTTCGGGCCTTCGAATTTGGCATAGTTGTAAATACCTTCCTGGTAGAATTCAGAGGCTGCACTGTCAAGGGCAATCATAACATCACTTCCGGGTTTGTAACCTGCAGCTTCAATAGCCTTGAGAATTGTTTCAAGTGCATCTTCCGTCCCGCCGAAACTGGGTGCGAATCCACCCTCATCGCCTACTGCCGTGCTTAACCCGCGTTCCTTAAGAACTTTCTTCAGCGAGTGGAACACTTCAGCGCCCATGCGGAGGCCTTCCCTGAAATTAGGGGCGCCGACCGGTCTGATCATAAATTCCTGAAATGCAATGGGAGCGTCAGAATGTGAACCTCCGTTCACAATATTCATCATGGGAACCGGGATAGTGACCGCATTTGATCCGCCGATATATCTGAAAAGGGGTAATCCATGATAAGAGGCTGCTGCTTTTGCTACTGCAAGTGATACTCCCAGAATGGCGTTTGCACCCAGGGTGCTTTTTGTCTTTGTGCCGTCAAGGTCGATCATCTTCCTGTCGATGCCGGCCTGATCGCTTACATCCATTCCAATAACTTCCTCGGCAATAACACTATTGACATTATGAACAGCTTTTAGAACACCTTTCCCCAGGTAACGCGATTTGTCGCCGTCCCTGAGCTCAAGGGCTTCATTTTCTCCTGTCGATGCTCCGGAAGGAACAGCTGCTCTTCCCTGATAACCACTCTGTGTCTGAACATCTACTTCAATCGTCGGATTTCCCCGGGAATCCAGAATTTCACGTGCATGTACACTAACTATTTGTCCCATTGGAATTTATTTTTATATTAAACAATATTGCAAGATATATAAAAAAAGGGATATGTCTGTTGTGGCTATATCCCCTTCGCTGAAAAATATTCAGCTATTCTTTTTCGTCCGTTTTGGATCCGGATTTTTCCGTCTCCTTCGGTTCCCTGGTGGTCTTTTTTGCTTTTGCCGGAGCTGTCTTTCCGGTTTTTGCTTCGTCACCGGCAGTTTTCCTTATGGATCTTCTCCTCCTTGAGGCCTTTGGCTTGGCTGCGTCGGTTCCCTGCATTGCTTCGTTGAAATCAACAAGCTCCAGAATACACATGTCGGCATTGTCGCCAATCCTGTTTCCAGTCTTCAGCAGTCTGGTGTATCCTCCCGGCCTGTCGGCGATTTTGGGGGATATCTCCCTGAAAAGTTCGGCTACAGCCTCCTTATCCTTCAGATATCCGAATACAACCCTCCTTGAGTGGGTTGAGTCTTCCTTTGATTTGGTAATAAGGGGTTCCACGAATGTCTTGAGGACTTTAGCCTTTGCAGTCGTGGTCGTTATCCTTTTATGAAGTATGAGCGAAACAGCCATATTGGAAATCATCGATTTCCGGTGTGAGCTTGTCCTTCCAAGGTGATTTATAACTCTCTGATGTCGCATTTCTCTATCTCTTAACCTTGTTTCAACTTAATCTTTATCTAACCTGTATTTGCTGACATCCATGCCGAATGACAGACTCATCGTATCAAGCAGCTCGTCGAGCTCGGTGAGTGATTTCTTCCCGAAGTTCCTGAATTTGAGAAGATCGTTCTTGTTAAACTTAACAAGATCACCAAGTGATTCCACCTCAGCGGCCTTAAGGCAGTTGAGTGCCCTGACCGACAGGTCGAGGTCGACCAGCTTGGTCTTCAGAAGCTGACGCATGTGAAGCACTTCCTCGTCAAACTCCTCATTGGCCATCTTGTCATCCGAATCGAGGGTGATCTTTTCATCCGAGAACAGCATGAAGTGATATATGAGGATCTTGGCTGCCTCTTTCAGAGCATCTTTCGGCTGGATCGATCCATCGGTATCAATTTCAAGGAGAAGCTTCTCATAGTCAGTCTTTTGTTCAACACGGTAGTTCTCAACAGTATATTTCACATTCCTGACAGGGGTGAAAATCGAATCTATTGCTATCAGACCGAATTCGCTGTCGACTGGCTGGTTTTCATCAGCCGGCACGTAACCCCTGCCCTTATTGATTGTAAGTTCCATCTGGAGCTTGACATCCGGTTCCATCCTCATTATAACCAGGTCGGGATTAAGCACCTCGAAACTGCTCAATACGCTGTTCAGTGCGCTTGCCTTCAAAACATCCTGGCCTGAGATCTTGACAACCGCTTTTTCGTGGTCAACATCTTCTACCTTGCGCCTGAAGCGAACCTGCTTGAGGTTCAGGATGATTTCCGTAACATCCTCGATGACACCTGTTATGGTGGAAAATTCGTGGTCGATACCCTCCAATTTTACCGTGGTGATGGCAAAACCTTCAAGGGAAGACAGAAGTATCCTCCTGAGGGCATTACCCACAGTAATGCCATAGCCTGGTTCAAGAGGGCGGAATTCAAACTTGCCGTACCTCTCGCTGGCTTCCAGCATTATAACTTTGTCGGGCTTCTGGAATGATAAAATGGCCATAGAACTTTTCTTAAATATTATTTCGAATACAATTCAACTATTAACTGTTCCCTGATGTCTTCAGGAATATCAGAACGTTCAGGTACACTCATGAACTTACCTGCCATTTGTGCATCGTCCCACTCAAGCCATGAAAGCTTTGAATATTTTCTGGTTGTAAGTGAATCAACTATTGTCTCCAGCGATTTTGATTTCTCGCGAACACCTATAATATCGCCAGGTTTCAGCTGATATGAAGGGATGTTTACTACAAGTCCGTTAACCGTAATATGCCTGTGCGAAACAAGCTGGCGTGCAGCTGCCCTTGTAGGAGCAACGCCCAGACGGTAAACAACGTTGTCGAGACGAGCCTCGAGAAGCTGAAGAAGCACAGCTCCTGTTACGCCCTTTGCTCTCTGAGCCTTGTCGAATGTCTTGTGGAACTGCCTTTCAAGAACACCGTAGGTATATTTGGCTTTTTGCTTCTCCCTGAGCTGAAGTCCGTATTCTGAGGTTTTTTTCCTTTTCTTGTTCATCCCATGCTGGCCGGGAGGGAAATTTTTCCTGTCGAGATTCTTGTCGGGTCCATAGATCGGTTCTCCGAATTTTCGTGCAATTCTTGATTTTGGGCCGGTATATCTTGCCATTGTGCTATTATTTTAAAACTAAAAAAACTTTCCTGTCCGTCATAAATTATACTCTTCTTCTCCCCGGTGCGCGGCATCCGTTGTGAGGCATCGGTGTGACATCGACGATCTCGAGGACTTCAATACCGGAATTGCTTATCGACCTGATGGCTGATTCGCGACCCGATCCTGGCCCCTTAACGTAAACCTTCACTTTCCTCAGGCCAAGGTCATAAGCAACTTTGCTGCATTCCTCTGAAGCCATCTGAGCTGCATAAGGAGTGTTCTTCTTCGATCCCTTAAAACCCATCTTACCGGCTGACGCCCATGAAATAACCTGACCGGAATTGTTTGTCAGACTTATGATGATGTTGTTAAATGATGAATGCACATGAGCCTGACCCGTCGGTTCAACCTTTACGATCCGCTTCTTCTGTGCTCCGGTTTTCTTTGCCATATTCTATTTATTTAGTAGCTTTTTTCTTGTTAGCAACTGTCTTCTTTCTTCCTTTACGCGTCCTGGCATTGTTCTTCGTGCTCTGTCCCCTGACCGGTAAACCAAGCCTGTGACGGACTCCACGGTAGCAACCTATATCCATCAATCTCTTGATATTCAACTGAGTTTCAGAACGAAGCTCACCTTCAAGCTTGTAATTCTCGTTAAGTATCCGGCGGATAGAATTGATCTGATCATCATTCCAGTCCGAAACCTTTGCATTCCTGTCGACGCCTGCTTCGTCAAGCACTTTCCGGGCAATGCTTCTCCCCACTCCGTAGATATAGGTAAGGCCGACTTCTCCTCTTTTGTTTCTTGGTAAATCAACACCAACAATACGTGCCATATATTACTTTTCTTAAATAGGTTGCAAAATTAAATAAATTATCCCTGTCTCTGTTTATACTTGGGATTTTTCTTGCTTATTACATACAGGCGCCCCTTACGCCTTACTATCTTGCAGTCGGCGCTGCGCTTTTTAACTGATGCTCTTACTTTCATTATCTTAAAATATATTTCTTATTTGTACCTGAATGTTATTCTTCCTTTTGTCAGGTCGTAGGGTGACATTTCAACCTTGACCTTGTCGCCCGGTAAAATCTTGATGTAATGCATTCTCATCTTGCCGGATATATGTGCTGTTATAACATGTCCGTTTTCGAGCTCCACCCTGAACATTGCATTTGAAAGAGCCTCGATGATAGTACCGTCCTGTTCGATTGATGCTTGCTTCGACATACGATTACAATTTATTTAAAACTTCATCTACAAATTTAAAAGTTGTTAACACATCTGCTCTTCCCTTATCGACAGCCACGGCGTATTCATAATGTGCCGAGGGTTTCCCGTCGATGGTCTTAATTGTCCAGCCATCCCTCATCTGGATCGTCTCCTTTCTTCCGAGGTTGATCATCGGCTCAATGCAAATAACCAGCCCTTTTTCCATTTTGGGTCCTGTGCCTTTTCTGCCATAGTTCGGAACTTCAGGCGGTTCGTGAAGCCTTTTGCCGATTCCATGTCCGACCAGTTCCCTCACCACCGAATATCCTCCGTTCTCGGCTTTGTTCTGAACTGCCCGGGAAACATCGCCGATTCTGTTACCGGCTATTGCTTCCTTTACACCTTCCTCAAGTGACTCCCTTGTGAAATCCATGAGACGTCTGACTGATTCGTCGATCTCACCGACTGCAAAGGTGTAGGCGCTGTCGCCGTACCAGCCGTTGAGAATGACTCCGCAGTCGACAGAAACAATATCGCCTTCCCTGAGGATGCAGGATGAAGGGATCCCGTGAACCACTTCCTCATTGACTGATGTGCAGAGCGTAGCCGGAAAACCTCCGTATCCCTTGAAACCCGGGATACCTCCGTTGTCACGGATAAACTCCTCCGCTATTTTGTCAAGATAAAGAGTGGTGACGCCCGGTTTGATGAATGAGGCAACTTCTGCCAGTGTCCTCGACACAAGTAAATTGCTCTCTCTCAACAATCCGATCTCTTCATCATTTTTTAAATACAACATCAAAGAACGCTAAACATTGTTAAATCGACGTCGTAGCACCGGATCTGCCTTTGACGCGACCCGATTTCATAAGACCGTCGTAATGACGCATCAGCAGGTGACTTTCAATCTGCTGAAGCGTGTCAAGGACTACCCCCACAAGAATGAGCAGGGAAGTACCTCCGTAAAACTGAGCAAACTGCGGTGTCACTGAGAACTTCACAGCGATAGCCGGCAGAATGGCAATGAGAGCAAGGAAGATGGAACCCGGCAATGTGATCCTCGACATGATCGTATCGAAAAACTCAACCGTTTTCCTGCCCGGCTTGATGCCCGGTATGAATCCTCCATTCTTCTTCATATCCTCAGCCATCTGAACCGGATTGATGGTAATGGCTGTATAGAAGTAAGTGAAAAGAATAATAAGAATAGCTGTCACCAGGTTATACCAGAATCCGTACATGTTTGAGAAAGCAACCACAAATCCTGAACTGGACTGTGAGTAGCCTGCAATTATGATAGGAAGCATCATTATTGCCTGGGCAAAAATGATAGGCATAACACCTGCAGCATTCACCTTAAGGGGTATATACTGACGCACACCGCCGTACTGCTTGTTGCCGACAATTCGTCTGGCATACTGCACGGGCACCCTTCTGGTTCCCTGAACCAGCAGAATTGTGCCAAGAATGATAACAAACAATATGACTATCTCAACAATGACTATCGGACTCATTGTTGAGATAGTCATATTGTT
>DIWB01000061.1 GCA_002428385.1 Bacteroidales bacterium UBA6117
CAGAGAGTTTTCTTTCTGACACTAAGTATGTATTCAGGATCCTGAAATACCAACCTGTTTTCAAATCTAAGTACAGTAAGGCCGGGACCCTCAGGAAACTTGTCCCTTATTTTGTCTTTTTCAATCTGGATATGATCACCATGAGGTTCTCCTCAACCACCCCGGCCCGGGATCCGATTCCGGCCCGTACAAAACCACTGCCCGGGCCACCCCTCCTTCGAAAGGAGGGGAAACTTACGAGATTAGATATCAGCCTGTTAAAGATACAGCGAAATACAAAAATATACGTTAGTGCGGTAAAATCCAATTTTAAGATTTCTTTACTACTCATATTCAGTGTGTTATAAAATAAAACCGCACTAATTTCACGAGACGTCACAAGTCAGGACCCTTGCCGACCTTGCAATGAATCATCCTGAAGCGTTCAGTACCATCGTTGAGAAAGTGAAATAAAGGAAGTATAAGTAATAAAAGGAAGGACATGCCGCAGCATGTCCTTTTTTATTTGATTCTCATGAATATCCGGTTGAGCCTTATCTTCTTAAATCCCGACAATTCTTTGTCGACCGACAGCCAGATGAACATTGGTTTTCCTACAATGTGGTCCTTGGGAACAAATCCCCAGTATCGCGAATCGGCTGAATTGTGCCGGTTGTCTCCCATCATGAAGTAATAATCCATCTTAAAGGTATAGGAGTCGGCCGGCTGCCCGTTGATGTAGATAGTCTGGCCTTCCACCCGCAGGTCGTTTCCCTCATACACATCAATGATCCGTTCATAAATGCAGAGGTTTGACGTATCGATTTTAACCGTGACTCCTTCGGCAGGTATCCAGAGAGGTCCAAAATAATCCTCATTCCAGTTGTATGTTCTGCTGTGGGGGAAAATAACCGGATTGTATTCTCCCGGCGCTGCATAATACGGAGTTACCTCCCTTACATTGGCAAATCTGGCTATAGCTTCCGAATTTGGTTTTGTAAGAGGAAGAAAGTAAACCGATCCTGAAAGCATTGACTGGTCCGACTTATAAATACCCAGGCGTTCGAAAGTCTTGGGATTGATTGTGGTCCCGTTAGTTGCAACAAGGTAATTGAGCTGCTGGGTATTGTTGGCCGGAACCAGCTTACCGTTGATGAAAAGCTCTCCTTTCCTTATCTGCACTGTGTCGCCGGGTATACCTATACATCTCTTGACATAATTATCGCGTCTGTCGACCGGCCGGTAGATAAGGTTAAAGCGGTCCCACACCTCTTTCCTTGCATCATCCATGTAGAATGATGCAGGCTTTGGAACGGGGTTTCCGATGTTCGCCCGCTGTGCCATCTCCCTGGCCGTCCGCCTCACTATTTCATAGTAGGCTGTCTCGGTTTCCTCCAGTACCACAGTATCTCCGGCAGGAAAATTGAACACTATGGCGTCGTTGTTTTTAACTTCACCCACTCCGGCAAGTCTTTTATATGGCCATTGCACCAGGTTGGACCACGATTTGCCCTTGGAAAGCGGCATTGTATTCTGGGTAAAAGGAAAAGCGATGGGAGTGTTTGGCATTCTGGGGCCGTAGGCCAGCTTGCTGACAAACAGATGATCCCCTATCAGCAGCGATTTCTCCATCGATCCTGTTGGGATCCGGTAATTCTGGAAGAGAAAGATATTAATAAGGGTTACGGCAATGACTGCAAAAATTATTGCATCGAGCCATTCGATGAAGCTGCTGTTGTGTCCGTTACGCTTCTTCCAGAAGGTCCAGTTAACCTTTCCTGAGACATATATATCATAAATGACGGCAAGACCGGCAAGCAGCCAGTAATTGCCTATCCATACGACGACCAGGATATACAGCAGGGCGGCAATGCCAAACCTGATATATTTCCCCTTGAGTGTTTGATCCATATTGTTTGTTTGGATAAGAATACGTAAAATTAGAAATATTTATCAGAAACCCAGTACCTGGTCCATGGTAAAAACTCCGGTGCGGTTATATATGTATTCGGCTGCTATCACTGCACCAAGCGCCAGTCCCTTCCTGTTTCTGGCTTCATGCCGGAGGCTTATCACATCAATATCCGAGTTCCAGGTTATAGTATGTGTACCCGGGACCATTCCCTCGCGGATTGCCTTTACCGGTACTTTTCCCGGATCAGTCCTGTCGTCGGGACACCAGCCGTCATACAAGGGGTGATTCCCTGCTATTCCCTCCGCCAGCGTTATCGCCGTTCCGCTTGGAGCATCCAGTTTTTTCGTGTGATGGATTTCCTCAATGAATGGCTTGTACTGATCGAGGTGGGACATTTGTTTCGCCAGTTCCCTGTTAAGCCTGAACAGGATATTTACCCCGATGCTGAAATTTGTTGAATGGATGAAAGATGTCCTGTTCCCGTTGCATACATCAACGGCCTTACCGTAGTCATCCAGCCATCCGGTTGTGCCGCTTACAACCGGGATCTTCATTCTCAGGCATTTGACCACATTTTCAAAGGCAGTCGCGGGAGTCGTGAATTCTATGGCCACATCGACATCCCTGGCGCTCCTTTCGTTCAGATCGTACATATTGTCCTTGTCGACAATAAGTTTGACGGTATGGCCCCTGCCAAGGGCAGCGGACTCGATCTCATGCCCCATCCGTCCGTATCCTATGATGGCAATATTCATATTCCTTAATTTTTTTGCGAATGTAAACTAATTAGCAGACAGAAAGTGATAATAAACTCTTAAAATAGTTAATGTCAAGTTAAAATCGATGCAAAGACCGGATGAAAAGGGATCCGAACCCTGCCTGAGATCTCAAAATAACGATAAATTTTTATCGAATAACGATATCTGGGTTATTGTTATTCGACAAATTTATTACCCAAAACGATATGATTTTTAAAGACGGAAGACCGAAGACTGAAGCTCGAAGAAGGAAGAAGGAAGACGGAAGACGGAAGAATGAACAGACTTTTCACCACAGAAAGAACATTCCAGGGGTCGTAATGAGTTTTCTGTTTTTTCATATATTTCATCAGTCAAAATCCTTCTTCAATGAAAAATGCAATCCTTTTATTATCAATAGTAATCATGACATTATCATGTTCGGGGAGAAAGGTAGAAAAAGCCGATCTCGTAATAATCAACGGCAAGGTGCTGACCATCGATCGCGACAATCCGGTGGCTGAAGCGGTTGCAATAAGAGGCGAATACATAATTGCTGCCGGCACAGCCGGGAAAATCAGCCCGTTCATTGAAAAAGGCAAAACCCGTATCATTGATGCGCGCGGAAGGCTGGTGATTCCCGGATTCAACGATACCCATGTTCATTTCGGCCCCCTCGATCCCGATTATATTGAACTCAGATACACAACCGATCCGGCTGTGATAACCCTTAAGGTAAAGGAGCAGGTGGAAAAGTCGAAACCCGGTCAGCTTATTGAAGGCGGCCACTGGGAGCACGAGATGTTCAACGACAGGAAGTGGCCTTCAAAAGAACTTATCGACTGGGTTTCTCCGGATAATCCGGTGGTATTAAGCCGTGCCGACGGCCATTCGGTACTGGTTAACAGCTATGTTCTGAAGAAATCGGGCATTACAAAAGACACTCCCGATCCTTTTGGCGGAGAGATTCAGAAGGATCCTGTAACCGGAGAACCCACGGGAATACTCAAGGAGAGTGCGGAACGACTTATTAAGACAGGAGCCGTCAAACCCGACCGGACACCGGCGGAAGAGGCCGACAGACTGAAACAGGGTTACCTGCTTGCACTGAAAGAGGCCGCGGAATATGGAGTCACCAGTGTACAGATCCCGGGATCGGCCGATTTCAGCGATTATGAAAACCTGCAGGCTGAAGGCAGTCTGACAGCGAGGATTGACATTGGTAAACCTCTGACGGGTGATACTGAACACCTGAAAGAGTATGATGAACTAAGGAAGAAGTATCCGGCCGCGGGCAACTGGATCAGGTTCGGTTACCTTAAGGCATTCATCGACGGAACAATCGGTTCGGGAACAGCCCTCATGTTTGAACCCTTCACCGACAACCCCGGAACATCGGGACTTGCAATGATGCCTTACGAGGAATTTGAAAGAATGGTTGTAACAGCCGACAGCATGGGTTTCCAGATTGGTGTTCATGCAATAGGTGACAAGGGAAATAACTGGACGCTCAATGCCTACGAAAAAGCTTTGAACAACAACGGCAGGCGCGACAGCCGGCACCGCGACGAGCATTCCCAGACCCTGAGTCAGACTGATATACCAAGGTTCGGGGAACTGGGAGTGATTGCTTCCATGCAGCCAACCCACTGCATCTCCGACAAGAGGTTCTGTGAGAAGCGGATAGGAGAACGGAGCAAAGGAGCCTATGCATGGAGAAGCCTGCTGAATGCCGGAGCAAAGGTTGCTTTCGGAACCGACTATCAGGTTGAACCGCTGAATCCCATGGAAGGACTCTACGCTGCCGTCACCCGAAAAGACAGGCTCGGAGAGGAAGGTGAAGGCTGGTTTCCGGAAGAGAAGCTAACGATGAAGGAAGCTATAGAATTATATACCCTCGGTTCGGCTTATGCCCAGTTCATGGAAGACCGGAAGGGCATTATAAAACCGGGATACCTGGCAGACATTGTTATCACCGACAGGGATCTGCTCACCATACCGGAAGATCAGATAATGAAGACGAAGGTTGATTACACGATAACAGGAGGCAGGGTGGTATATGAAGCAGGGCGTTAGGGCGTAATGCGTAAAGGCGTAAGGGCGTTAGGGCGTAAAGGCGTAAAGGCGTAAGGGCGTGAGGCGTGAGGCATGACCGCACGACTGCATGACTGCAAGACTGCAAGACTGCAAGACTGCAAGACTGCAAGACTTTTCTAACGGCTTAATTCATATAAAATACGGTAGGCTTCTTCCGGGTTGGTGCCGCAAAACTCCGGTTCGGCTTTAAAGGCAGAGCATACTGCCGGTCGCTCCGGGCTGTTGAAAAGAGCACATCTCAGAACATCTGTGAGATGAGGACATCTTACCCCGGCTGGTTTTCCTTCCGGCATCCCGGGTATTGGCGAAGAAATTGAGGCGGCAATACAACATGCTCCGCATCCGGTCCGGCATTCCATATCCTGATTTTTTAACCCAATATACACTTTTTATCTTATTAAGAACAACTCCCGGTTTATAGCTGGTCGCGGACAGTAACCTTCCGGGTCATCCTGAAGTCCTTTCATAACGGCATGCTGTATGATAGTTAGACATAATGCTGTCTTTTTATTTTACACAATATATACGTTAAATAATGTTATAATGCTTTATTTCTGTGTTTTATAAAGTCGGCATGTATTTTGATTGTTCAACTTAAACTTCAAAAAAGAAAATGAACAGGATAATCCGTTTACTATTACTTCTTCTAATAACAGGTTATGGAAATCTGTCTGCCCAGGAGACAAAGCTATGGACCCTTCAGGATTGCATAAATTATGCCGTGGAGAACAATATAGGTCTTCAGAGGCAGATGCTTCTGACCGAATCGGCTGAGGCAGATCTTCTGAAGTCAAGGATGGACATGTTGCCTTCCCTTAATTTCGGATCTGATGCACAGATGGGATTCGGGAGGTCTATCGACCCGGTAACAAACCTTATTACATTCGAGCAGAACATAAGCAACTCCTATTCCGTCAACACGTCATTCAGGCTTTTCACGGGATTTGCCGCGCTTAACACCATGGCAGCAAGCAAATTCATGCATAATGCCGGGATTGAAACCGAAAAAGTCTACAGGAATACTGTAATAGTGAATATCCTCGGAGCCTATTATCAGGTTCTTTATGCAAAGGGCCTTGAAGTGGCAGCCACAATGCAGGCGGAACAGTCGGAAAAACAGCTTTACAGGATAACGAAGCTTGTTGAAACGGGCAAAGAAGCGCTCTCAAAACAGTTCGAGCTGGAGAGCAGGGCTTCGGAAGACAGACTATCCCGGACAATTGCGTCGAATACGGCGAGCCAGGCGCTCACAACCTTAAAACAGATGCTTCAGCTTGGACCGGTATCCAAATTTGAAATTCAGATGCCCGATCTTGACAACATTCTGATCACTGACGAAATCTTCAGCGTCGACAGCATTTACTCCATAGCAGCCTCTACCCTGCCGCGGCTCAGGGCCATTGACTATGAGCTGAAGGCTTCGAAACGACAGGTTGCCGCGGCAAAGGGAAATTTATCTCCACGGCTGTCGGGAGGAGGTGCGATATATACCGGATTCTATAAAATTACAAGCGACGATGCGCCTGAACAGGATGCCTACACAACCCAGCTCAAGAACAACAACAGCCAGGCAGTATATCTGAGTCTCGACATACCGATTTTCAATAATTATACTGTCGGAAGGAATATCAGGCAGGCAAAGCTGAGAAAAAGTGACACCGAACTCCGTCTGGAACAGGAGAAGAACAACCTGTATACCGATATCGAGAATGCATGCCTCAATTATAACAGAGGTAAGAGTGAGTATACGGCAGCTGCCTCCAACCTCGAATTCAATAAAAAATCGTTCGAGGCGGTTGAGAAGAAGTTCGAGGCAGGGCTGACGGATGTAACAGATTATTCGGCAGCCAGAACAACACTATTCAGAGCTGAAACTGAAGCACTGAGGACAAAGCTGCAGCTGCTTATCAGGAAAATGACCATAGAGTTTTACACCACGGGAGAATATGAAGGACTTATTGATGGATGAAGAAGTAATGGCGCAGGGCACAGGGCGCAACCAGTAACAAGCAACCAGCAACAAGTAACATAACAATCAAAACAATGGATACCCGCATAGAATCGATGGACAGAGCATTACCTAAGAAAAAAGGACTTCAGAAGAAGCATATCGGCTATATAATTTTTGGTACAATCATAATTGTCCTGTTTTACATGGCCTTTTTCACCGACCGGACTTCAACATACAAGGTGGAGAAAGACAAGCTGATCATAGAAACAGTTACCGAAGGCCAGTTCAATGATTACATAACCGTTCCCGGTACAGTGGAACCCATCAGCACAATTTTCCTTGACGCTCAGGAAGGCGGCCGTGTCGAGGAAATTCTGATTGAAGAGGGTTCCATGGTTAAGCAGGGAGATATAATTCTGAGGCTCAGCAATCCTGACCTGTACCTCAATATCCTCGACAGTGAGGCTCAGCTTGCCGAAAAAGAGAACTTCCTGAGGAACACACAGGTTACCATGGAACAGGAAAGGATCTCGATCAAGAGGGAACTCATCAGCCTGAAATATGATATTGAAAGGAAAAAAAGGAATTTCGGGCAGAATGAAAAGCTGATCGCTGACAACCTCATTTCAAGGGAAGAATATCTGAGATCGAGAGAAGATCTGGATATGGCTATGCAATCGAGGGATCTTTTTATGGAAAGGCAGAGACAGGATTCAATATTCAGATCGGTTCAGGTGGAAACTCTCAAGGCCAACCTCGAAAACATGAGAAAGAACCTGGCGCTTGTACGGCAGCGGGTCGAGAATCTGAACGTAAAGGCCACGGTCGACGGACAGCTCGGTCTTCTGGTCCCCGAGATTGGCCAGTCGATTTCAAGGGGAGCCAACATGGGCCAGATAAATGTACTTACTTCATACAAGGTGACCGCCCAGATTGACGAGCACTACATCGACAGGGTCAAAACACAGCTGACAGCAACTCTCGACAGGCAGGGACATAACTTTGACCTGGTTGTCAGGAGGGTATATCCGGAAGTCAGAAACGGGACCTTCGAGATAGATATGGTATTTGCCGACAGCATGCCGGATAATATCAGGTCAGGTCAGACATATTATACAAGCCTGCAGCTTGGTCAGCCAAAAATCTCATTGCTGGTTCCCCTCGGCGGTTTCTTTCAGGCGACCGGCGGACAATGGATTTTCGTTCTCGATCCCTCGGAATCATTCGCTGTCAGGAGAAATATAACCCTTGGAAGAAAGAATCCGAAATATTACGAAGTGCTTGAAGGACTCACTCCGGGTGAAAAAGTAATAGTCTCAGGCTATGAAACCTTTGGCAAAAACGAAAAACTTGTCTTCAAAAAATCAAATTAGAATAAAAACAGCAAATAATCAGCGCCATGATCAAAACCAACGAATTAACAAAGGTCTTCAGAACTGAGGAAGTTGAAACCACAGCTCTGAACAAGATCAGTCTCCACGTAAAGGAGGGGGAATATCTAGCAGTTATGGGACCATCAGGATGCGGAAAGTCAACGCTACTGAATATCCTTGGCCTGCTTGACAATCCGACCTCGGGAAGCTATATCTTTAACGGGACCGAGGTGGCAAACCTCAGGGAGCGCGACAGGACGGTTTTCCGCAAAGGCAATATCGGCTTTGTCTTCCAGAGCTTCAATCTTATCGATGAGCTTAATGTATTCGAGAATGTGGAACTTCCGCTGATCTATCTCAAGATGAAGACCAGTGAAAGGAAAAAGAAAGTGGAGGATGCTCTTGACAGGATGAAGATCACTCATCGTGCAAAACATTTTCCTCAGCAGCTTTCGGGAGGGCAGCAGCAGAGGGTGGCAATAGCCAGGGCTGTCGTCGCAAATCCCAGGCTCATACTTGCCGACGAGCCTACAGGTAACCTCGATTCAAAAAACGGTATTGAGGTAATAAACCTACTTTCGGAACTTAATAAGGAAGGGACTACAATCATCATGGTAACCCACTCTGAAAGGGATGCCGGTTATGCACACAGGATAGTGAACCTGTTCGACGGACAGATAGTCAGCTGATAAGGTTTCTGTCGATCCTTTTAAGCTTGTTGTAGAGAGTCTGACGGGTAATTCCGAGCATGGAAGCAGTAACACTGATATTGTTCCCGTTCCTCCGAAGGCAATCCACAATATACTTCGACTCCATCTCCGCGAGGGTCAGCTCGCGGAGATGGAGATTTTTTATTGAAGGTCCGAATTCAAAATCGGATGGCAGCAAAACTGATGAATCGCTCATAATAACAGCTTTTTCAACGGCATGCTGAAGTTCCCTCACGTTACCCGGCCAGCTGTGATTTGCAAGTTTCTCAAGGGCATGTGTGTTAAAGCGCATCTGCTCCCTGTTATATTTTTCACAGTAGATTTTCAGAAAATGAGAAGCCAGGATGGGGATATCATCAACCCTGTCGCGCAGGGGAGGCACATCAATTACTATCGTATTTATACGGTAAAGAAGGTCTTCCCTGAATTTTCCCTCTGCTACCATACTATTAAGATCGCGGTTGGTTGCACAGATCAGGCGAATGTCAACAGGAACAGACTGATTGGAGCCAACCCTCACCACCTTTCTGCTCTGAAGGGCATTAAGGAGTTTGGACTGGGAATGAAGAGGAAGGTTGCCAATCTCGTCAAGGAAAAGAGTGCCTCCGGAAGCCAGTTCAAATTTTCCTTTGCGATCGTCCCTGGCATCAGTGAAAGCGCCCCTCACATGTCCGAACAGCTCACTTTCAAACAATGTTTCAGGCACCGATCCCATATCAAGGCTTATCAGGAGCTCCCCTGCCCTGCCCGACCTGTTGTGGATCTCGGTTGCAAGCAATTCCTTGCCGGTACCGTTTTCACCGGTAATCAGGATATTGGCATCGGTGGCAGCCACCTTCTGCACGATATTCAGAACGTTTATCATTGTGGGCGACGGCCCGTGAACAAGTTTCTGCAACTCCTTAACCATAAACTCTGATTTGAACGTCCAAGTTAATAATCTTTGTCTAATTTTTTGACATCCTCAATTTTTGATTTTTTTTTTGCAACATCCGTTAATCATAAACGTCTTTATAAAAACCAGGAAAAATGACAGTCAAATTAAATCCCAATGAGGTTGTTCTGAAAGCCGGAGATACCAACCAGGTTATTGACAATAAAACTATTGAAGGCAAACTTATTGTAACAAACCAGAGGATCTGTTTCAGGACTCTGAAGGAGGAACTGGACAAATTCAACCTTGAGATTCTTTTCGAAAATATTCTTGAGGTCATCTTCTATAAAAATGGATTATTTGCTCCAAAAGGAATAAATGTCGTTACCAGGGATGGGAGGAGTCACAGTTTTCCTCTTAAGAACCGGGATGAGATCGGGCAGCTTATAAACAAGATGTATTAAATTCTCCTGTTATGTGCGAAAGACACGCAGGGTTAAGTTGTGGCTTTTATTTCCAGGATTTTCTACCGTCCCAAACATGATAATCATTACGAAAATATTCGTACATATCGTTGCGAAAATATTCATAATGGTTTCAGCCTCACACCTCACGCCTCAACCCTCATACCTCTTTTCAAGGCAATTCATTAATGGTTGATGAGTTGAGTTATGACCGGTATCACGAGAAAGCCGACAGGATTTTCAGGGTGTCCTCGACCATTACCGAGACGGATGACCAGTTTACCTGGATAGTTGCGCAGATCCCTTTCGGACCGCAGGTAGCCCGCGATTATCCTGAAGTGGAGTCCTTCACCCGGTTTATAAACATGCCGCGGGCAGCTTATAAGTTCGAGGATAAGGAATATATCGAAGAGGACTTTTTTTATGCCGACTCCACGGTATTTGAAATCTTTACCTATAAGGTACTCAAGGGGGATGTAAAATCGGCAGTCAGGGATCCAAACAAGATTGTTCTTACCGAGACAGCAGCAAACAGGTATTTTGGAAAATCCGATCCGATAGGGAAAATTCTCACAGAGGGCAGCAATACATATGAAGTAACCGGTGTGATTGAGGATGTTCCCTCTAACTCGCATTTCCGCTTCGAAGCACTGGCAGCAAGGAATAACCTGCCAAAAGAGCTTGGCAGCTGGGGTAACTTCGGAGTCTTTACATACCTTTTATTGCCTGAAGGACTTGACGCAAAAGCTTTCGAGACAAAAATCCAGGAGATGTACGAAGCCCATATGAAGTCAATTTTCGGTCCGTTGAAAATAAACATTGAGTACATACTTGAACCAATAAAGAAGATCCATCTCTATTCAACAAATGCAGGTGAACCCGAACCCACGGGAAGCATATCATACGTTTATATATTCGCGATAGTTGCTGTTTTCCTGTTGCTTATTGCCGCGATGAACTATATGAACCTTGCCACTGCCCGGTCCACGCGACGCGCCAGGGATTCAACCAGGAGAACGTGCTTTCGCTACAGCTCAACAATCAGCAGATGATCCGCAAGTATCCGGTTCTGAAGCAGCTGCTTCTGAAGAATGAGGATATAAAATACGTCATATCAACCAATACCGCGATAGGTGAAGGTTCAGCAAAAGTAATCTTCAATATGGAAACCGACCAGGGAATGGCGCAGAGGGGCATTAACTTTGCGGTTGTCGATCACGACTTCATTGATGCCCTCGAAATAAAAATGGTGGAAGGACGCGATTTCCGCCAGGACATGCCATCCGACACTCTTACCGGAGTCGTTGTCAATGAGACTCTTGCCAAAAGAATGGGATGGAGTGAACCGATAGGCAAGAAGGTGGAACTCGGTGATGGAAGCGCCATCATGGCCAGAGTAATAGGGGTTATGGCTGATTACCATCAGACTGGTATGTATAATGAGATTGAATCACTGATGCTGGTGTATCGCGAGTACACCAACATTATTTACGTGAAACTCAGCGGAAACAATATGGAAAAGACACTCAGTTTCATTGAGAATACGTGGAAGGAGGTTTTTCCTGACCAGCCTTATTCCTACGCATTCCTGAAGGATAGATTCAACAGGCAGTTTGAAGCTGATGAAAAACGAGGCCTGATATTCACAATGTTTACCATACTTGCCATACTGATCGCCTGTCTTGGATTATATGGACTTGCCTCGTACATGGTTGAACAGAGGACAAAGGAGGTAGGAATAAGGAAGGTATTCGGAGCCGGCGAGGGAGTGATTGTCAGGCTGATCTCGAAGGATTTCCTTATCCTGGTAGTAATATCGATTGTAATTGCCTTGCCCGTGGCCTCCTATTTCATGACCAACTGGCTGGAGAATTATGTCTACAGGACAAATATCGGCGTACCTCTCCTGATTTCTGCTGCACTCCTGACAGTAGTGATCACCTTTATTACAATCAGCTACAAGGCATACCAGGCGGCGATTACCAATCCGGCAAGCTCAATAAGGACCGAATAATAATTTTATTTTTGAGCTTCTTCATGCCTGCATGGTATGAAATTTGCAGCCAGGAGTTGTCATTCATCAGAAAATGAATGAGGTTATTAATCTGATTATTAAAAGGATGAGGTTTTTTGTTTTTCTTGGTTGTCTGATACTTTTATTATATTCAGGTACAATTCAGTCTCAGGAAGTCAATAAAGTACAATTCATTTCCTTTGAAGAGCTCGCAAACCAGATACAGTCAAAAAACAACATTAGTCTGTATTACAAACCTGAATGGTTCAGGATGCGGGTTTTTAATTCTTCCCTGCTTCAACTGAAACTTTCTCAGGTACTTAAACGGCTCGAATCAGAAACAGATTACTCAATAATTACAATCGATTCTGTTTCCTTCTTTTTCACACCCATAACACCAGAGGTTTCCGGCACTGACGAACAGGAAGATCCGGATCTGATAAGAATTGGAAATCCACTGGAATCAGGTAAGTATTCCAGAATAACACTTTCAGGAAAGATCACCGACGGCTCAAATGGCAATCCTTTACCTGGTGCATCGATCATTTGTGACAGGCTAAAAACCGGTGCAAATACTGATAAAAACGGAGAATTCCGCATAACCCTTCCTGCCGGCTCTCATTCGTTAACGATTTCCTTTATGGGTTATGACGAACTTGTCCGGAGAGTGCAACTATTCAGCAATGGATATATAAGTTTGTCAATCTACCCTGAATCAATAAAGCTCAATGAAGTTGTCATTACGGCGGAAAGGCCCGATATTAACATCTCCGGCACTCAGATGAGCTATGTTAAGCTTGATGCATTGTCGGTAAAAGAGCTTCCCCTGTCAATGGGTGTAAATGATGTCCTGAAAAGCATAACTCTTCTCCCTGGCGTCCAGACCATCGGGGAATTTGGAACAGGTTTCAATGTCCGCGGCGGAAGTGCCGACCAGAACCTGATACTTCTCGAAAATGTTCCTCTGTTTAATCCGTCACACCTCTTCGGCCTTACCTCTGTTGTCAATTCTGACGGCATTTCAGGGGTAACATTGTACAAAGCCGGGATACCTTCCAAATTCGGAGAGAGGGCATCATCTGTGCTCGAGATGACCTTTGGGCCGGAAAACAAGACCGAAACCAGTGTAAAAGGAGGAATCGGTCTCATTGACAGCCGGATTTATGTCGAGACCCCGGTGACAGGGGATAAAGGATCCTTCCTTATGAGCGCCAGGTCCTCATACTCAAACTGGTTGCTTCATAAGGTACCCGACGTTGACCTGATGAACAGCTCCGCAAACTTCTATGACATTAACTCTCAGCTAACCTATAATATAAACCAATTAAACAAAATAAGTCTGTTTGCATATTACAGCTTTGACAGATTCGGATTCTCAAAATTCACTAAATATCAGTACGATAACCTCCTTGCATCGGCAAAGTGGAATCATACATTTTCTTCCGACCTGTTTTTTGACCTTTCCGTGGGGATCAGCAATTATAAATACCATATTGAAGAATCCGACACACTTCGTCCGGGTGAAGCATACAGAATTAACACAAAGCTTCAGTATAAAAATGCCAAACTCAATTTTTCATGGTTCCCTTCCAGTGGCCACAAAATAGAGTTCGGTCTGAACAGTGCCCTTTACAGAATTATGCCCGGCGAAATAAATCCTGAAGGCCTTGCTTCAAAAGTAAATTTTTTTTCATTACAGGAAGAACAGGCACTTGAAAGCGCTTTTTACATAAGCGATAATTTTTCGGTATCAGAAAGGATTTCAGCAGATGCCGGGCTGAGAATTCCGGTATACAATTACCTGGGGCCTCTAAAATCTTATATCTATGACCCTGATCTTCCGCTGACTCCAACTTCCGTTATTGATTCGGTTTTTCATTCCTCCGGTGAGATCATAAAGACATATACCGGTTTTGAACCGAGGTTGTCAGTCAAATACAGTCTCTCAGACAAATCATCACTTAAACTAAGCTATAACAGGATCCACCAGTACATCAACCTGGTGTCGAACACTTCAGTAATGACCCCGGGCGATATCTGGAAACTAAGCTCAGAATATCATAAGCCTTTGAAATGTGATCACATTGCCCTTGGTTATTTCAGGAATTTCGGGGATAATTCAATAGAGACTTCCTTCGAGGTATATTACAAGCGGATTACTAACTCCATCGACTATAAGAACGGTGCAGTAATTCTTTTGAATCCATATATTGAGAGTTCCCTGGTGAATGTAAAAGGCAGCAATTTTGGTGCAGAAGTGTTTATGAGGAAAAACACGGGAGCTGTTACAGGCTGGATCAGCTATACTTTCTCAAGATCACTTCAGAGAACTACCGGGCGCTTTGAGGAAGAACAAATCAACCGGAACAGTGTCTTTGCTTCTAACTTTGACAGGCCGAATAATCTGGTAATTAACCTCAATTATCACATTACGAGGCGTTGGCGGTTTGCCGGAACCTTTAATTACAGTACAGGAAGACCAGTTACCCTGCCCGAACTGAAATATGACTACAGTGGATATCAGCTGATATACTTTTCCGACCGGAATAAATACAGGTTACCTGACTATCACAGACTTGACGTATCCCTGACTTACGACAAATCACTTAAAATCAAGAAGTCGTACAAGGGAAGCTGGACTTTTTCCATAATTAACCTTTATGGCCGTCAGAATCCCTATTCGGTGTTTTACAAGAAAGAGGAACATATGGTTGACAACCAATTCCGGATTTATGACACTTATATGCTTTACATAATCGGCAGACCGTTGCCGACCTTAACTTATAACTTTTCCTTCTGATGAGTAATAAAACCATCGTGATGATCCTGCTTACCGGTTTGATGATGATTTCCTGTTACAAACCCTATACTACCGGCATAGATAACGCTGAAAAGATAATGGTAGTTGACGGACTGATAACAAACAGGGCAGGGAGTTATCATATTAAACTTTACTACGCATCTCAATTCTATTCATCGGAGGGAACAGAACCCATAAGTAATGCAAGAGTATCGGTAACCGATAATAACGGATCAGAAATTTACTTTGTGGAAACGGATAATGGCGATTATGTTTCTGATGCCTCAGTATTCACTGTGAAACCCGGAGATTCGTACGTTTTAAGAATAGAAACACACGAGGGAGATGTTTTTGAATCGACATCACAAAAGATGCTTTCTGAATATGAGCCGGATTCAGTTTATGCAGTAAATGATTATCAGGAATATATCAGCAGGTTTAACCAGGTACTACGGAAGCTTACCGGCGCCAGAATTCTTTTAAATATTGAAGGAAAAAAAGCTGAACTTCCCGGATTCAGGATTGATGTGAAACTGTTAAAATTGTATACCTATTCATTATTCATCCCACCGCCCAATATCGATCCACCCTTGTATATGTTTTATTGCTGGCAATTGGATAAAACAATGAAAGAATTGATATTAACTTCCCCTCCGGGCAAAAGCACTAACTCAATAGAAAATAAATCCATTTATTTTGTTGATAACCTGACATATACAGAAGGGACAGCCTATTGGCCGGGGTCATTACAGGCGGATATTACTTCAGTAGGCATACCGACAGGAGAGAGAAATGTTTATAACATTTCCGGCAGGGTGATGTATATTGATCTTTATTCACTTAATGATGATGCTTACAATTACTATCAAAAGATCGAAGACCAGATCACTGCCGAAGGTAAGCTCTTTGATCCGATTTCGGTCAGGTTGGAGGGCAATATTAAATGTATCTCGGATCCTGAAAAGGCAGCTTTCGGTTTTTTTGAAGTTTCTGCACTAAATCAGACAGCCTATAAAATAGGACTTAGAAATCCTTCTACCGATCAGGTTCCAGTAAAACAAATACCCTGTGTGATTCCGGTCTTTCCTGATGGTTGTCTGGTTAATGAGAAACCTCCCTTCTGGATATTTTAAACCGGGGATTAAAGAACTGCAAAATGACGAATCTGGCTGTGTTAATGATGCTTTTGTTAATTCCCGGATCATCCTGGCCGGATGATCCGTCCGCCGGTTTAATCAATACTGAAACGGTCTACCTTCATACTGACCGTAATTTCTACATTGCAGGTGATCACCTTTACTACAAGCTATACCTGAAATCTGGTTGCTCAGATTCAAGCAGATTTGCATATTTCATAATACGGGATGAAAAATCTGAAGTTATTTCACATTCAAGGTTAGAACTAATGGATGGAGTGTCATATGGCTCAATTAAGCTTGCCGATACATTAAAAACAGGATTTTATCAGATAGTCTGCTTTACAAACTTCATGCGAAATCGTCCCGAAACCATCTTCAGAAAAGAAATAATAATTGCAAACAGGTTTGATGACGATGTCAGTTATTTTCCGGAAAAAGATCGGCAATCATCAGGGGTAAATGTAAGCTCAAATGTTCCAAAACCAGGGCCCCTGAATCTTAGAATACTGACGGACAAAAACATCTATGAAAGAAGAGAAGAAATCATTTTTACAGTTGAGCCGGGGGAAATGCCTGTCAATGAAATTTTATCTCTTTCAATTTCAGTCAGCCAGGTAATCGATTATTCACAGCCGGTTCCGTCAATTACGGAATCTTTCTTAAAAGACCCGGAAGGTCAAAGTCAGACAAATCTCAATGGCCCGGGGATTACTTACGAAATGGAATCCGGCACATCTGTAATTCAGGGGACTGTTTCAGAGATACCAGGAACAGTAAAGACAGGAATTAATTTCTCATCACCACTGGAAAGCCATACCATATTTTTGTCGGCAATTGATACTGTTCCGAATCTTCAATACACCACGACTGATTCATCGGGTAAGTTCTGCATATACCTGAATCCCTGGTATGAAGGCAAAGAGATCTATTTGAAGCTAAGAAGTAAGGCAAATGCTCAAATCACCCTGGATTCAAGATATACAATGAAAGAACCGTTCCAGCCGACCCGGGATTTTAACAGGAATTATGTCAGGGAGTTCATTAAAAGAGCTGTTAAGACAGGACAGGTAGCAAGATATTATGGATCAGAGGCTAAACCAGATACGATTGAGACTTTTTGTTCATATCATTTACCCCCTGAAGTTTATTTCAAAACTTATCCGACAATCTATCCGTCAGATTATATTGAGCTTAATGATTTTTTTGAATTATCGCGGGAGATAATACCTGGTCTCAGGATAAGGAAAAACAATGGCTCTTATTCAGCCGGTTTTCCCTCCCTCCAATATCAGATTGTTTCGGATGAAGAACCCCTGATATTACTCGATGGAGTTCCCATCGACAATGTGAATCAGATCATTGACCTGGGCTCAAATGATATCAGATATATTGAAACCGTTCCTAATGTCAGGTATTTTAACGGGTTATATTTCAACGGAATACTTAACGTGACAAGCAAGAAGGATGCAATTAAAAACATAAGTTTTTCGCAACCTTTCAGACAAACACAAACTGATGAAAGTATTAGTTTTACTAAACCAAAGCATTTTAATCCTGCAGACCTTCCTTCACATTATCCCGATCTGAGATATGTGCTTTTCTGGGAACCTGACTTCAAACCTCATGGTAGCAAAATGGATTTTACTGTCTGGTCTTCGGACATTCAGGGGGATTATGTTATAAATGTCCAGGGAATTACAAGAAGCGGCCTGCCGGTTGCAGGTTCTGCAACGATAACTGTAAAAGCAAAATAATCCGGTGAAAATCAGACACATTATCATATCAGGTTTAATTCTGACCTCTGCACCATCAGCTGGGCAGGTGAGGCAGAACGAGTTTGCCAGGGTCCAGCAGGTCCCATATCAGAATGTTGCAGGTGAGTTATATACAGGAGATCTTCAGCCGGATACCTACGTTAACCCGGACTGGATCGAAGGTGATCTGTTGCTTGAGACAGGTGATAAAATCAGTAATGTCTTTTTGAGATACAATGGTTTGACCGATGAACTTTTCTGGAGGGAACCGGTCCTGAATAATGTGATAAAAGTGGATAAGGAATCAGTCAGGGGTTTTCATTTCAATTATTTCAGAGGTGACTCAGCCGTGTTTTTCACGAGAATGAAGATCAGGAAAGATTTCGTAAGTGATTCAACTTCATGCTTTCTGCAGGAAATAGATTTTAACAGAATCAAATTATACATCTACCGTTCAAAGTCTTTTTTGAGAAAGGAAAATTATTCAGTCAATGGTAAAATTTCAATGAAAGATATTTTCATTGAGCAGCCGATATATTTCATCAGATCTGATTCCAGATTATCTGTATTTAGAAAATTCAACGGACATGCGCTTTGCAAAGCTTATCCGGATAAATCTGATGTCATAAGGAAATATATCAGGAATAGTGCATCCGGAAGACTCAATACTCAGAATGAGATTATCAGCATTCTTCAATATCTGGATGACTACTTTTAAAACTATGAGGTGTGAGGTGTGAGGTGTGAGGTGTGAGGTGTGAGGTGTGAAGTGTGCGGTTGAACCTTTTACGAATATTTTCGCAACGATATGTGCAAATATTTTCGTAATGGTGGTCCTGATTGTACGGTAAAAAATCCTGGAAATATAAGCCACAACTTAACCCTGGGAGTCTTCCGTACATAATTTTTCCAGCGCAGTGCTGGTTGAATGAGATCCCTCGCCTCGTAGTCACTGATTACTCTTATTTCGCTTTGATTGTTTTCCAATGTGGGGATTCTCCTTGTTTCCCGATATCATCCGGCGAGGGATGACAGGTCGCTATTGGGGAGGTGGGGTGAGGCCGCGGCGAGTGAATCATTCCCAAAAGGTCAGAATTGCTGCTCTCGCCGCGGCCTCACCCCCATGATCACCATACGACATGTCATCCCGCATCCCGGTTTCTTACGGGATGCGGGATCTCATCAACCTTTAATGAATTGCCAGCAAAAGATGTATGAGGTGTGAGGTTGAACCTTTTACGAATATTTTCGCAACGATATATACGAATATTTTCGTAGTGGTGGAATATTTGACTTTCCCGGGACAGGTGGATTTTAATACTGCGATTCTGCGCTTTTTGTTAATTTTGAGCAAACGAAAAAGAATGAGAATTGATGTTCTTACAGTTCTGCCTGAATTGCTTCATAGCCCGCTGAACTGGTCGATTGTAAAGAGAGCCAGGGACAAAGGACTTGTGGAAATCAACATTGTAAACCTTCACGACTATGCCACCGACAGGTATAAAAGTGTCGACGACTATGCCTTTGGAGGAGGCGCCGGCATGGTGATGATGATTGAGCCGGTTTACAAGGCTATCGAAGAGCTTAAGAAAGAGAGGGACTATGACGAGATAATCTACACCTCGCCCGATGGGGAGAAGCTGACTCAAAAAAAGGCCAACGCGCTGTCGCTTAAGAACAATATAATTATCCTTGCAGGCCACTATAAAGGGATTGACCAGAGGATAAGGGATCATCTTGTGACCAGCGAGATCTCGATAGGCGATTATGTCCTCTCCGGAGGGGAGATCCCTGCCGCGGTAATTATCGATGCTGTTGTAAGGCTGATACCCGGAGCGCTTGGTGATGAACAGTCGGCCCTCTCTGATTCGTTCCAGGACGACCTGCTTGCTCCTCCGGTTTATACCAGGCCTGCTGAATTCCTGGGATGGAAGGTTCCGGATATACTGCTTTCCGGACACTCAGCAAATATTGAGAAGTGGAGGCATGAACAGGCGGTTGAAAGGACGAGGAGGCTGAGACCGGATCTGGAGTGAGGTGTGAGGTGTGAGGCGGAAAGGCGGAAAGGCGGAAAGGCGGAAAGGCGTTAAGGCACTAAGGGACTGCAGGACTGCAGGACTGCAGGACTGCAAGACTCTTTCCCTGCATGCCTTGAATATGGGGACAGGAGTTTTTGGAAAAGACGAAAAGCTTTTGTAAAATTGTACCTTATTTTTGAATATAATATAACTAACTAATTATCAGTAACATGAATTCACAGGATTATATTAACCGGGAAGACAAGTACGGAGCTCACAATTATCATCCGCTGCCTGTAGTGCTTGACAGAGGAGAAGGACCATTTGTCTGGGATGTTGAAGGGAAAAGATATTTCGATTTTCTTTCAGCTTATTCTGCAGTGAACCAGGGTCATTGTCACCCCAGGATAGTGGATGCCATGGTCGCTCAGGCCATGAAACTTGCTCTCACTTCAAGGGCATTCTATAATTCTGTGCTTGGGGAGTATGAGGAGTTTGTAACCCGATATTTCGGCTACGACAAGGTTCTTCCGATGAACTCCGGAGCTGAGGCTGATGAGACTGCCCTTAAGCTCTGCCGCAAGTGGGCCTACAAGAAGAAAGGCATAGCCCAGGGAAATGCAAAGATCATTTGCTGTGAGGGTAATTTCCACGGAAGGACAATCACAATCATTTCGATGTCGACCGATCCGGATGCAAGAAACGATTACGGACCTTTCACTCCCGGATTCATCACAATACCATACAATGACCTCGCTGCTCTTGAGGAGGCCTTGAAGGATCCAGATGTTGCAGGATTCCTCGTGGAGCCTATCCAGGGTGAAGCCGGTGTATTTGTTCCCGACGAAGGATATTTGAAAAAGTCATATGATCTCTGCAAAAAGAACAATGTCCTTTTCATAGCTGATGAAGTCCAGACCGGACTTGCACGTACAGGCAAGCTTCTGGCCTGCGACCATGAAGGAGTCCGGCCCGATATTCTTATCCTTGGCAAAGCTCTGTCCGGCGGCCTGATGCCAATCTCAGCAGTGCTGGCTGATGATGAAATAATGCTCACCATCAAGCCCGGGGAACACGGATCGACATTCGGGGGAAATCCTGTTGCAGCGAAGGTAGCCATTGCGGCGCTTTCAGTGCTCAAAGATGAAAAGCTGGCTGAAAATGCAGAAAGGCTCGGTAAGATTTTCCGCAGTGAAATGAAAGGAATTAAATCGGATATGGTCGAGCTTGTCAGAGGCAAAGGTCTGCTCAATGCCGTGGTCATCAGGCCAAAGAACGGAAAGACTGCCTGGGATGTCTGCCTTGCCATGAAGGACAAGGGTGTCATTGCCAAGCCGACTCACGAGCACATTATCCGCTTTGCTCCTCCACTCGTAATCACCGAGGCCCAGCTTATGGAGGCAATAGGTCTAATAAAGGAAGCATTTAAACTATTTGAATAACATCAATTTGTGACAATAAGAACATTTCAGTTTGCAATACTTCTGGCTGCGCTTGCCGCCTGGTCGTGCAACAGCAGCATTTCAAAGAATATATATCCGAAAGAGCTGGAGGACCATGTCAGGTTCCTCTCATCCGACGACCTTAAAGGCAGGATGACAGGGACTGAAGGAGACAGTCTGGCTGCAGTATATATCAGGGACAGGCTTCAGATGGCCGGACTCGAACCGCTGACAGGAGACGGGTTCCAGCGGTTTGAGATTTCTGACAAGGTTATCGCCGGGGAAAGGAATTTCCTGTCGGTCGGAGATCAATACTTTGATCCTAAGATTGATATATCTCCCTTCTCCTTCAGCGGATATGCTGAACACACTGCAGAAGTTGTTTTTGCCGGTTACGGATTCCGGATAAGCAATGACAGCATTAACTGGGATGATTACCGTGACCTTAATGTAAAGGGGCTTTGGGTGCTCCTGCTCAGGGGTGATCCGGAACCGAACCTTTCTGTAAGCGGATTTATCCCCTTCAACGGTGACAGGGACAAGGCCATGCTTGCCAAAGACATGGGGGCCGCCGGTGTTCTCATGGTATCAGGGCCCGTAAATGACAACAGCGACACTTTCAGCAGCCTGTCGAATGAAGCCTGGCCTGTAGGCATCCCGGTTTTGAGAATAAAAAGGAACGTTGCCGACAGGATATTATCAGCAAAGGACAAAACAACGGCTGGTCTTGAGAATGAAATAAACACCTCACATAAGCCTGTTGGTTTTTCAACAGGTGTGACCGTAAAAGCCGGATCAGAAGTTATTGTAACAAAAAGCCACACCAGGAATGTGGTTATGGTGCTGAACGGAGAAGATGAAAATCTTAAGGATGAGTACCTGATAATAGGAGGCCATTTTGATCACCTTGGCATGGGAGGACCATCAAGCCGTGCAGGCGACACAGTTGCTGTCCATCATGGGGCTGACGATAATGCTTCAGGAGTTGCTGGTTTTATTGAAATAGCAGAGAAATTTGCCCTCACAGATAACCGAAACAGGAGAAGCATCATTTTTGCAGGTTTCTCAGGTGAGGAATTAGGACTTCTTGGTTCAAAACACTTTACCGAAAATCCGCCGGTCGATCTTTCAAAAGTCAATGCCATGATCAACCTCGATATGGTTGGCAGGCTTAGGGATTCGGGTTCGCTGCAGGTCGGAGGTATCGGGACCTCCCCCATCCTGAAGGAACTAGTTGTCTCACTGGTCGATACAAATTCAATTAATCTTTCATTGTCAGAAGAAGGATCAGGACCATCTGACCATTCTGCATTCTACGGCAAGGATATTCCGGTCCTTTTCTTTACAACCGGAGCGCATCTCGATTACCATACACCTTCCGACACCTGGGAAAAGCTTAATTATCAGGGAATGGCAAGTGTTTCGGATATTATCTTCAATGTGGCAGAGAAGCTTGCCAACGACGATAAAAAGCTTGCCTTCACTGAAGCCGGACCAAAACAGGAGGCTGTCAGGACCATGAGAAGGCAGGGAGTCACCCTGGGGATCATGCCCGATTTCGCCGGTAATATAAAGAACGGACTTCGCGCCGACCTGGTAACGCCGGGGAAGCCGGCTGCCCTGGGAGGCATGAAGAAAGGAGACATCATCACAGCCATTAACGGCAAATCAATCAACAATATCCAGGATTACATGTACCGGATGGGCCAGCTTAAACATGGGGAAACAATCAGCGTTGAGATATTGCGAAACGGGAAAAAAGAAGTTCTGCTGATACAATTGTAGCACTATTACGTCTAAGACATAAATCTGTACTCCATGAAGAAGACCATTTTATGGATCCTGGCCATTATAATAACCCTCGGGGCAGCATATTACCAGAGGAAGACAGGACCCACCAATCCGCGTGATACCTGCCTTACAGTAAATGATACCCTGGTAAAGGTAAGGTTGGTAAGGAGTCTGGGACTTGACGAGAGACCTGAGGTCAGGCTGGCGATCACCGACACTGCGGTAAAAGCCAGACTGTTTTACAGGAGATACAGGACAGGGGAAGAGTACAGCTCAAGTGAGTTTATATATAAGGTATACCCTGTCAATTCGAAGCTGATGAATAAGGTATTCGGCATTACGGAGGAAAAGGGATTATACGCCGCTGTTCCGAAGCAGCCGCCTGCCGGGAAATTAGAGTACTTCCTTGAACTGACCGATTCAAGGGGGACCACAACCGTCCTGAAGGAAACACCGGTGGTAATAAGGTTCAAGGGAGCCGTCCCGTCGTACATACTGACACCTCACATAATATTCATGTTTCTGGCCATGCTTCTTGCGAACGTGGCAGGTCTGATGGCGCTTTTCAACCTTCCAGCCTTCAGGAAGTATTCGGTCTGGACTCTTACAACGCTTATAGCCGGTGGAATGATACTTGGCCCGGCGGTTCAGAAGTTTGCGTTCGGTGAATTCTGGACAGGAGTTCCATTTGGATGGGATCTGACTGACAACAAAACATTTATTGCACTGCTGTTCTGGATACTGGCGGTGGTTATGAACAAAAAAAGGGATACACGGGTTTACACATTACTGGCAGCAGTCGTGACATTAATAATATTTTCAATACCGCATAGCATGTTTGGATCAGAGCTCGATTATTCATCCGGAGAAGTAACACAGGGAATAATTTTGCTTTTTTTAACTAAAATCTCCAAAAACTCATAAATTGAATGCAGCAATAAAACATCCATCCCGTCTTTTCATTGGAAATAATGGAAGACAGTGGGTGCAGCTACAAGTATAAAAACCAGCCTTTACCCGAAAATGGCAAATGCAGAAGCAGCATTCCGGAACTTGCATCAGGATCTCCTGGACGGATGCAAGACTGGCGACCAGAAAGCCCAGTTCAAGATTTACAAGTTGTACTATAAAGCGATGTACAACACGAGTCTTAGAATTGTGAACGATACGATGGAAGCGGAGGATATTATGCAGGAAGCGTTTCTGTCGGCCTTTGAAAAGATTGAAACGTACTCAGGCACCGTCAGTTTCGGAGCATGGCTGAAGAGAATAGTGATCAACCGCTCGCTCGATGCCCTGAGCAGAAGAAAAGCGATCTTTGAAGACATTGAACTGCATGTGGGGATAAGGGATGAGAACAGTGATGACGCGGTGAGGAAAGAGGAGCTCGATATAAAGGTCGGGGAGGTAAAGGAAGCAATCGACAGACTGCCTGACGGATACAGAATCATTCTCTCGCTCTATCTGCTGGAAGGTTACGATCACGATGAGATTGCCGAGATACTTAATATTTCGAGCAGCACATCAAGATCGCAGCTTTCAAGGGCAAAGCAGAAGCTGATTGCCGAAATGAAGAAAAAATGAAAAAATTAAGAAAATGAAAAATATAGAAGACATAATCAGAAACAACAGGGAGTTCTTCGACAGCGCCGAGCCGTCGGACGGACACTTTGAAAGATTTCACAGGAAACTGGAGATCAGATGTAAGCCTCTGGTGGTCAAAAGAAGCATCGTTCCGTATCTTCTTAAGGCTGCTGTGGTCACCCTGCTTGTTACACTCTCATCGCTCTGGACATGGGATCATTTCCTGAGGCCCGACAGGGACAGGATGAGCCTGAGTGATGTATCGCCCCAGTACAGGGAAGTTGAGAACTATTACGAACACCAGGTGATTCTGATGGAAAGCGAGCTTACTGAAATCAATATTAACAACAATCCGGAACAGAAAAAAATACTCTTAAGCGAACTGAGAAGCATGGATTCGGTATACGTACAGCTCCAGAAAGATCTGAAAGCCAATCCTAACGATGAAAGAATAATAAACGCCATGATAGAACATTACCAGACGAAAGTGGAAGTAATGTCGTACCTGGTGGATCAGCTGAAATCCATAAGGAATGAAAATCAAAACAACACAGACAATGAAAAGACAAGCATTTAAAACGGGATCACTACTGCTCGTCTGCCTAATCCTTGCTTCGCCGGGACTTATCTCCCAGGAGCTCACCAAGGAGTTTCACAAAGAATGGACAGCAGGTGCAAATGCAACTCTCGACATCAGCAACAAGTATGGTAAGGTCATTGTTGAGACGTCGGACCAGGACAGAATTACGATAGACGTTAAGGTAACCGTTGAATTTCCCAGCCGCGAACGGGCTCAAAAGTACCTTGACTATATTGATGTGGCGTTCAGTGAGGAAGGAGACATTCTCAAAGCCCGTACAGTCATCGACGAAAAATTCAACTTTTCGGGATGGGGCGGCGGCACCAGACGTTTCAGCATCGATTATACCGTTAACATGCCTTCACGGATCAACTTCAACCTGGTAAACAGATATGGAAATTCAGAGATTGAAAAAGTTGAGGGGCTGGTAAAGATTGACATCAAATACGGGAATCTGCTGGTTGAACAACTCACTCGCGGGAATGAAAAACCTGTCAGCACAATAAGCATAGCCTACGGAAAAGCTGAAATCGGAACAGCCGGTTGGATAGACATTATTGCACGCTACGTCGGAGACCTCACCATAGATGAATGCCAGGCCCTGCTTCTCGACAGCAAGTACTCCAGGATCAGCATTGACAAAACAAGTTCGGTTGTTGCGGAATGCAAATACGATAAACTTACTATCGACAATATAAATAATCTTGTGCTCGATGCAGGTTACACCGATATCAATATTGGTAAACTTTCGAAAAAACTCAAATTCGACGGGGGCTACGGATCAATAGCTGTAGAAAACATACCTGCAGGATTTGAATCGATAGAGTCCGAATCGCGCTATATAGGAGTCAGACTGGGGATTGAAAGCGGTGCAAACTATAAACTTGATGCCAGGACATCCTATGGCGAACTGAGGTTTGACGAGAACAATTTCAGCCATCAGAGCAGAATAATAGAGAATAACTCGAGTGAAATAACCGGAATTGTGGGCAGCGACAGCTCCCCTCTCGCAAAAGTATATGTCCGGTCAAGCTATGGTTCAGTAAAGCTTTATTGAAAAGAATGGAAATTATGGACAGAAAAAGGGACCTGTTCGGAGGTCCCTTTTTTTCCTCTTCCTCATACCGCATACCGCCTGCCGCACACCCTTCCTGTTATAACAATGTTATAACATCTAAAAATCCATCTCCACAACGGTTATTCCCGATCCTCCCATTTCAACATGTTCATCGCGGAAGGATTTGACTACATTCATGGTAGAAAGGTATTCCCTCACAAGCTGACGCAGGATGCCGTTGCCCTTTCCATGAAGGATCCTGAGGTTCCGGTGCTGGATCATTGTAGCGGTGTCGAGAAAATCCCTTACCCGGTTCAGGGCTTCCTCCCCCCTTACGCCGCGGATATCTATTTCGGGCTTGAAGTCAAGTTTCCTGTACTGTATAACCGGATCAGTTCCGGTGACTGACTGCCCGGTCCTGATGCTCTTTCTGAATTCAGCCTTGCTTATTCTCTCAAGCTTGTCGAGAGGCACGAGTATACTCATGCTTCCTGTCTCGATCCGGGCCATCCCCTCCTCTATCCTGATGATCTCACCACATGCCATTGTATCGGTCATCCTTACAGTATCGCCTTTCCCAAGGGGAATATCCCTGCCGGGCTGTTCCTTCCTTACCGGTTCTTCGTTAACCGGTCGAAACTTCTTCGCTTTTCCGGCGAGCTGCACCATCTTTTCTTCGGAAGGGATGAGCGGAGGCTGCGTTTCCTTTCCGAGTTCATCCCTGAACTCCTCAAGCTTCTGCCGTGCCTCCCTGGTTTTCTCCTTTTCGGCCTGAGTTTCACGGATCTGACGGATCGTATTTTCTATCATCCTGTTGGTTTCGCCCAGTATTGATCCGGCTTCATTCTTCGCCTTTGAAATAATCTCCTTTCTCAGGTTTTTTGCGCCTGCCATCTCTTCTTCATACTGGGCGATCAGTTCAGTAAGCCGTTTTTCGTGCTGGCGAATGTCCTGTCTCTTATTTTCCCAGTACCTCTTGTCACGTGCTATATCCTTCAGGTTCCTGTCAAAATCAACATTCTTCACCCCCGCCTTTTCCGAAGCTTTTTTAAGGATCTCCTCCGGGAGTCCTATCTTCCTGGCAATTTCAAAAGCGAATGAACTGCCGGGCTTCCCAATACTGAGCTGGAACAGAGGCTGCATAAGGTGGTGATCGAACAGCATGGCGGCGTTGACTATTCCCTCAGTAAGACTGGCAAAGTGTTTCAGGTTTGTATAGTGCGTTGTTATAACCCCGTATGCCCCTGAATTGTTGAATTCTCCAAGGATGGCCTCGGCAATTGAACCTCCGATGACAGGTTCTGTTCCGGTTCCGAATTCGTCAATCAGGATAAGTGATTTTCCCGAAGCATTTTTCAAAAAATGCTTCATGCTTATCAGGTGTGAGCTGTAAGTACTGAGGTCGTTCTCGATACTCTGTTCATCGCCTATATCGATGAATATGTCATTGAATATTCCCGATTCAGATCCTTCATCAACGGGTATGGTCAGGCCGCACTGAATCATGTACTGAAGCAATCCGACGGTTTTCAGGCAGACTGATTTTCCTCCGGCGTTTGGGCCCGAAATGAGGATAATCCTGTTTTTGTCGTCGAGAGAAATATTCAAAGGCACCACTTTCCTTCCACGGAGCTTGCTGAAGGTAATATTCAGAAGCGGGTGAACGGCATTTCTCCACGAGATAACCGGACCGCGCGAGATAACCGGCATTATCGAACCGAGACGGTTCCCCAGGAGAGCCTTTGCCCTGATGAGGTCAATTTCGCCGAGGAAATCATTTGCCTGGATAAGATCGTCGATATAGGGTCTGATATCGTCGGCAAAAGCAGTGAGAATCCTGACTATCTCCCTCCTCTCCTCATAGCCCAGTTCAATTATCTCATTATTAATTTCGACGATCTCAGCAGGTTCGATGAAAACCGTCTTTCCCGATGCCGACTGATCGTGGATCAATCCCCTTATCTTCCTCTTGTCGTAAGTATTGACCGGGATCACACCCCTGCCGTTGCGGACGGATGCAGAGGTATCAGCATCCACAATACCCTCGGCCTGTGCCTGTTTCAGTATTGAAGAGAGCCTGCGGGAAGCCAGGAGGCCCTTCTGAATGATATCATTTCGTATCTCCCTCAGCCTTGGTGAAGCATTGTCGCGTATTCTTCCTTCCTTATCTATTATCTTATCGGCCGCATCAAGAACATATGGGTAGAATTTTGCCTTGCCGCAGATGGATTTAAGGGAAGGATAGTCCCTGTCCTCCTTCTTCTTGAAAAAGGCTATCACCTCCTTTACGGTTTCCACTGATCTTTTAAGATCGAAGACTTCAAAGATCTCGGGGAATGAGCCCTGTATTCTTATTTTGTTGAGCGAAACAGAAATGTCATAGTAATGTTCTGAAGGAAAATAGTCCTCAAACCTGAGTATCTTCTGGAATTCCGAGGTGGACGACAGGTTGAAGACAATAATATTGTGGTCTGTCTCAAACTTTATCAGTTCAGCAAGCTCCCGGCCCATTTCACTGAGGCAGTATTCGGAAACAAGCTGTCTGATCCTGTCAAAACCGATCTTATTTTCAAAGTTCTCGGGGTAAATCATCTTAAATTATAAAGTCAAACACCGAAGGTCAAAATTAAGAAAAATAACGTGGTTCATGAAAACAGGCTTGTTCTCCCCAGGAAAAAACGCAAGCCTGATGCCCGGACGGATATAGTCTAACGTTAACTATTGTTAAAATGTCCCTCATACCGGCACTCTGTTTTTCTTTTTTCTACATTTGAGTTCACTAATAACCCTAACGACAACCAAATGCAAAGTAAAAGACTCATCATCGGGGCATGGCTTCTCATGTTGCTGCCTGTATCATTATTGTCACAGACCGAAAAGACCGATCTGTCAATGATTTACAAGATCAAGCAGGAAGGCGCCAGGAATTCGGCAATTGAAGACCTGGCTTATGGTCTTACCGATCTTACCGGACCCAGGCTGACCGGATCGAGCGGATATGCCGAAAAATATCTTGCCGACATGCAGACAAGGGTTCATAAGCCTGATTATGATAAGTTTGCCGCATATTTCAACATGGACAACGGAAGCGGAAAATACCGGGGTATATATCTCCAGGGCAATGATATGGCCAGACCAATATTTGAAGAATGGTTAAGGCCATTTGAGGACATGGGAGCCGCAACGGTTACCATCAGAAATACGGGAGGAACTGATCATCAGACATTTGACGGATTAGGCCTTCCGGCATTTCAGTTTATTCAGGACGAGATCGAATATGGCCGCGGATACCACACTGTTATGGACACCTGGGAAAGGCTATCGCTGGACGATCTGCGTCATAATGCTATAATAACGGCATCCTTTGCATATAATGCCGCAATGAGGGATGCACGGCTGCCTTTGAAACCAGCAGTGGAAATAAGAGCCGCTCCGGCAAACAGAATGATTCCTGCACCTGCAATGAATTAACACAATTGAGCTATGAAGTTCTTTATCCCTCCCTTGATTTTTCTGCTTTACCTGACCGCTTCATGCAAGGATAACCACAACGAACTGCTTGTTGAAGCCGAGTCGTTCAGGGAAAAGGGAAGCTGGTTTGTCGACCCGCAGTTTACCGACCAGATGGGATCACCCTATCTTCTTGCTCACGGACTGGGAAATCCGGTGAAGGATGCGTCCACCATTGTTACAATTCCGGCAGCAGGAAAATATCATATCTGGGTTCGGACAAAGAACTGGGCTGCAGGAGACTGGGAGGCCCCGGGGAGATTTAAACTGGCCGTCAACGGCGATGAGCTTGAAAGCATTCTTGGAACAGGCGGTGAAACATGGCACTGGCAATATGTAGGAAAAGTCCTGATCAGGGATCCTGCGGTAAAGATTGAACTGAAGGACCTTACAGGTTTTGAGGGAAGGTGCGATGCTATTTACCTGAGCACGAAAAAAACTGAGCCGCCGGCCGGCAGGGATGAACTGTCATCATGGAGGAAAAAGCTTCACGGCGAAGCTGAAATACCTGAAAAATCAGCTGAGTTTGATTTTGTCATAGCAGGCGGAGGAATTGCCGGTTGTGCTGCGGCAATTGCAGCCGCGGAACAGGGGCTGCTTGTTGCGATCATTCACGACAGGCCGGTTCTGGGTGGTAATGCAAGCAGCGAAATAAGAGTGCATACTGAGGGAATAACCTGGAAATCGGACAGGATAATCAGCATGCTTAACACTGTATGGTGGCCCAACGGATCGCCTGAAGCAGCAAAAGACGACACGAAGAGGCATACAAACATGGCCAGGTACGACAACATTAAGATTTTCCTGAACTGGCGTGCATACACAGCGAACACCACCGACGGAATTATCACCTCAATCGATGCAAGGCAGACCGCCACCGGAGAGAGGATGCGCTTCTCGGCCCCGCTTTTTGCCGATTGTACCGGCGATGGCTGGATTGGTTACTGGGCAGGCGCCGAATACATGTACGGACGGGAGGATTCTTCCACATACAATGAGAATTGGGAGGAACACGGAGAGTTATGGAGTCCTTCCGAAGCCGACAACAAGGTTATGGGTGCATCGGTGCTATGGAGGACCTATGATGCGGGAATTCCCGTGTCATTTCCTGATGTTCCCTGGGCAATGGATGTTGCAGGTGATTACTCAGCCACAACAGGCACATGGAAATGGGAGTTCTCGCGCAATGATCTTCATCAGATAGAAGATGCCGAATATATCCGCGACCACATGCTGAAGGCTATTTACGGATCGTTCAGCAACGCGAAGAAGGAAGCTGCTTACGCAAATCTGGGACTGGAATGGGTTGGATACCTCGTCGGTAAGAGAGAATCGAGACGGCTTAAGGGAGATTATATCTATACATTCAACGATGAAAGGAACATGACCGAATTCCCTGATGCCGTGGCTATGGAAACACGAACCGTCGACGTCCACTATCAGCAGATCGAAGCCGACAGCGCTAAACCTGATTTCCTATCGGAAGCCCTTTATTATAAGGTGGATCACTATTTTATACCCTACAGGTCGCTTTATTCAAAGAATATAGGCAACCTGTTCATGGCAGGAAGATGCTTCAGCTGTTCGCATGTGGGACTCGGAGGGCCGAGGGTGATGCATACCACAGGCCAGATGGGAGTTGCTGTGGGTTATGCGGCATCATTATGCAAAAAGCACAACACCAGTCCCCGGGGGATTTATGAGAATCATATCGGTGAGCTCAGGGAACTTATTTATTAACCACACCCTTCATCGAAAGCTGGATCCGCTTTCTTTCAACATCGACATCGAGTACCTTTACCATTACATGCTGATGAAGCCTGACGATCTTTGACGGATCGGAAACGTACGTGTTGCTCATGTTTGATATATGAACCAGTCCGTCCTGTTTGATACCGATATCGACGAATGCACCGAATTTTGTAACATTTGTTACAATTCCGGGGACGATCATTCCGGTGACGAGATCCTCCATTGAATGGATATCGGCAAAGCTGAACTCCTTAATTTTTGATCGCGGATCCCGTCCGGGCTTTGATAACTCCTGTAGTATATCCTTTAAGGTGGGCAATCCGACTGAAGGTGTAATATAATTTTCCGGTTTGATTTCCTTACGCTTGCTTTCGTTTGTTATAAGTTCCCTTACATCACAGCGGAGATCCTTCGCCATCTTCTCAACAACATTGTAACTCTCAGGATGAACAGCACTTGAATCGAGAGGATAAGCAGCATTTCTTATCCTCAGAAAGCCGGCGCTCTGCTCAAATGCCTTAGCTCCCATCCTTTTGACCTTCATTAACTCTGACCTTGATCTGAACGGGCCGTTCTCGGCACGGTAATCGACAATATTCTGAGCCAGCTGGGGACCGAGTCCCGATACATATGTAAGAAGATGCTTGCTTGCCGTATTCACCTCCACTCCCACTCCGTTGACACAACTCATTACAACTTCATCGAGCGAGTTCTGAAGCTTCTGCTGGTCCACATCATGCTGGTACTGTCCCACACCAATCGATTTGGGATCGATCTTCACAAGCTCTGCAAGCGGATCCATCAGCCTTCTCCCTATTGAAACCGATCCCCTTACAGTTACATCATAGTCGGGAAATTCATCGCGTGCAACCTTTGATGCCGAGTAAATTGATGCTCCGGCTTCACTGACAACAAACACCTGGATATCCTTTTCAAATTTGACCCATTTGATAAAATCCTCCGTTTCGCGACTTGCAGTGCCGTTTCCGATTGCTATTGCCTCAATTTTATATGCATTGACAAGAGTAAGTATTTTCTTGATCGAAAGAGCGGTTTCATTTTGCGGAGGGTGGGGATAGATTGTCTCATTATGAAGAAGGTTTCCCTGTCTGTCGAGACAAACCACCTTGCATCCGGTCCTGAATCCCGGATCAATTGCCAGTACATTTTTTTCGCCGAGAGGGGGCGCCAGAAGGAGCTGTTTAAGATTATCGGCAAACACCAGAATTGCCTCCTCATCAGCCTTTTCCTTTGAAATATTTCTGAATTCTGTCTCCATTGATGAGGACAGCAGTCTCTTCCAGCTATCCTTTGCCGCTTCGCCAACCAGGGCTGATGAATCGTTCGAACCCTTAACGAAAATTGAATTCAGTATATCAAGAGCATTTTTCTCATCAGGTTCGATTGCAAGGCGAAGGAATCCCTCATCTTCTCCCCTTCTCATAGCCATGAGCCTGTGTGAAGGACATAAGCGCAATGGTTCGGACCAGTCGTAATAATCGCTGAATTTTATTCCTTCAGCTTCCTTCCCTTTTACCACTTTCGAAAATATAACTGCTTCCCTTTCAAGGAGTCGTCTGAGCTGTCTTCTTGCTTTCTCATCTTCACTTATCCATTCAGCAATAATATCGCAGGCTCCGGCAATTGCGTCATCAACATTTTTTACATCGTCATTCAGGAACTCTTCGGCTTTATGGCGGGGATCCCGTTCTTTTTGCTCCATGATGATCAGGGCCAGGGGCTCCAGTCCTTTTTCCCTTGCAATTGTCGCTCTTGTGCGCCGTTTAGGTCTGAATGGAAGGTATATATCCTCCAACTCCGACATCACGACGGCTGCATTGATCCTTGCGCGAAGTTGGGGAGTCATCTTTTCCTGTTCCTCAATCGACTTGATTATGGTTTCACGCCTGGCATCAAGATCCTTAAGCCGTCCGTATTCGTCCTTTATGTGCAGCAGCTGAACCTCATCGAGGCTGCCCGTCATCTCTTTCCTGTAACGGCTTATGAATGGTATGGTAGCCCCGTCGTCCATAAGACGGATCGTATTCTCAACCTGCCATTCGTGCAGGCCAAGTTTTGAGGCTATCAGCTTAATATTCTTGTTCAATTCCATTTTCAAATTCTCAAATTCTCAAATTCTCAAATTCTCAAATTTCTCACTCAACAAACAGCACCAGCCCCTTCAGATACTCACCCTCCGGATGGTATATATTAACCGGATGATCAGGAGGCTGGCTCATCTGATGGAGTATCCTTACAGACCGCCCTGTGTTTGCAGCTGCTGCGAAGACAGATTTCCTGAAGTTTTCCCTGGTGACTACCTGCGAACAGGAGAAAGTAAAAATTATACCTCCGGGCCTGATCATTTCAATGGCTTTCATGTTAAGCCTTTTGTAACCCTGCAGAGCATTGGCAAGCACATTGTTATGCTTTGCAAAAGCAGGCGGATCAAGAATTATAAGGTCATATTTATCCCTGATATCGTTAAGGAACTCAAATGCATCGGCCTTGATCGATGTGTGCCTGGGATCATCGCCGAAATTGAGTTTTACGTTTTCGTCAGCCAGTTCAACTGCCTGCGCCGAGCTGTCGACACTGTCGACGAGCCGGGCATCCTTCATCGCGTAAACTGAAAATCCCCCTGTATATCCGAACATGTTAAGAACGCTTCTGTCCTTTGCATATTCGCCAAGAAGCCTGCGGTTCTCGCGCTGATCAATGAAAAATCCCGTTTTCTGACCGCTTTTCCAGTCGATTTTGAACCTGAAGCCGTATTCGGTAACAATCACAGGCTCCGAATCACCATAGAGGAACTCATTATCAGGGTTTATCCCCGACATGAACGGAATAGTTGACCCGCTCTTGTCGTAAATTGCCAGCACCTGCGGACCAAGTATTTCACGGATAATGGCGGCCAGCTCCTTTCTTATCCTGTACATGCCCACAGAGTGCATCTGCATGACCACCACGCCATTATAATAGTCGGCGATTAGTCCGGGCAGGCCGTCTCCCTCGGCATGTATCAGCCTGAAGACATTGAGTGAAGAATTGCCGGTCAATCCTGCTGCTTTCCGGAATTCCCAGGCCCGCGACACAGCCTGACGAAAGAAATCAACATCAGGATCTACATCGCTGAATGACAATATCCTGACTGCAATTGAACCGGGCTGATAATGGCCGACTGCAAGAAAATTATCTTTATTGTCGTAGACCCTTACAATATCACCTTCAGAAGGCTCACCGTAAATCTTTTTAATGGCTCCTGAAAAGATCCATGGGTGAAGCCGTTTTACCGACTGTTCCTTTCCCGATTTCAGAACTATTTTAGTTTCCATTCACAAGCTTTTTATAAATCTGGTGGCATACCCAGGCATCGGTTGCGGCATATACAATCTGGGCTTCGGAGAGTTGATCGGCTTCCCAGTCGGTAACCTGCTGGCGCTTAGATATTCTGAATCCCAGCACTATTGCCGCCAGTTTTTTCAGACCTGAAACCTGGATGCCATAGTCCCTTACAAATTTCTGGAGGTCGACAAAACCCAGCGGGTCGAATCCGCGGACGCTTTTCAGAAAACGGATGTCATCATGGACGGCCACACCTGCCTTGATTACGTTTTCATCAGCAAGAAGCCCGGCAAGCTGAGGAGGCATACCGATTTTATTTATCCTGATAAGGCATGCAAGTTCATCATTTGCAAGCTGAATCAGTGAGACCTTGTTTTTCCTTCCTTTTTTGAACGAAGGTTTAGTTTCGGTGTCAAAGCCCAGTACCTTTGATCCCTTCAGCCTCGGGAATGTATCATTGAAGGCCGCCATGTCCTCTATAAGGACAATTTCTCCCCTGAACCACGATAGTTCGCACTTCCCAAGTTCCTCTTCCGAAATTGTCTCTGCGTATTCGTTAGTTTCCATCTCCTCTGCTTTCCTTTTGTCTTCTTGAAATAAACCAGTCGGATGTTTTCCTTTCTGCGTCATCTGCATCGCGGGGTACAGCCTTACCGATCTCTTCTCCCGAATAAATGAATTTATGTATAGCTTTCAGTGAGTTCACCAGTTTTTGTCCCCAGTAATCCTCGAAATTAATTTTGCATTCCCAGACAGCGTCATTCATTACCTCCTGAGTTCCTGTCTGATAGAGCAGCAAGAAATTTTTAAGGTCCTGGTAGATATCAGCCATGTTCTCTGAAATGCTGGAAACCACCGGTCCTTCGGCTTCATTGAACTTCTCATCAGCCAGATCGATATAATCATCAGCCGTTCCGAATTTATTTCTCAGCTCATCATGAATCCTGAACCAGTCGGCCTCCGTTACGAACTTTTCATTTCCGTCTTCGAAGAATGGTTCGAGTGCGGGAAGCAATGACGCCTTTATATAAAGATAAGGGAGGATGCGTTGAAGTATCCTGAGCAATTCATCTCCCTTCATCTGCCCTGAATGTTCCGCATATTTGCAGAATTCCAGTGCTGCCGCCGTAAACTCGACGACGTTTCGTGAATAAATCGGATCGTTCTTGCCGGTCATGTTAAATTTTAATAAACAGACCTGCAAAATTAGGGAAAATGTGACTAAGAGTTGCCCGAAAAGAATTAAAGTTTGATAACTTTAAGCACTCTAAACCCATGCCGGAAGCTCCGGCTATAATATTAAGCAACATAAACCATGACAAATATGAGAAAGAACCTTACTTTTTTTCTGGTAATCCTCATTTCCGGAATGATCCTTTCCGGATGCGGTAAGAAAACCAACGTATTGACAGAACAGGAGATCGCGGAAGGCTGGTCTCTGTTGTTCGATGGCACAACCCTTGACGGTTGGCGCGACTTCAAGGGAGAGAAAGTCGACATTGCCCCCTGGCAGGTTGAAAAGGGGGTTCTGACCTCACTCGGACTCGGAAGTGACAGCACGGGTTATATTGTCACGACCAGGGAATATGAAAACTTCATAATCGACTTCGACTGGAAGATTTCCGAAGAAGGCAACAGCGGGCTTCTGTATCATGTGGTTGAGAGGCCTGAGTTGAAGGTTCCCTATGTAACCGGACCGGAGTACCAGCTCATAGATGATGCGGGATATCCCAATCCTATCGAAGAATGGCAGAAAGCAGGTGCCGATTATGCCATGTACACCTGTGATCCGGCAAAAAAAGCGCTGAACAAGGCGATGACCTGGAACAATTCCAGAATAGTGTTTGACAACGGCCATGTCGAGCACTGGCTCAATGGACAGAAAGTACTTGAATTTGAGGCATGGACCGAAGACTGGTTTACCAGAAAGAACAGCGGTAAATGGGATAATGCCCCTGAATACGGTCTGGCCAGAAGCGGAGTCTTCGCCCTCCAGGACCATGGCAACAGGGTGTGGTTCAGAAATATGAAAATTAAGGAGTTGCCCAGGAAACCCAAACAGGAAAACCTTTTCAACGGGACCGACCTCACCGGATGGGAGATATACGGAACTGAATTATGGTATGTCAAGGACGGAGAACTGGTTTGCGAAAGCGGACCCGACAAGGAGTACGGTTATCTTGGAACAACGAAATATTACAATGATTTTGATCTGAGCCTCGAATTCAAGCAGGAGGCAAACGGGAACAGCGGAGTATTCATCCGTTCATATATCAAAACAGGGGTTCAGATATCGGGCTGGCAGGTTGAAGTTGCCCCTCCCGGAAATGATACCGGCGGTATTTATGAATCGTATGGAAGAGGATGGATATGGCAGATTCCGGACGAAAAGGAAAATATTCTGAAAAAAGACGACTGGAACACCATGAGGATCAAGGTTACCGGCGACAAAATTACCACCTGGCTCAATGGTGAGGTCATGACAGATATGACTGATGAGAAGATTGGCCAGGGCAAGGGAAGGATCCTTCTCCAGATACACAGCGGAGGCGGAATCAAAGTAAGATGGCGGAATCTGCAACTGACAGAGCTTTAAAAATTCCCGTTTTCGATAACACTGATCACCATGTGCAGGTTAAACTTAAGGTTTCACCGGATTCCGGTGATAATGTTCCTGATTTCACTTACTCTTATTCTATCAGGTCAGGAAGAAGCAGCGACAATGGCTGACGGATTCAGGGAGCCCCCGGAATCTGCCCTGCCCCGTACATGGTGGCACTGGACAAACAGCAATATTACGAAGGAAGGAATAACTAAGTACCTTGAGTGGATGAAACGTGTCGGCATCGGGGGTATGCACCTCGCGGATGTCGCTGCCGGACAAGGACAGACAGTCGAAAACAAGATCCTGTTCAGGTCGCCTGAATGGTTTGATGCTGTTCGTCATACAGCTTCAGAAGCGGAGAGGCTCGGCCTTGAGATGACAATTTTCAGCTCAGCGGGATGGAGCCTTACAGGAGGACCATGGGTCAAACCCGAACAGGCAATGAAGAAACTGGTCTGGAGTGAAATTAATCTCAGCGGGCCGCTGAGTTATACAGGCAAACTTCCGGATCCGCCTTCATTTGAAGGCCAGATAAGGAATCTCTCCAACTCACCGAAACCGGCGCCAGTGTATTACAAGGATTTTGTGGTACTTGCATTCCCTACGCCCCCGGAGGAGACCGAAGCCGCTCCTAAAGCCCCGGCTGCCACCACCGGATCGGGGGATATCGATCCATCGGCTTCGCATGTCTACGGGAAAAAGCTGGTTGCCGCGGAGGCTTATACCGGAGGTGGCTATGAATCGCCGAATACTCTTAAAAAGATCGGAGATTACTGGTTTGCCCAGGGCATAAACCGTTTCGTCTTTCACACCTCCGCTCATCAGCCGCTCGATGCTAAAATCAACTGGATCCACAGGAGCTCCATGGATGCGGATTTCTATTTCATTGTAAACTCTTCTGATAAAAATACTGGGATATTTCATGCACGAAGGAGGCCACGGATCAATGCCGGGGGACTTTCCGATATTTATAAGGTTCATGAAGAAGCATTTCTTCGGAGAGTAAAATATGGGTGAAACGAGCAAAGCCTTTCCACCTTTATTGATACCTGACACTAACTAAACTAAACCTGAAAATATGAAGAGCAATCGCAGAGATTTCCTCAGGATTACCGGACTTACCGGTCTCGGACTGGCCGGAAGCAGCCTTCTAAAGGCAATCGGCACTGAACCCGCTCCATTCTCAACACCGGGCAGTCAGATTTTCAACATGTCGGGCTATGCAGCACCCCGCCTCGACACGGTACGGATAGGATTCATAGGTCTGGGCAACAGAGGGCCAGGTCATGTGTCGAGCATGAGTCTTCTTGAGGGAGTCGAGATCAAGGCGTTATGTGATGTAGTCCCCGAAGAAGTTGAAAAGACAAGAAAAAGAATAGAATCAACAGGTTTCAAACCTGTTCTGTACTCAGGCGATCCGGAAGGCTGGAAAAGAATGTGCGAAAGGGACGACATTGACCTGGTTTATATTTGCACTCCATGGAACATGCATGCAGAAATGGCGGTATTTGCCATGGAACATGGCAAGCATGTGGCTATTGAGGTGCCTGCAGCCGTTACAATGGATGAGTGCTGGCAGCTGGTTGAAACCTCCGAAAAGACCCGGAAGCATTGCATGATGATGGAGAATTGCTGCTACGACTTTTTCGAACTCCTCACACTTAATATGGCCAGGCAGGGTTTCTTCGGCGACATTATCCACGGAGAAGGAGCCTATATACACAACCTCCTGGGAAGCAACTTCAACAAAACAGGATACTGGGAGATGTGGCGTCTGGAGGAGAACTCAACCCGCAGGGGCAACCTGTACCCGACTCACGGTCTGGGACCTGTCTGTCAGATCATGGATATAAACAGGGGCGACAAAATGAATTTCCTCGTGTCGGTAATGAGCGCCGATTTTATGATGAATAATACTGCCAAAGGCCTTGCCGAAAAAGATTCTTTCTACAAAAAATATGTCGACAGGAAGTACAGGGGGAACATGACGACTACCACAGTCCTTACTGAAAAAGGCAGGACCATAATGATCCAGCATGACGTAACCTCGCCCAATGTATATTCGCGTATCCACAAGGTAAGCGGGACGAAGGCAGCAGCCCTGAAATATCCTCTTCCGGCAAAGATATCCATCGGTGATGAATGGGTTAAGGATGAGGACATGAAAGCCCTTGAGGAGAAGTATACGGCTCCCATTGTTAAGAAGGTCGGGGAACTGGCCAAAAAGGTTGGGGGTCATGGCGGAATGGATTTCCTCGAGAACTGGAGGCTGATCGACTGTCTGCGCAACGGTCTGCCCCTCGACCAGGATGTTTATGATGCAGCACTCTGGAGCGCAATTGCACCATTGAGCGAATGGTCGGTCGAAAGCAGGTCGTATCCTGTTCCGGTTCCTGATTTCACAAGGGGAGCGTGGAAAACAAACGCACCGGTCGACATCACGCTTGAAAAGGGAGGCACCACAAAGGTGATAAGATAGAAAGCGCCAGGCTCACTTCTTCCATGCCAGCTTGTGGCTGCTGTCCTGAATTATCTTATTATGATCGAGGAGCCAGCGGATAACCTTTATTACCTTTTCCTCCGGCTGGCCAACCAGTTTTACAAGTTCTTCAGGATCGGGCGAGTTTTCTGAAAGGATTTCCTTGATCTCTTCCAGGATGATATCAAACTCATATTTACTCAGGTCGAGCTCATTCCTTTCGCGGCATACATCGCATGCTCCGCAACGGTCAGATTCCTCGCCAAAATAATCGAGCAGCATAACCACCCGGCACCTGTTGGCCGATTCCGCGTAATCGATCATTTTATCAAGGCGTGCGATATATTTCTCCCTTACATGAAGGTAGTTCTCCGGAGAGATAAGAAGCGCTTTCCTGACAAGCCGCTCTTCGGTAAAGATGACCAGGGATGTCTTTTTCCCCGGAATGTAACGGATGATATTCATGGACGACAGCTTTACAAGGTAATTATAAACCGTATCCCTTGTAATGGCTGCCTTCCGGGAAAGTGAGTCCTCATTGATTGCCACGAATTCGGTGAACATTCCGGTGTAGGACCTGAGAAGGAGTTTTATGAAGCCGTCAAACGATTCATTTGCAACCTGAAACTTGTACAGGTCGTCGCGTCCCACAACAAAATGCACGCGTGACGGATTATTGATTTCTTCAGTAAATTCGACGTATCCTTCTCTCTGGAGAAAGGCCAGACTGTTGTAGGTTTCAATCACGGGCAGCCGGAAGCGTGAAACGAATTCAGCCATATTGAAGTCAAAGACGTTGTTCTTTCCAGAGCCGAGCGGCACCATGAGATGATTGCACAATGCCTCATAAACATCCTTTATCCTCTCCACATCAGGAAATTTCTGTCTCAGGGAATCATACAGCCGTGTTTTGTCGGATGGTGAAAACAGAAGCACAGCCCAGGCAGGTTTGCCATCCCGTCCGGCCCTACCGCTTTCCTGAAAATAATTCTCGAGCGAATCAGGTGTATCCCAGTGGATCACGAACCTCACATCGGCCTTGTCGATTCCCATCCCGAATGCGTTTGTCGACACTATCACCCGTGTCCTTCCGGTCGACCATGCTGCCTGTTTCCTGTCCCTCAGTTCATCGGGCAGACCGGCATGATAGAAATCGGCATCAATCCCGTTGGCAACCAGCAACTCCGCCACTTCCTTGCTTCTCTTCCTGCTGCGGACATACACTATTCCGCTGCCGCTGACACTTCCCAGTGTTTTCAGAAGGTAGCTTCCTTTCTCTTCGACCTGGCGGACAAGATAAGAGATGTTTTTCCTGGCGAAACTGGTCCTGAGCACATTTTTCGTCCTGAAGGCAAGTTTTTCCATAATGTCATCCACCACAGCCGTTGTAGCAGTGGCAGTAAGCGCCAGGAAAGGAACTTCAGGTGATATGAGTTCCCTGAGTGAGGCAATCTTCAGGTAAGATGGCCTGAAATCGTAGCCCCACTGGGAGATGCAATGAGCCTCATCGATTGCAACAAGGGAAAGGTTCAGGCGTCCTGCCTTTCCCTGGAACAACGGAGTGGAGATTCGTTCGGGGGAAACATAAAGGAACTTGTAATCGCCGTAAATACAGTTCTCAATTGTGATATCAATCTCCTCCCTGGTCATGGCAGAATGAATCATCAGCGATCTTATCTCAAGGCTGTTAAGGCGATTAACCTGTTCTTTCATCAGGGCGATGAGAGGAGTGATGACCAGGCAGGTTCCCTCCATTGCCAGGGCCGGCACCTGAAAAGTGATCGATTTTCCTCCTCCGGTAGGCATGAGGGCAAGTGTGTCTCTTCCTTCTCCAACCGAACGGATAATTTCCTCCTGAAGAGGCCTGAAGGAAGTGAATCCCCAGTACCTGGTCAGGATTTTCCTGCATTGTTCTATCGTTACCGTTTGCCGGGGCATATACAAATGTAGCAACAAGTTTTCAGAGTGCTGTTTTTTTTAGTAATTTGCGCCCACAAAAACCAAAAGGATCATACAATGTCATTTTTTGAGGATAAAATTCTTTTCGAAGGTTTGACCTTTGATGATGTTCTGCTTGTTCCTTCATACTCCGAGGTGCTTCCAAGGGAGGTGGATATCAGTTCAATGTTCAGCAGAAACATAAAAATCAATACTCCCGTAGTGTCTGCGGCAATGGACACTGTCACTGAGGATGAGCTTGCCATTGCCATAGCAAGGGAAGGCGGCATAGGTGTGATCCACAAGAACATGCCTATCGAAAGACAGGCTGCACAGGTGAAGAGGGTAAAGAGGGCTGAAAACGTAATGATCTTTGATCCCATTACAATCGGGCTCGAGGCAACGGTGGCTGAAGCCATAAACCTGATGACGGAATATAAGATCGGAGGTATACCTGTCATCGACAAGGGCGGCATACTAAAGGGGATTGTGACCAACAGGGATCTGAGGTTTGAAAAAAACAACAGCAAAAAGATCACGGAAGTAATGACGACCGACCTCATAACGACCAATCACCAGACCGATCTGCAGGCAGCGGCCCGTATTCTGCAGAAGCATAAAATAGAAAAGCTGCCGATGGTGGATGAATCGGGCAAGCTGATCGGCCTTATAACATACAAGGACATCACCAAAACCAAGGATCGTCCCAACTCATGCAAGGATGACAAGGGAAGGCTGAGGGTTGCCGCTGCCGTAGGTATTGCATCCGACACCCTGTTGAGGGTCGAGGCCCTCATAAATGCCGGTGTTGATGCCATTGTGATTGACACGGCCCATGCGCATACAAAAAGTGTACTGAAGATTCTCAGGGAGGTAAAGAAAGCCTATCCGTCAGCAGAGGTAATTGCCGGGAATATAGGCACCGCAGAGGCTGCAAGGAGTCTGGTGGATGAGGGTGTGGATGCAGTAAAAGTCGGGATCGGACCAGGATCCATTTGCACAACAAGAATTATTGCAGGAGTGGGTGTTCCCCAGCTCAGCGCCATCTATAATGTGGCGAAGGCAATAGAAGGATCGGGTGTACCGGTGATAGCTGACGGGGGCATAAGATATTCGGGGGATATAATAAAAGCAATTGCAGCAGGAGCTGATTCGATAATGGCCGGATCGCTCTTTGCCGGAGTCGAGGAATCGCCGGGCGACACCATTATCTACAACGGACGTAAATTCAAGGCTTACAGGGGAATGGGGTCGATTGAGGCCATGCAGCAGGGGTCAAAGGACAGGTATTTCCAGGATATCGAAGATGATATACGGAAACTTGTTCCGGAGGGTATTGAAGCAAGGGTCCCGTATAAAGGCACACTTTCGGAAGTCATTTTTCAGATGATGGGCGGGCTAAGAGCCGGTATGGGTTACCTTGGCGCCAGAAACATTGTTGTCCTTAAGTCGGAAAGCAAATTTACAAGAATCACTCATTCAGGTATAATCGAAAGCCATCCTCATGATGTGGCAATAACAAGGGAGTCGCCGAACTATAGCAGGAAGTCTTTCGAATAACGGATCTCTTCGCAGCGCCATGAGACAAAAATCAATCCTGAGCCATATACTGATCATTCTGTCTCTTTCATCCGGCTTTGCTCAAAATGCCGATGAAAAGATACTTATGACCGTGGCAAAAATGGATGTCGAGGCAGGCGAATTTGTCAGAATGTTCAATAAGAGCCTTGATCCGGCATACAGGGTTGAGATTGATGAATATCTTCAACAGTTCATTGCTTTCAAGCTGAAGGTTGCAGATGCGGTTGAGCATGGTTATGATACTACCGCAGCCTTCAGGGAAGAACTCAAAGGATACCGGAATCAACTGGCGCAAACCTGGCTGACCGATCCCGATATCAGGGAAAAGACACTCAGAAAAGCCTACCAGCGTTACCTTGAGGAGATAAATGCATCTCACATACTTGTCAGCTGCCCCCGGGATGCTGCTCCGGACGACACACTGAAGGCATACAGAAGGGCAGTCGGAATAAGAAAAAGAATTCTTGAAGGAGAACAGTTCGGAGAAGTGGCACTATCCGAATCCGATGACAAATCGGCAATGATCAACAAGGGCAGTCTGGGCTATTTTACAGCATTCCAGATGATCACACCCTTTGAAGATGCTGCTTACAGTCTTCAGCCAGGTACGGTCTCATGGCCTGTACGAACACCTTTCGGCTATCATATAATTAAAGTCATCGACCGCAGGCCGTCGAGAGGGAAGATAAGGGTCTCCCATATCATGAAATCGGTTCCTCCCGGATCGGACGGGCAGGCAGTCATAAAGGCTGAGAGTGAAATCAATCAGATTTATGAAAGGCTGGGGAAAGGTGAATCATTTGCGAAGCTTGCCTCTGAAAAATCCGACCACAGGGAGTCTGCGGCAAACGGAGGAGAGATGAACTGGTTTGGAGCCGGAGAGATTATAAATGACTTCTCTGAGGCAGCATTTGCAATAAAGGATACAGGGGAATACACAAAGCCGGTCACGACCCCGTATGGATTTCATATAATCAAACTCCTCGAAAGAAAGGGGCCCGGAACCTATGAAGAGGCCAAGCCTTTCCTCGAGAGCAGGCTGAATCAGACGGACCTGGTTTCACTGGGGAAAAAGTCGTTTATCGACAGGCTGAAGAAGGAATATGAATTCAGGGTGGTTCCTGAAGTAAGAAACTGGTTTATAAAGAACACCGACACCCTTATAATCCGCGGAAAGACAAGGTATCCCGCCCGTCTGATCCCTGAAGGTAATATATGCTCCTTTGCCGGTAAGGGTCTGTCTGCAGCAGATTTTGCATCGTATCTTGAAAAAAGTGACAGGGTTATTGAAACTGACAACCCCGCTCACTTTATAGATGAATCTCTTGAATCGATAGCTTCTGAGGAAATCATGAAATATGAGGATTCCATCCTTGAAAAGAAGCATGCCGACTTCAAATATCTTATGAAAGAGTTTCACGACGGGATACTGCTTTTCGAGATATCATCGGATAAGGTCTGGAACAGGGTTCAGGAGGATTCAGCAGGTCTGATGAAGCATTATGAGCTTAACAAGGACAAGTTTCAGGCTGAAAGAAACGGTGCGGCTTCTCCCCTGCCCTTCAGGGAAGTTCAGGCAGATGTCATCTCGAGCTACCAGGACTGGCTTAATGAAGAATGGATCAGGGAATTAAAGAGCAAATACGCTATAAAAATCGATGATCAGGTTTTTGAAGAAGTTAAAAAAGAACTAGCATATGAATAGGATTTTACAGTTCATACTGATACTGCTTACCGTATATGCCTGCAATGGAGGCAATGGTCAGCCCCGGCGTACAGCCGTTGCCAAAGCAGGCGACAGGGTTCTTTTCCTGGATGAGATACCGATGAATGTGATAATCCCTGATACTCCTGCCGACAGCGCGGCTTATGTCCAGAACTATATCAACAAATGGGGAAAAAGGGAGCTTTTATTTCAGAAGGCTGCAACCAATCTATCTCCCGGACAGATGGAGGAGATCGATTACCAGGTGGCTGAAACAAGACGCAACCTTGTTGTGCATGAATACCAGAGCATGATGATTATCCAGAAAATGGACACCGTCATATCACGCGAAGAGATGGAACGTTACTACGAGGGAAACGGGGAAGGATTTATGCTGACCTCCAACATCGTAAAGGCCCTGTTCATCAAGCTGCCTGTTGAAACACCCGAAATGTGGAAATTCAGGTCGCTGATAAGGTCCGACAAACAAAAAGATATTCAGGAACTTGAAAGCCTGTGCTACCAGTTCGCCGAGCGATTTGATGATTTTAACGAAGACTGGATTACAATGGACAAACTTTCGGTTGAAATGAAGGATGAGATTCCCAACCAGGAGAACTTTCTCAGATGGACCAAATTTCATGAAGCACGCGATTCGGCATCGGTTTATCTTGTGGCAATTAATGATTTCAGGCTTAGAGGAACACTTGCTCCGTTTGAATATGTCATGGAAGATATACGCAGGCTTATTTGGAATAACCGCCGGATCGAATTTATCCAGGAACTTGAGAATGGGATTTATAATGAAGGATTAAAGCAAAACAGTTTTAAAATTTACTGATAAAATGAGAAGAAAAAGGACAGTTTTATTTTCGGTTGCAGGATTGATGCTGTGTGTTGCTTCATCAAATGCCCAGACACTTGTTGAGTCAGTTGCCGCGATTGTAGGGAATGAGGTAATCTACCTTTCGGATGTGGAAAACGGCGTTATGGATATGAGAAGAAATAACCCAAGGGCAAGGGTGGATGATCTTCGATGCAATATTTTCCAGGAATTGCTTATCGCCAAGCTTTTTGTAGATCAGGCCAGGATCGACAGCATAATCGTCACAGACGACATGGTAGAAGCTGATCTGAATATGCAGATCAACGATGCCATAAGAATTGCCGGAAGCGAGGATGCACTTGTGAAATCTTTCAACAAGAGCATGATTGAGATTAGAAGGGATGTCAGGAAGGCGCTGGTGGAGAGCCAGACAGTATCTGAAGTTCAGAATACAATTACTTCAGATCTTAAGGTAACCCCCAACGATGTCAGAAGATTCTTTAATTCAATCCCCAGGGATTCGCTGCCCGTCATCCCGTCGCGGGTTCAGATCAGCATTATTCAGCTCGATCCCCCAAGAAATGAGGAAAACAAAGCTGAAGCAAGGCAGAAGCTGCTTGATATCCGCAGTCAGATCCTTGCAGGCAAGAGCTTCGCACTGCTTGCAATACAAAATTCAGAAGACGGTTCGTACATAAACGGAGGCGAGATTGGTTACAAGCTCAAGGGTGAACTTGAAAAACCTTATGCCGATGCTGCATGGAGCCTCGCCCCGAACACAGTCTCAAGAATCGTTGAATCAAAATACGGCTTCCACATTATCCAGATGATCGACAAGAAAGGAGATCTCCTGAACACAAGGCATATTCTCATCAGGCCGAAGGTTAAGCCAGGGGATTCGGAAGAGGCGCTTGCCAGACTCGACAGCCTGACAAGGCTTATTCGCAAGGACAGCCTTAAATTCGAAGATGCTGCCATAAGGTTCTCCACTCACGCCGACAGCCGGATCAACGGCGGGAAGATGGTAAGCGCCAATCCTGCAGAGAGGATCAACTGGTTCTCGCTTGATGAGCTGAACAGGGATATGTATACCAGGATCAGGGATCTGAAAGTGGGTGAGATATCAGAACCATTCCAGACCACCGATGACATCGGGAATGTGGTTTTCAGGGTTGTAAAGCTGGACGATGAAATACCGGCACACCGGGCAAATCTGAAGGATGACTACCAGTATTTTTACAACGCAACAATGATGAGAGAAAGGCAGTCGTCGTACCAGAAGTGGATCATGAAAAAGATTGAGACTACGTATATCAGGATCAGTGATGAGTTCAAATCGTGTAAATTCCTTGAATCAGGATGGCTGAAATAGCATCTTTGAAAACATGGCTTTCTTCAGAATTCTTCAGAAAATCCCTGCTTCTGGCGGGTATTATTCTTATTTCACAATCATTTTTCAGCCAGGATCTGCCTAAACAACAGAAACCCGGGAAAAAAATGATTGAGGTTCTCAATGCCGATGAAGGGATCGATGAAATAGAAAAAAGCACCGGGAGAAGGGTAACAAGGCTTCTAAGGAACGTTTCCCTTAAGCAGGAGGATATTTTCATGACCTGCGACAGCGCCTGGTTTTATCCTGGCGTTAATCAGGTTAAGGCCTTCAGAAGAATCCACATGTTTCAGGGAGACACCCTTCATCTTTACGGCGACAGCCTGTTTTATGACGGAGCAACTGAACAGGCATCGGTTCATGGCAATGTTGAACTCGTCGACAAGGAAACCCATTTGTTCACCCAGGCCGTTGATTATGATGTGGCAAACGAGATTGCCCGTTACAACACGGGAGGAAGGATCACCAACGGAGAGAACACCCTTACGAGCATCATTGGCATCTATTACGTGGCACAGAATCTTTTCCATTTCAAGGACAGCGTCAACATAGTCAATCCCGATTATGTAATGAAGGCTGATACCATGGACTATAACACTCAGACCGAGACTGCTTTTTTCACAGGTCCGTCCGAAATGGAAGGCGACAGCATCTACCTTTATTGCGAAAGAGGCTGGTACGACACAAAAAACGACATATCAAGGATCTGGAAGAATGCCGTAATCGACAACAGGCAGCAGATTATAAGGGGAGATTCGCTCTATTATGATGATCTCAACGGATACGGTCTTGCCTTTAACAATACAAGCATTACCGATACAACCAACAACATAATTGTAAAGGGCGATTATGCATGGTACTATGAGAAGCCTGAGCGATTCATGGTCACTGAAAAAGCCTTGTTCATCCAGGTGTCGAAAGAGGACTCACTATTCCTCCATGCCGATACAATAAGCGCCATAACCAGATCCGACTCTGCCATGAAGGACTACAGGCTGATGAGAGCCTACCACAACTGCAAGATCTTCAGCCATGATCTTCAGGCAAAATGTGACTCCCTTTCCTACTCGTTCCGCGATTCGGTAATCAGGCTTTATACTTTGCCCGTGCTCTGGTCGGAAGAAAATCAGCTCGTCTCCGATTCAATAGCCATATTCACAAAGAACCGGCAGGCAGACAGGCTCGAATTATATAATTCTGCTTTTGTGACCAGCCAGGTTGATGATACACGTTTCAACCAGGTCAAGGGCAGATCGCTTACAGGTTACTTCAGGGATAATGAGCTGTACAAGATCAACGTTGAGGGTAATGGAGAGACCATTTACTACCTTCTGGACGGCGATCAGATTGTTGGAGTCAATCAGGCCAAATGTGCCAGGATTGAAATCCTGGTCGAAGACGGGAAGATTGTCGAGATAGCTGAGTACCAGAATCCTGAAGGTTTTATCGATCCCCCTTCGGAGGCAGATCCGCTAAAGCTCAGACTGGAAGGGTTTATCTGGCAGGATTTGATAAGACCTAAAAAAATGGAGGACATATTTAAAAAATAATAAGTACTGAACAGCAGGTCATTTAAGATCATATTTCTATTTTTGTTAAAGAAGTTATGTTTGTCGCATAATCAGAAGAAATTGCGATGCAATTTTGTCACGGTGATATTTATGAATGGATAAAAATCAAAAAAAGGGAATACCAAACAATTCTGAAACCTTAAATCATGAAAATATTTTTTTCTGAAAGAACCTATGGTATTATAATTTCAGCGGTTGCAGGAGGAAGCATCCTGAACGCACAAACTCAATTTGCAGGCAGAGTACAACAGAAGGAAGTGCAAAAGAAGATGTCCAATGTACTTTTCATTGCCTCTGATGATATGAGCAGTGCCCTCAATGCCTTTGGAAATTCTGCAGTGCAAACTCCTAATTTTGACAGGCTGGCGAAAATGGGAGTTGTTTTCAACAGGGCTTATAATCAGTCTCCCCTCTCAGGCCCGAGCAGGGCATCCATTTTGACGGGTTACCGTCCCGATCGTATCGGGGTGCACGATCTGAGCGGGAAATTTCGTGATGCTGTTCCGGATGCAGTTACCCTTCCGGAACTGTTCAAAAATAACGGATATTACACCTGCCGTATAGGCAAAATTTATCATGCAGGGGTCCCCAGCGAGATAGGGCTGCCCGGGTCAGATGATCCTCAGTCGTGGAATATTACATATAATCCGGTTGGAAGGGATAAAACCGATGAAGGAAAATTGGTCGGGAATGTGGTGCTCGGGACCTGGCTTGCTTTGGACTGCAACGATAACGAGATGACTGACGGAATCTCGGCCAATCTGGCTATCAGCATTCTCAGAAGCAGGTACAGTAATATAGGTAGTGCATATGGAGGTCCGGCAAGAAAAGATGCCCCTCCCCGCCGGTCAGGACAGCCGTTTTTTTTGGCAGTTGGCTTCTACAGGCCGCATATACCGTATATTGCGCCACAGAAGTATTTCGACCTCTACAAAGATGTTGAAGTTCCTGAAAAATTCGAAGAGGAATGGCTAACAAAACCGGCTCTTGCAAGAAATGTGACCCCATGGAATGCCGGGGCGAGTGAAGAAGAATGCAAGGATGCCATAAGAGCATATTATGCATCTATAAGTTTTGTAGATGCACAGCTTGGGAAACTTTTGGATGCTCTTGAAGAACTTAATCTGATAGATAACACCATAATAGTCTTCTGGAGCGATCATGGTTACATGCTCGGTGAGCACGGTTTATGGCAGAAGCAGAATCTTTTTGAGAACACTGCCAGTCAACCTCTTATGATATATGCTCCTGGATACGCACAAGGCCAAACCTGCAATCGTATCGTTGAAATGCTCGATATATATCCGACTGTTGCTGAAATTGCCGGACTGAAGGCTCCTGATAACCTTGACGGGAAAAGTCTTGTAAAATTGCTGCTGGATACTGATGCAGAATGGGATTTTCCTGCATTTACCCAACAGGCCAGAACGCTTATTAAGCAGAGCAGTAACTTCCCGGGAATGGGAGGATCAGGCTTGTTCATGTTCAATCCGGCTCTTAATGAAAAAAACACCACAATATTCGGCAGATCGATCAGAGTGGACAGATATCGTTATACAGAATGGAATGAAGGCCAAGACGGAATTGAACTATATGATTATCATACCGATCCTGACGAGCATATTAACCAGACGAATAATCCTCAGTATAAAAATATCGTTACTGAACTATCTGCCAGATTGCGTTCGGGTTATGATGCTGAAGAAATCAGAAAAACGCAGGAAACCATAATTAAAAACAGGAACGCAGCCGGAAAATAATCCTGTAAGGGCTTAACCCCGAACCTGTAAGTGTGCTTGGAGGCAAAATCCTAAAGATTTTTGAATTTACCTGTTTGATTAATAAGTTTATCTTTGCTTAAGAGAAATATAGTTAAGACAAAATGTTGGATGATTTTTCGGATGACATTGAACTTGTTGAACGACTTAAGGGAGGAGATCTTAATGCATTCGATATTTTATTCCGCAAGTATTCCGGCAAGATGTATTCCTTTACATTTAAGGGCACCTCGAAAAACTATT
>DIWB01000022.1:0-15910 GCA_002428385.1 Bacteroidales bacterium UBA6117
GCAAGTGCGGACACTGCATGATGGGCGAATATTTTGTGTGCAAGGACGGGCCTGTTTTTACATACGCTGAAATCAGGAATCAACCGAATATCTGGAACTGACATGGAACAGATGTTATTGATCGATATGATAAGGCTCAGGGAAGCAATGGCTGAGAATCACGACCTCAGGCTGCCGGAAGCGCTCTTTTATCCGGTTGCCAATTCAAACGGGCTTAAAACAGTCCGCGAACTGGCAGTTTTCAGGTTCACATGCAGAAAATGCGAGGATGCACCCTGTATTGCCGCCTGCCCGGCCGAGGCTCTCGAGAAGGATGACGAAGGCATAATAAACAGGCATACAAATCTTTGCATTTCATGCAAGTCGTGTGTCACCATCTGTCCCTTCGGAACAATGATGACGGATTTTTTCAAACACCACAGGAACAGGGATCTCTATTTCAACCTGACGGATACCGGTGATATGAACAAGTTCATCTCGGCGTGTCCTCCGGGATCAGTCTCACTGACCGATCTGAAGGAGTCGCCAGCAGACAATATCTATAAGCTCAATGAGAAGGTACTTATAAAAGACTATATGTATAAAACGGACTAAAACCAGCAGACATGGCAGTCTATCTGTTCTATTTTCTTGTTTTTCCGGGCCTTCTGTTTGCTGCTGTCACCGGAGGCTTTCTTTCCTGGTTCGACAGGAAGATCACAGCCAGGGTACAGTTCCGGAAAGGGCCGCCCCTGCTTCAGCCCTTTTATGATTTCTTCAAGCTTTTACTTGTAAAGGAAACAATCCTCCCAAAGCAGGGATCGCCTGTGGTTTTTCTCATGGCTCCGGTTTTTGCAGTTTTCGGGGCAACTATGGCTGGCGTGTTCATCCTGCTTCCCCTTTTCAATATCACAACCGGATTCCGGGGAGATCTTCTTGTCATTTTCTACCTCCTCACTATACCTTCTTTTTCATATGTTCTGGGAGCAGTGGCATCAGGAAACCCTCTTGCTTCGGTGGGAGCTTCGAGGGAAATGAAACTGATTCTGAGTTATGAACTTACCTTCTTTCTGGTTATCGCCGGCATAATTGTGAAGGCTTCACAGAATTTTGACCTCTATTCGATTATACAATTACAGAAGGATGGTGCCCCATTCTTAGGAAGCATTTCGGGGATCCTGCTTTTCATTGCAGGCATATTCTGCATTCAGGCAAAACTGGGCCTTGTGCCCTTCGATATGGCTGAAGCAGAAACCGAGCTGTCAGAAGGTTCATTCATCGAGTATTCGGGTCCGCCCTATGCACTTATCAAACTCACGAAATATATAATGCTCCTTATTCTGCCCTGCTTCCTTGTTGCATTACTGATGAAAGGCTTTAACCTCCGCGGGATAAACATCCTGTGGGCTTTTCTCAAGGTAGCAGGTGTTGTGCTCCTGCTGACACTGATCCGGAACACGAATCCGAGGATCAAGATCAGGCAGGCAATAAGCTTCTTCATGATATGGATGAATCTTATTGCAATTGCTGCTATTGTTCTTGCATTTTTTGGCTTATAACAGTTAAAACCGTGGGCTTTAAAAGTTTTTGCTTCAAGAAATCATTATGGGTCTTCCATTTCGGCGGAGCTTCATGCAACAACTGCGATATTGAAATACTCGACTGCCTCACACCACGGTATGATCTTGAAAGGTTCGGTATTCTGCTGGTCGGCAGCGTCAGGCATGCCGATGTGCTCCTGGTGAACGGATCAATAAACAGGCGTGACAAAGAGCGGCTTCTGGAGATCTACAATCAGGCCGCAAAGCCGGTACTGGTAGTTGCAATCGGAGCTTGCGGTTGTACCGGCGGCATCTTCGCAGAAGGAAATACTTTCGCAGGGCCTGTCGACAAGATAATCCCTGTGGATGCATACATACCCGGATGCCCTCCAAAGCCGGAAGCAATAATAGCAGGCATTATGGCGCTGGTGAAGAGCAAATAATAGCGAGGGGCAAGGGGCGAGGGGCAAAGGGCGCAGGGCAAAGGGCGAAGGGCACAGGGCGCAGGACGAAGGGGCAAGGGGCGCAGGGCAAGGGCTCAGGGCAAGAAATCTGAAGTATGAAGAAAATGAAATGACAGATATAATGAACATTGAAGCAATCATAGAAGAAATAAAAGTCAAGCTCGGGAGTGATGTTCTTGAAACCGAGAAGAGGAGCGACACAAGGTGGTCGGTAATGATAGAACCCGATGCCCTCCTGAAAGTTGCAGATCATCTCTACAAAGAGGCCGGGCTCAGGTTTATTATTGCTTCCGCAATCCATACCAGGAGAGGATTCGAGATACACTATCATTTCAGTAAGGATGAGATCGGACTCGTACTTAACATCCATGTTATTCTCAAATCCGACAAGCCGCAAATAGAATCGCTTTCAAATATGTTCAACGCCTCCAACTGGATAGAAAGGGAGATGCATGAGCTTTTCGGGATCGATTTCCTCAACCACCCAAACCAGGAGAAACTTATCTCCGAAGGTAACTGGGCAGAGGGGGTTTATCCTTATAGAAAAGAGTTCAAATAGAAATGATCATGAACAAGAAATTTTTCATACCCATTGGTCCCTATCACCCGCTGCAGGAAGAGCCTGAGCTTTTCAAGCTTTATTGTGAAGGTGAGATCGTTAAGGATATAAAATGGGAAACAGGATATAATCACCGGGGTATTGAAAAACTGGCTGAATCAAAGACCTATGACCAGGTATTTTTTCTTGTGGAAAGGATCTGCGGGATCTGTTCAACCTCACATCCCTTTGCCTTTGCCAATGCGGTTGAGGAGATATGCAGGATTGAAATAACAGACAGAACCAGATACATAAGGAGCATAATTGGCGAACTTGAACGAATTCACAGTCATCTGCTCTGGCTTGGACTGGCAGGACACTTCCTGGGGTACAATACCGTGTTCATGTGGGCATGGAAATACCGTGAGCCGATCCTTGACCTGTTCGAAATGATCACGGGTAACCGGAACAGCTATGCGATGTTCAAGGTCGGAGGTGTAAGACGTGATATTGAAGAATCGAAGATACCGGTGATTCTTAAAGCAATGTCTGATATTAAAAAGAAGCTTACACTTCTCACAGGTGCAGTAATGGACGACCCGGTTATCCATGCAAGGACAAAGGGAGTCGGAGTCCTTACAAAACAGGATGTGATCGATTATGGAGCGGTTGGTCCGACGGCAAGAGCCTCCGGGCTGGCAATCGACATAAGGAAGGATGATCCGTATGCTGCATATCCGCTGGTGAACTGGAAGGTTATCACATCAAACACGGGAGATGTATTTGCCAAAACTGAAGTGAGGCTCATGGAAATGTTTGAATCGGTCTCCATCATTGAGCAATGTCTTGAGAAGATCAAAAAGGAAAAGGAAGGTGACATTTCCATAAAGGTTAAGGAAATGCCCGAAGGAATGGGCACAGGCAGAGCTGAAGCTCCAAGGGGAGAGGTGTTCCACTGCGTATTCTCAGATGGTTCCAACTCTCCGGTAAGGCATAAAATAAGGGCTCCGAGCTATGTGAACATCGCCACGTTCAAAAAATCATGTATCGGACAGAGTATCTCCGATGCAACCATCACCCTTGCTGCAGTCGATCCATGCTACTGCTGCACGGAACGGCTTGCTGCAGCCTATGATGCGGGAACAGGGTTAAAAATTCACAATGCAAGGGAATTGATAGAAATGTCGGTCAGTAAAACCACACTGCTTAGGAAACAACAAGGATAGCGAAATGAAGGAATTTATCGACCTCATATCCAATAATGCCCTGATGGCGAATCCTGAGTCCGCAATTATAATTACCATAATTGCCGGGATCATCCTGTTCATTATTCCGGATAAGGCTTCCCTTGCCAAAGGGATCCTTGCCCTGGCTGTGGCTGTGATTGCAGGAGTGCTGACAGCAGGGATTTACACATCCGGTCCGCAAAAGTTTGTGCCCGAGGTATGGGAGATTGGCAGGTATCTTTCCCTGAGAATTGATAACCTGAGCAGGCTGGTTCTTATGTTCATCAGTCTCTTCTCCATATTGATACTTCTATATTCCATAGTTTACATGAAGGGGAAGAAGATAAGGAACTACTATTCCTGGATCCTTGTTACAATGGGTTGTTCCTATGGTGCCGTGGCGGCCGATAATCTCCTTCTTTTCCTTGCATTCTGGGGAATACTGGGTATAACTCTGTACAAGCTAATCCAGGGCGGTGATGAAGACAGTTCGGCAACAGCCAAGAAGACTCTTATTATGATTGGAGCCTCCGACAGCATAATGATAATCGGTATCGCGATCGTCTGGAAGATCACTGATACCCTGAACATGAGCGAAATTTCCCTTTCAACAGGAAATGCACTAACTGTTACCGCCTTTCTGGCCCTTCTCGTGGGAAGTTTCACAAAGGCAGGAGCCTTTCCGTTCCATACCTGGGTGCCGGACTATGCAAAGGATGCTCCGGCTTCATCTTCTGCATTTCTGCCGGCCTCGCTCGATAAGCTCCTTGGTATATATTTTCTGGCCAGGATCATAAACGGAATGTTTATCCCTGGCGAATGGATGACTCTAATCTTACTCCTGATCGCCGTGATAACTATTATCACAGCGGTGATGATGGCCCTGTTTCAGCATAACTATAAACAGCTGCTCGGATATCATGCCGTATCGCAGGTCGGATATATGATCCTGGGACTGAGTCTCGGATCAGTGATTGGTATCGCTGCAGGATTGTTTCACATGGTAAACAATGCAATTTATAAGAGCGGACTGTTCTTGTCTGCCGGTTCAATAGAATACCGGACAGGCAAAAATGATATTGACGACCTCGGGGGATTGTCAAAAGCGATGCCCGTTACATTTATTGCCGCTCTCATCTTCGCAATGTCGATTTCGGGGATACCTCCCCTGAACGGATTTGCATCCAAGTGGATGATTTACCAGGCAATTATTGATTTTGGAGGCGAAACCGGTATCCCGAACAAACTTTGGGTGATATGGCTTGGACTCGCAGTATTCGGATCCGCACTTACCCTGGCCAGTTTCATCAAGTTTATCGGAGGCGTTTTCCTCAGCAGGCGCAGGGCAGAGTTAGCGGATGTTAAGGAAGTGCCCTGGTCCATGTGGATCCCGGTTGCCCTGCTCGCACTTCTTTGTATTATCCTGGGAGTCTTTGCCACTAACGAGGTAGTACCACGGTTGTTCATGCCTGTAACCGGTGAGTTCGAATTTTCAGGTTACTGGAATTCCGGGCTGGTTTCGATACTGGTTCTGGTGTCAATTGTGGCAGGGATAATTATCTATCTCGTATCAGACATTAAAAAATTCAGGACTTCCGACAGTTTTATCGGCGGAGAAAAGTTCCATGATCTTGCAGGTTATCCGACACCTGAATTTTACAGGACATTCATGGAATTCCGTTTTCTGTCAGTACTATATCGCAGGGCAAAGGAGAAATGGTTCGACATCTATGAACTGTCGAAGGAAGCGGTTTTATGGTGCAGCCACGGGTTGAGTATTGCTCACACCGGGGTTCTTTCCGGCTATATAATCTGGATATTTGCCGGTTTGATCATTATGTTATTGATTATGATATAATTAAGATTACCATATGGAAGCGGCTATTTCTGTGATTCTTGTTTTTATGATCCTCGGGGCGATTTATGCAATTCATGCAAAAGACCTGCTTTCGGCAGTAATTGCCTGCGGTATTGTAGGATACGGCCTTGTTATCTGCTTCCTGCTACTGAAAGCTCCCGACCTTGCAATAGTCCAGATTGTTGTGGAAACAATTTCCCTGGTTATAATGGTGGCAGTGGTTATCGACAGTACACGGGAGGAACCATACACTAAACCTGACAGGCAGGGATATGTGACAATGGCAACAGCAATATTGATAGTTGCAGTGATCTTTTACTTCCTGAACCTTGCAACAAGATCCCTGGATGCTTTCGGTGAAGGATCGCTCAGGGTGGCCGAATATTATATTTCCGGCGCTGCAGGGAAGACAGGCAGCGCAAATCTGGTAACCGGAGTAGTATTTGACTTCAGGGGATACGATACCCNNGAAGACGGAAGACCGAAGACTGAAGACGGAAGACGGAAGACCGAAGACAAAAGAAAAGGGATAGTTTAAAAAAAAAAGTTCCAATGAAAGGGATGACAATTATAGTAAAGAAGACAACCCAGCTTATAGCTGGCATAGTATTTCTTTACGGTATCTATGTGATAGTCCACGGACATCTTTCCCCTGGAGGAGGCTTTGCCGGGGGTGTCATAATTGCAGGTTCATTCATCCTTCTTATCCTGGCAAATGGAAGTGATTTCATAAACCTGACCAGGGAAGAGACGGGCACGACTATAACGGAGAACCTGGCGATCCTCTTTTTTCTTTTAATCTCCCTGGCAGGAATGCTACTCGGAGCCAAAATCTTTTTTAATAACTGGCTGCCGGCAGGTAAAGTGGGAGAACTGATAAGCGCAGGCGTAATACCTCTTTACAACATATTCGTAGGAATTGAGGTTGCTGCTTCAATACTGACAATTTTTCTGGCACTGGTAATATTTAAGGAAGAAATAACAAAATGACAGTTTACCTTCTTTGCTTTATTCTTTTCCTGGTCGGACTTTACGGAGTCATTACCAGGAGAAACCTTGTCAAGATAGTCATTTCACTATCGGTTATGGAGTTCAGCGTTTTCCTTTTTCTGGCATTGATAGGATATGTCCATCATGGTGAAGCACCGATAGTTGATCCGGCCAGCCCTGACGCTATCTATGTCGATCCCCTGCCGCAGGCAATGGTCCTTACTGCCATTGTGATTGGTCTTGCCACCACAGCAATGCTGATGTCTGTGATAATAAGGATTTACAGGAAATACAGAACTCTTGATATAAGAGAAATTAACAATCTAAGAGGCTGAAAATGAATTCGCTGATCCCCTTGTTTGTAGCTGTACCACTTGCCGGAGCCTTCCTGACAATGATCCTTGCCAGGTATCTGAAGAACATCAACAAGTATATCGGTCTTCTGGTGATGCTCATGCTTGCAGCTATGAGCCTTATTGCAATAACCACCGCAAGGGGAGATATTTCAGTCTGTAAAGTTGGTGGATGGGAGCCTGTAAACGGCATTCCCATAGGCATATACATGGTATTGGACAACTTTACCGCCCTTTTACTGTGTATTATCAACATTGTCGGGTTTCTTTCAATAGTTTATTCACTCACATATATAAGCCGGTACACATCGGAGAGTAATTATTACGCTCTTTTCTGTCTGATGGTGGCAGGGATGAACGGTGTTGTTCTGAGCGGCGATCTCTTCAATATTTTTGTTTTCCTCGAGATTGCTGCGATCTCCTCCTATGCACTTGTTGCATTCGGAGTTGAAAAGGAACAGCTTGAAGCCACTTTCAAATACCAGGTGCTTGGAGGGCTGGCCTCATTGCTTATCTTGTTTGGAATCGGACTTATTTACTGGAAGGCAAAAACCCTGAACATTGCGGATGTCAAAGCTGCTATGGGAAGCAGTCCCGACAAGGTCCATTATATGCTTATCCAGCTTCTCTTTCTCTGCGGATTCGGACTGAAAGCCGCAGTGATACCATTTCACGCGTGGCTGCCCGATGCCCATTCTTCCGCGCCCTCTCCGATTTCGGCTATGCTTTCCGGAGTGCTGATAAAGGCCGTCGGGATCTATGTGCTGATAAGGATCTTCTTCAACATGTTCCTGATAAGCAATGAAATTGCAGTGCTGATTACCACCCTTGGCGCCCTGTCGATGGTAATCGGCGTTTTCCTGGCGATCGGACAGTGGGACATCAAGAGGCTGCTGGCTTACCACAGCATAAGCCAGATGGGCTATGTAATACTTTCAGTCGGGATGGGGATGATACTACTTGCCAGGGGGACAAACCCTGAAATTGCATCTCTGGCAATTGCCGGAGGTCTTTTTCATCTCATTAACCATGCAGCGTTCAAGAGCCTTCTTTTCCTTAACGCCGGAGCCATTGAATACAGAACTGGGACCCGGAATCTGAAGGAGATGGGGGGGCTTGCACGGTATATGCCGGCAACCTCCGCGACCTCATTCATTGCATCTATGTCTATTTCCGGAATACCTCCCTTCAACGGCTTCTTCAGCAAGCTGATAATAATAATTGCCGCTGTAATGGGTAAGTTTTACCTTCTTGCACTTATTGCCGTTATTGTAAGCATAATAACCCTTGCCTCATTCCTTAAATTCCAGAGGTATGCCTTTTATAACAAGGAACATGCCGGAGAGCAAAGAAACCTTAAAGAAGTGCCGTTTCCCATGGTCTTCAGCATGGTTGTTCTTGGTATTCTTTGCGTCATCTTAAGCCTTGTTGCCATTCCGCAGGTGCGGGATATTGTCCTGACCCCTGCCATTAATGTCCTTACCGATCCTCAGGTGTATACTTCAACCATATTAGGGATATGATATGAGATATCTTACGTTTTTTATACTCGGTCTTGTTTTCTGGCTTCTTTTAACTTTCAGGATTTCCCTGCCGAATGTTATTGTCGGTTCGGCAGCATCATTGATCTGCACCCTGATCTTTGCAAGGTATTTTTTTGAAAATACCGGTAAGCTGATCAACCCGCGGCGCTGGTTCTGGTTCCTGGTCTACCTGGCAGTCTTTATCTGGTCGTGTATCAAGGCGAATTTTGATGTTGCCTACAGGGTACTGCATCCCCGGATGCCTATAAAACCGGGGATTGTAAAGGTCAGAACCACCCTTAAATCGGAATTTGCCAGGATGCTTCTTGCCAACTCAATAACAATGACTCCGGGAACACTTACAGTCGATATTATAGGAGACGATTTTTATATACACTGGATCTTTATACGTTCACAGGATCCCGAAATATATACCAGGATGATAACCGGGGTATTTGAAAAATATATTAAAAATTTCGTTGAATGAACACATGGCTTGAAATATTGCTGTACATCCAGATTGCCCTCAGCGGACTCTGTCTGTACAGGATCATCATGGGACCAACGATACCCGACAGGATGGTTGCCATTGATATTTTCGGCATACTTGTAGTCGGTATATGTGCCATTATTTCAGTTCAAACCGGTAAAAGCTTTATTTTGGATATTGGAATTGCATGGATCATTCTGAGTTTTATCGGTACACTGACTCTGGCAAAATACCTGAGCGGCAAAAAATTAAACCAATGATATGGCAGCGATAATAGTAATAAGCATTGGTGTTCTGTTTAACCTTTTCGGATGCATAGGATTATTAAGGCTTCCGGATGTTTATAACAGACTGCAGGCAGCAACAAAATGTGTTACACTCGGGTGTTGCAGCATACTCCTGGGAGTATTCCTGCATAATGGTATCTCAGCAGCAGGCATTAAGGCAATTATTGCCATTCCCCTGCTCTTCTTCAGTGCAACGGTTGCAGCGCACGCTCTTGTAAGGGGGACTTACCATTTTGGGGTTAAAATGAGCGACAGGAGCATTAAGGATGATTATAAGGACGCGGTAAAATGAAGTATCCAAAGCTAAGAGAACTGAAGGAGGCCGTTATTTCACTTGTTACACCGGCTTATACCACTAAATACCCTTTTGAAAAACATATTCCATTCGAGAAATTCAGGGGTAAACCGGTAGTGGATAACGAAAACTGCGTTGGATGTGAAACCTGTGCCAACGTTTGTCCGCCTCAGGCTATTACTTTTACAGACGATCCTGAAAAGAAAATCCGCACCATAGTGAGGGATTACGGAAAATGCATCTTTTGCGGACAATGCCAGGAACACTGCATAACAGGCTTAGGGGTCGTGCTCTCCGACATTATATTTGACATGGCTGCGCTGGACCGGACACAGGTGGTAGAATACCAGGAAAAGGAGCTTCTTATCTGCTCGAACTGTGGGGCCGTTATCACTACCAGGGAACACCTTCAGTTTCTTCACAGGAAACTGGGTCCGAAGGCATTTTCATCCATCTTAAACCTCAACATGCTGAACGAAAAACTGAAACTTTCAGAAGGACAGGATGTCGAGATAGAAGTCCGTGACGGGCTGAAGAGAAAGGACATGTTCAATATACTCTGCCCGAACTGCCTGAGACTCGTTTTGGTCAAATATCTATGAACGGAGCGCTGCAAGACCTTGAGAAAATTCTAACCCAGACCGGCAGGAAGATCCTTTTTATCGGCATCGGCAATGTTCTTAAACAGGATGACGGTGCCGGAGTTTATATAAGCAACAGGATTGTAGAGAGAGACAATATCGTAAAGCTCACGGTGGAGGTAAGCATCGAGAATTATATTGGCAAGATTAATTCCCTGAACCCTGATATCCTCGTGCTTATCGATTGTATGTGCACGGGATCACCCCCCGGAAGCGCTGTGCTTCTGCCTGTTGAAAGCGTGATTGACATCACTTTCAATACTCATAATATTTCTCTTAAGAACATAGCATCCTTTTTTACAGCTGAAGTATTTATACTTGGGATTCAGCCGGTGAGTATTGACTTTGGTGAAAATATTTCCTACCTTGTAAAAATTGTATCTGACGAGATTATTAACCTTATAAACAAAAGGAGGTCACCATGGCGGTAGAATATCTATGTAAAATGTGCAAGGGACACCTGAAGGTAAAGACATCCATTATCCTTGCCGCATCCAAGATGAACAGTTCGCAGAAAGGACTGGTTCTTCTTGACCCCGAGTTGGGAAATTATACGACCACTACACACCCCCCCTTCAAAATTGAAGAAGGTGCAGAATACACATTCACCTGTCCGATCTGCCATTCCCAGCTCAACAGTGGAAAATACAAGCACCTTGTCAGGATAATCAGGGTGGAAGAAGACGGGAAAGAGTATGATGTATATTTTTCAGAAATTGGCGGCGAAAAATGTACTTTCAAGCTGGGAGATGATAATATTGAGATCGCAGGCCCGGATGCTCCCAGGTATACCAAATATTTTGACGTTCCGGAAGAATACAAGAAATACCTCTGAAAACAATTAAGCAGTAATTGAATGCAGGAACGATGAATAAAAAGTCTCTTGGTGGACAATGGATTACACCACTAATGGGAATGCCTCAGAACTTACTATGACCTCGGACATGGCGGACAGGCAATAATAGTCGTTCCCGGATCCAAACTGGTTTTTGTGATGACCGCCGGTAATTATATGCAGGTTGAACACAAACCATTTGAGATAATATCCCAATACATACTGCCCTCTTTGAAGGCCGGATTGCAGAAGCTTAAACGCAATTGACAACGACGGAGAAAGTGCTTCCCGATCCGGGCTGGCTTTCGACTGTTATCTGTCCTCCCTGAGCTTCTATAAACTCCTTGCTTATGGCTAAACCAAGGCCTGTGCCCTCCTTGCCGGTGCCCGGGACTCTGAAATACCTGTCGAATATTTTGTTTTTGTACCTGGGATCAATTCCGTGACCGGTATCAGTGACTGATATTTTTACTCTGTTTCCCGTTTGCAGACCTGATATCCTGATCCGGGAATTGTCGTAAGAATACCGGATCGCATTTGAAATCAGATTCGTTAAAACCCATGCGGTTTTTTCTTTATCAATAAACACCTCAGACAGTTCCGATGGGTAATCTTCAATAATTGAAATATTTCTCTGGTCAGCAACCTGCCCGGTTGTGTTGATGGCATACCTTATGATTTCCTTTATATCGGAAGGCATCATGTTGAGTTGAATCTGGCCGGTTTCGACCTGTGTGAAATTCAGTATTTCAGCAACAAGCTTTAAAAGATTGTTTGTATCCTCTTCACAACTTTTAATCAGCTCCCGCTGTTCGCCGTTAAGAGTGCCCGTTTGTTCATTTTCAAGCAACTGCAGACTGAATTTGATTGCAGAAATCGGTGTCTTCAATTCATGCGAGATTGTTGCAACAAAATTTGTTTTTGCCCGGTCAAGCTCCATGAACTTTGTGATATTCTTTAGAATAATTACATACCCCATGATATGTTCATCTTTTTCATATTGAGTGGTGTATGAAATATTCTGGATTTCCTTCTCATAAAATATGTCCTTGCCTTTAATCTGGAACTGAATTCTTGAATTCGCATTATCGAATGAAAACCTGTTTCCCTTCTCCGGTTCTATTATTATCAGCTTGCCTGTCAGTTCATTTTTATTCGCCAGCTCGAGCATGTTTTCTCCAATCAGTTTCTGCCCCTCAAGTCCGGCAATTTTCAGGAATTCTTCATTGATAAGGGTTATTTTCATATTCTTGTCAAATCCAATAATAGGATACTGAATTTTGTTTAGGAGAGTTTCAGTAATTTTTCTCTCTGCCAGTAATTTTGAGATGTTGCTTTTATTGTATTCTTCAAGTTTTTGAGCCATCGTATTGAAGGAAATGGCAAGTTCTCCAAACTCACTGTGACTTTCGAAGCTTACTCTCTGTGAATAATCGTTATCAGCTATTTGCCTGATGCTTTTTGTAAGCTCCTTTATCGGATTTGAAATATTTCCCGGAAGAACAATGAAAAGTACAAGCGAAATCAGGAAACAAAAAACACTCAGGATGCTTATTAAAAGGATTGATTTGTCGGCAGTGAGGGAGGCGAAGGAGCTTTTTCGGTCAATAGCATTCAGATTAAGTTCGAGGATTTCAAACAGATATGACTTCGTCTCCTGCAGGGCAGATTTATTTTCGGGATTATTTTTCAGTTGCAGAAAGCTTTCCGACAGCTTTTCTGTCAGTTCCTTCTCTCCGGCTTCTGTTATGTTCTTTTTTTGTTTTGCGAGATATGTTTCGAATGAAACCAGGGCATCCTTTTCCAACAGGTCGTGACTGATTGCAGAGCAGTTTATTGCAACGAAATTTCTGTGTCTCCGGCTGCTCGCATGATGGATCGCCTGTGCGAAAACCTCTTTTCCTGTCCCTGTCTCTCCGGTCAATAGTACAGAGGTATTGCTGGAAGCAACTTTCTTCGCAAGTTCAACAGCCTCCTTAATAAGTTCTGACTTGCCGATTATGTTATCAAATGAGTATTTGTTCTCCAGTTGTTTTTCAAGATGGAGAACTCGCCTTGACAGTTCTGATTTTTCAACGGCACGATGAATCAACGGCACAATACGACTATTGTCGTCACCCTTTGTTATATAATCGAATGCTCCTGATTTGATCGCTTTGACACTATCGGGGATATTACCGTAGGCCGTGAGAAGAATGATCTCGCTTAAAGGATACTTTCCCTTTAGCTCGCCCGTAAATTCAACACCATCTCCATCGGGCAGCCTGACATCACATAAGACAACATCTATGTCGTTCTCAGCCATTATTTTCAGCGCTGTCCTGCAGTCGCCGGCCTGATAAACCTCGAAACCCTCATAAGTAATTATTCTGGATAACAGGTTTCTGAGTTTTTCTTCGTCATCAACGATTAAAATTTTCTTCAATTTGCCGGGATTCTTAATATACAAAAGTATACAATAAGGCTGCAATTAGTATTTTATTTGATTAGAAATCCAATAATTAAGTTACCGGAACAACTATTTACCGCGGATTTCACGGTCCCGATGGCTATCGGGATCACGGAAAAAATCACGGATTTTATTATTTGAGACAATCCGTGCATTACCCGTGTTCTCCCTGAACTCGTGGTTAAAGCCTGAATTATGTAACCCTGGCTAAGCAAAGAGAGCCGTGAGTACGGCAAATTAGTATTGACGGGATAAAGTGGATATATTTGCAGAATAAATATTTACACTAATCTGACTTAAAAACTGCTGCCATGGATTCAAACAGTTTCGTAATTGAACAACCCTCCGGATTTGATTTTGACACTACTGTAAATATGATTGTAAAGGAAGCTGAATCGAGGGATTGGAAAGTGCCGGCAATTCACGACCTGCAGCTCTCTCTTGCCAAGGCTGGAAAAACGGTATTACCCGTCAAGGTGATCGAAATCTGCAAACCCGCTTATTCAGGTCAGATACTCGAACTTAACGACGAACGGCTGATGTCGGTGATGATGCCGTGCCGTATTTCAGTCTATCTGAAGAATGACGGGCTTATCTATACAGCCGTTATGAACGAAGCTGAAATGTCTGTCAGGATGCCGGAAAAAGTTGCCCGGGTTATGAAAGCTGCATCAGATGAAACCCTGGAAATTATAAAGACAGTAACCGGTTGAACCGCCTGTCAGGATGTTTCGTCTTATCTTGGAGTGGGGCCTTTTATATCTGCAAAAAACACGAAAGTGCTGTCGGCAGATTTAATTTTATATGCTCCTTCTGATTCAAATAAATTCATAGTAAGCGTGGTATCGGAGCGAAAACTGTCGTGATGCAATATCGCTGACTCCCTTTCCCTGTTATCCCTCTTTATCATGCTGAATATGGCAAAGAGGATAATAAACGGTGTTATCCAGAACAGGTAATCCTTTTGATATATTTCAGATTTGAATGACATTTACCAGAATATGCTACATAATTATTTGTTCCTCGCAGAAACCATCAAAATATTGAGAGAACTGTAATGCTCCCCCTTAAATTCACATACAAATTTCAGAAATCGCACTGCCAAAGTCAATCGCATTGGTCAAAGAAATCTGTGCCTTCATCAATGAAATACCGATGTTCATCCCACAACTAATTTTTATTGTTCTTTTACCACATCGATGCGGGCTAAAACAGGTAGTGTTTTTTTAGGTTCCACTTAGTATTGTTTCACGCAGTTCAGTAGTTACAGGGCTTTTACTGCCCTGACCACCATTACTCCGGTTGTTTAGCGACCGGAGGATTCTGAGATCACCTGACCATCGTCCGCCGCCATATATCAGAAGCATTGCAACCAGGATTGTAAGGGCATAATCGATCCTGTAAACCTGGGCGAACGACAGAAATCCTTTGTCAATAAGCACCGGAAGTTTGGCAGTGAAGTAAGCCGTTATCATGATCGTCAGCAATGGTATGGCCGCAACCCTTGTAAAAAGGCCTGCAATCACCAGCAGTCCGCAAACTATTTCAAAAGTGCCAGTGAAGTAAGACCAGAACATCGGATGGCCGAACCCGATATCCTGGAAACAGGAAGGTACGAGAAGAGAAACAATGAGGTATTTCTAAATTCCTTCAGAGACAAATATCACGCCGGCGATCATCCTTACAAAGACAAGCTTGCCGTCATCGCTTGTCTGAAGGATCCTGGTCATTATGCCGGCCGCTGGTTTCATGAGTTCTTTTTTATTCAAACAAGGGAATAAAACAATTGTTCAGCGCGGACACGTGTAAAATTATTAAGACTAAATACTTATATTTACCCCTATGAAGAAACTCCTGTTAATCATATCAGCCGTTATCCTTCTTGCTTCTTGCAACAGTGAGGTGTGTCCTGCTTACAGCGATTCTGCAAACAATGTGACTTCGTCGGCCTTTCAGAAAAAGTCGTATAGGGCCGACGGTATCAACAAGGTTTACAGGGATGCCTATTCTTACAGGAAGAAATAATCCAGATTATTGACCCGTAGCCGGTAATCGGTATTCGGTAATCAGAAGAAAATGTAACGGTTGTTACATTTTTACAGGAAGTTATAAATCCAACCCGGTCTTTCTCAATTTCTTTTCCAGACTTGTGACGCTCGTAAAAATCAGTGTGGTTTTATTTTTTACATATTGACTTTAACCGCACTAACACCAATTTTTGTTCTATGTACGTGAGAGCCTTACCATGGATACCTTAGAGGATATTCACCCCTCTGTCGAATTAATAATGAGTCATCTGGCATAATTAATGTAAAAGTGGATACTTCGACCAGGATGAGATCCCTCGCCTGAATGGTCCTTGATTACTCTTTTTCCGCGTTGATTGTCTTCCATAATGGTTATAGCCTCCATTATCCGATATCAACCGGCGAGGGATGACA
>DIWB01000022.1:15941-32432 GCA_002428385.1 Bacteroidales bacterium UBA6117
CACCATGTCATCCCGCATCCCGGTTGCTTACGGGATGCGGGATCTCCTGAATACGCACTGAATAACCAAAGCAAGTCTTTTAGCGAAATCACCCGGGCAGTGCGCCGCACTAATTGTCACAAGTCTGGACAGGGATGCTTATTCCTACAGGAAGAAATAATCCAGATTATTGATCGGTAGCCGGTAATCGGTATTCGGTAATCGGTATTCAGAAGAAAATGTAACGGTTGTTACATTTTTACAGGAAGTTATAAATCCAACCCGGTCTTTCTTAATTTCTTTTCCAGCCGGTATTCACCCGATGGTCTTTTCAGAATCTCACCAGCCATAACAGCCTGCCCGAAAACCGGATATCCTTTTGAATCCCATCCGAACCGCTGGGTTCTTACATCCCTCTGCCAGCCTTCTTTCACACTCTTCTTGGAGTGGTATACTATCCAGTCTTCCCTTCCGTCAGGTGACTTTACAAATGAACAATGGCCGGTTCCGAAAGGCCCGCTGAAGACCGGCCCTGTCTTTACCCATGAGGAAGGTAAAAGGGGATCTGCGTCATTGGAATTTAGTTTCAGGATTCCAAGCCTGTAATCGATTGTCCATGATTCACGGCATGAATAAACAATGAACAGATTTTCTCCCTTGATTAAAATCTCAGGGCCTTCCTGCAGATCAAGCGGACCGCCGGTTTCCCATTTCTCCTCAGGAGAGGATATCTTCACCCTGGGAGTCTTCATTGTATAGGGATTCTCCATCTCCGCAACATACAGGTGCTGTGAAGTCTTATCAGTAAGCGCCTGGTTCTCCCATCCCGACCAGGCAGCAAATAGTCTGCCGCGATGAATGAAAACCGTCATGTCGATGGCCCACATATTATTGCTTTTCATATCCTGATCATTTCCGGTGTACACCATTCCCATGTCGGTGTAGTTGCTGAACGGATCATCGGTTACCGACTGCAGTACTCCTGTCTTTTGATGGATATAGGGCGGCCCCGATTCACCAGCGGCATAGTAGACATACCAGTACCCGTTGATAAAATGAAGCTCGGGAGCCCATATACAAGCCCTGTTCCAGCCTGAATCCGGAGCTTCCCAAACCTTCTTCGTTTCACCGCGTTTTGTTATGTATCGCGATCTCGAAATGCTAATTCCGTTGTCTGCTACGAAACAATAATAATAATATCCATCTTTTTGAAAGAGCCATGGATCGGCACCTTCGAAAACCGGGTTGGCAAAATCTTTGCTGATTTCAGCAGGTTGGCTTTCAGACTGAGCCACCATTCCCCTTGCTGCCAGAGACAGAAGCAGGACCATAAAAAGGTACCGGATCATGGGGTTTTCAGAATTTGCCAATCAGTTCCTTCACGGCATCCTTGTGGACCATGAAATCCATCATCTTGAGCTTCACATAGCCTTCAGAAAAGAAATAATAACCCCACTCACTGGCTTTGGGATCATTGTTTTTTGATCCGGCGCCCGAGTCTTTCAGCAGGTACCAGTCCTTCCCGTCCTTTTCGGCGTAACCCACTATATGCATGCCGTGATCGTCGGTGGTAGTGTGATTCGAGAACCTGAACTGCCGGGCATCATCATTTATATAATCAGCAGGGATATCAAAATCAGGTATCACCGCACATTGTGTGGTGCGGTCGAGCCCCGGTTCCGACACATCGCCTCCTATGCTCACGGTGAAGCCCTTCCTGACTGCATTTTTCAGGGCTGACATGAATTCTTCGAGCGGGATGTTGTAATAAACATCGCTGTGCCACCAGTTATCAGGCACCTTGTATTCAACCTGCCTGTAGAAGGGTTCCTGCCGGTAGGAGAGGATATCGACGTAATCATCGGGATTGATCCTCAGCACATCGGTCAGGTACTGAAGCGGAGTCATCTCCCTGCCGTTAACAGTGATCTCAGCAGGCGGCACTCCCATGTGATGGTTCATTATCGATTTTATGGTCCCGATTACATAATCTTCGTTCCACAACGAATTTGCCTTTACAGAGGCAAGAAAACCGCTCAGCTCGCTGAACATGTCCTCATGATTGTGATACTTGCGGCCACCGGTCAACCCGGTATAAAATTCAAGGGGCACTATCCCGTAAAGCTTCCACATCCTGGTGACGGCGTTTGCTTCCGAACCTTCGGCAAATGCCGAGTTGCCTCTTTCCTTCACAAAGCGTTTTGCTTTTTCGATATACTCCCAGTAAACGGTGTACATCTCCGACAACTTTACCTGCTGCTTGCTTATCCTGTATGCCTCTGATTCAAGGAATGATGTGGTGCTGAAACTCCAGCATGTGCTTGTGTTTCCCTGCGACACCGGGGGAGTATGCCACTGCTTCCTGTAAAGGTCGGTCTTGTTGGGGAGAGATGCTTCTGCCAGGTCAACCGAAAACGTCCTTGTAACCTGAGGCGACCCTGCTTTTTCCCTTACTTCCCGGTCATCCTTCATTATGGAATTCTGATAAAATCCGGGCTTCGATTCCCTGAAAACTGCCTTGTCCTTATTCTGCCCGGAGACGACCGGAAAAATAATAATGCAAAGCACTATTGATATGATTCCTTTTTGCATTTTTTCTAAAATGGATTTCATGTTGCTGTATATCTATTTTGTTAATAAATACGGGATTATGTCTGCAGATCCTTTGTGATGTTCCATTTATCAAATGAGGGCGCAGTATATTCTTCCATCAAGTTAAGCAATGTGTCGATATTGTCGCTTATGAGAAGCATCCGCCTGCTCGATTCCCTTATAAAGCCATTGGCATTCATTGCCGATGCAAGAGCCATAAGCGGATCGTAGAATCCTTTGATGTTAAGCAGCCCTGCGGGTTTTCTGTGAAGTCCGAGCTGGCCCCAGGTGAGGATTTCAAAGAATTCCTCCATGGTGCCGAAGCCTCCGGGCAGGGCAATTATCCCTTCGGATAACTCGTGCATCCTGGTCTTTCGCTCATGCATCGTATCAACCAGAACAAGTTCGGTAAGGTTATCGTGTGCTATGCCCTTGTCGCTGATGAACCGCGGCAGCACTCCCGTGACCTCGCCGCCCCTGCTTAAAGCGCCGTTCGCGACTGCATTCATCAGCCCGATTTTCGTCCCGCCGTAAACAAGTCCGATTTTCCTTGAAGCAAGTATCTCACCCAGCCTGAATGCCTGCTTTTCAAAGATATCATCGTTCCCCCGGCTTGAGCCGCAAAAGACCGATATCCTTTTTATGCCATTCATGGAATTATTATACAGATTTATAAAGTGAAGATCAAAATACTGGTAATATTCACGGAGTTGCGCTAATCGACTAAGATTTCCTTAAGGACCGATTTGACCTTCTTTGCTTCAGCAGGGGTCAGATCGCCCGTTACTTTCACGATCCGTTTTTTTTCGATTGTGATTATCTGATCGAGCGCTATCCTCGCCGGCTTAGCGCCTGCTTTTATTTTCACCCTGGTCGGGTAATCTCCGGTATCGGGCCCGATTGGGGCCAGGGTAACTGTTCTGAGCGACCTGTTCATCTCAGCCGGGGAGATGACTACGCATTGGATGCTTCCGGATAGTGTATTCCCGGATGACGAATCCTGAGCCACAAGCACTATGCTGTACTGGTTTGCTTCCATCACAATCAGGTATTTCGGAATGGTAAATTATTTTAAAAGCAGAATATCCTCTCCCTTTGAATTCATCTCGTTCAGCGAGTTTTCCCATCCTTCCCTCGACTGGGTTAACGGGGTTATGTTTATGTGGTTCTTCCTCAGATCAAGCACTACCTTGTTCTGGATGTTATATCGCTCCAGGATCGCCCTGCTGAGGATGATCCCCTTTGAGTTCCCGATCTGAATTACCTGTATTTCCATTGGTTACACGATGTTATAACATTGTTATAACAAAGGAATCAATAATTATTATCATATCAAAATATTATTCCGGAGTTTTCATACCTTTAAATCTGCTGAAACCTTGTAAATACATCCAATGAAAAACACTTCACTGATTCTGTTGATTGTAATCCTGGTTCTGGTTACTTCATGCACGGGCGGTAAGGATATCAGGACAATTACTTTTACAGGAAAGTCCTATGAACAGAAATGGGCCGTTAAGGATCTTAATCCGGATCTGTCGGCTGACTGGTCCTCATCCGGCTTTATGACACTTGATTTCAGGGCATCTTCCACGTAACGGTTCCATATAAGTCTCTACGATACTGGAGGGGTCAGAAGGCTCAGGATTCTTCCCTTCCAGGGGGCATGGGTAAGGGCTTCCATCCCCCTGGCCAACTTTCAGCTTAGGAACGTAATAGGACACGATATGGCCGCAATTGGACAAAAGGGAATGCCCGGCTACGGCCTCGGTTTCAGCGGCAGCGTTGGAACCATAAACCAGGTCGATTCTATAGGATTCCTGATGGACAAGCCTATTGGCTCTCCTGTGCTTGAAATAAGGAATCTCCGCCTTACAATGACGCCTGAGGATTCAGTTCTCAGCCCGGTCCCCCTTGTGGATGAATTCGGGCAATGGATACCCGCCGAATGGGTTGGAAAGGCAGCCGCCGCGGAGGATCTTCAGGCTGCCTGGAATGAGGAGGACAAGGCCCTTCGAACCGACCGGTTCAAGGTATCGGAATATGGTGGTTATCTTGAAACCAGGGCTGCAGCCGCCCGTCAGTGCGAGCCTCTCAGGAACGATCCCTTCCTGCTGGGTTATTTTGTCGGAAATGAACCGCCATGGCCCGGTAGGGGTGACGGGGAGAACTACAATATAGGCATGGTCGATGTTACCGACAGGCCATACAGGGACCTTGTTGATGCGGCAAGGGAAACTCATGCGAGGCTTTATGAAATACATTCAGGGAAGACTGCTCCTGTTGATAGAATGGCGAAAATCCAATAAATGAAATAACGAAACGGCCTGTCAACAGGCCGTTTCGTTTATCTTCTGTTCCGAAACCGGTTGCCGCAGTTTAACATTACTGCGACCATCCCGTTGGTGTCCTGTCCCAGCGGTGTTTTTCAAGCTGCTTCATCAGTTCAGGTTCCAGCATACCGGCATCGCTTGCAGCTATGTTTGCCCGTGCATGCGATGGCTTCCTCATGCCGGGGATAATAGCGCTTACTGTCGGTTCGCCAAGAATAAACCGGAGAGCCATTTCCGGCATCGTCATCCCTTCAGGGATCAGGGGTCTGAGGGCTTCAGCCCTGTCGACACTGGCATTAAGGTTTTCCGGGACGAAATAGGTATTCCGCCAGTCGCCTTCAGGCCACTTTGAATCTTTGGTAAGTGTTCCGGTAAGAGTTCCTTCATCGAGGGGAACACGGGCAATGACAGCCACATTCATCTCACGGCAGGCAGGGAACAGCTCATCCTTCGGATTCTGGTCGAAGATGTTGTAAATTACCTGTACTGAATCGATCAGTCCGCTTTTCACTGCCTTAACTCCATTCCATGGTTCCCAGCGGTTGACGCTGATGCCAATGGCGTGGAACAGGCCCTGTTCCTTCAGGTCGAGCATCTTTTTTATTCCACGGTCATCCTCGAGCCAGCTGTCTTCCCATGTGTGAAACTGCATCAGATCGAACGACTCAAGTCCTGAATTCTTAAGACTTCTGTTTACATATTCCTCGATATGGCCGGGAGGGAAGCAGTCGTCGAGTGTGTATTCCCTTCTTGCCGGCCATTTGAAGTTCTTTGGCGGCATCTTGGTAGCTGTGTAGAGCTTTTTATCAGGATTTGCCCTTACCAGTTTACCGAGCAGTCCTTCGCTTTTACCTGCACCGTAGCCCCATGCAGTGTCGAAAAATGTGCAGCCAAGGTCGGCAGAAAGCTGTAATGATTGCAGTGATTCTTCATCATCTGAACCGGTCCAGCCAGCCATTCCCCACATCCCGTAGCCAATCTCGCTGACTTTCCAGTTTGTCCTTCCAAATGTTCTGTATTTCATAGTGTTGATGTTTTATTGGATTATTTATATTGTCATAGCCCCGATGAAGCTTACCTGACTTCAACAGTTATACTTCCTTTTTGTTTGCTCAGTTCAGCTTCGGTTGTTACCCCGTCCACCGTTATCCTGTACTTTCCGAAGAAGGCGGGCACTGTCAGGGAACCATCGGCTCCTGCTTTCCCCGATTCGCTGGTCCACCATTCCTTGTAGATGAGATCATGGTAAGCCCCGGCGGCAGGTGTGGGCGACCAGTCGCGACGGTAAAGGGATGAAACGGGTATCCAGTTGTTTCCTTCCCAAAAACCCCACATCAGAATGCCTTCAACAGCAGGATGGGCAAAGCAGATCCTGTAAAAATCAACAATTTCCCTCGCCTTCTGTTCTTCTTCTTCCGGTGTCATTGTCATGATCTTTTCATTATAGTATTTTGACCGTTGTCCGGGCATGTTGAATTCGGTGACAAGTATCGGGAGCTTGAAAACTGAAAGTGAGTCGAGCGCTATCTGAAGCTGCCGGCGGTCGAAGGTGTCAGAATGGGAGTGCCCCTGGACGCCAATTCCTTCTATGGGAATACCCTGCCTTAGGAGAGATCTGATATGAGCCATATAGTCGGCCAGCCGGTTTCCGGTAAGAATCTCATAATCGTTAACGAAGAGCTGTGCATCAGGATCGCCTTCATGGGCCCATTGCGCCATGCGCTTTGTGATTTCCGGACCCAGACGTTCTTCATAATAATTGCCGTGGATCATTTCGTTGTTAAGGTCATAGCCGGCGAACCTGCCCTTGTATTTTGAAGTGACTGTTATTGCCCTGTCCTTAATCCTCCGCAACAGTTCCTCGTCGCTCAGCTCCTTAATCCATGGCTGAACGAATTTTGGAATGCCCCAGAAGAGATTGTGCCCCCTGAGCGGTATGTTATTTTCATCGGTCCATTTAAGTATCCCGTCTACTATGGAATAATTCACCTGGTCCTTTTTCTGTTCCATGCTGTACCACTTCACTGCGTTTTCTGTTACAGCCGAATTGAAGTTCTGAAGGAATTTTTCCTTGTACTGCCTGAGGTCCTCTTCCTTCATCCAGCCGTCAGCCAGTCCGTTGCTTATTGCGCATCCGAACCAGAATTCGTGGCGGAGCTGTTCAATGCTGATCTTTGCACCCGGTCTGGCACTGACGGTTATTTTCCCTTTCCGGTTTGTGTCTATCGACTTGTTCAGACTTTCCTGACCGGCCTGAACCGGTTCATCAATTCCCGGTCCGGAGGCAAGGCTCAGACACGGAATGAACAGTGACACTGCCATAATTATAGGCAGACAGGCTTTAATTCTTTTTTTCATGATGATGAAGTGTTTCTTGAATTTTAAAGGTAATGGATTTTTGAATTCAGGTCCCGGATGGATGGATTGTTTTTACAGGAACGCCTCCCGGATTTTTAATTTTTAGTAATTTTAATTCTCAAATTCCACAGTCCTTCACTATGAAAGACAATGATGACTTACTGCAGTACCGCATCCATGTTACAGGTTATGTTCAGGGAGTGGGATTCCGCTGGCGGACAGTAAGGGAAGCTTCAAGCCGCGGGATAAAGGGTTTTGTGAAAAATATGCCCGACGGGAGTGTTTATATCGAGGCAGAGGGAACAAGAAAGCAGTTGAGGGATTTTGCCGAATGGTGCAGAAAGGGACCCGGACATGTCGAAGCGGTCACTGTCGATGTCTGGCCGCCGGTTAATTACAGGGATTTTACGGTTAAATATTAGTGCTTCAGCAGAGGAGTTTCATAATTTCCGGAAACGGAATACCTTGTATGATTGTATTCCTATTTTTATAAATTTACGCTTGCGAAATTAACAAATGAAAATCAACCTTTTTCAACTGGCTTCACTATTGCTGCTGACAATTGCGGCAGGATGCGGGCAGACTCCGGAAATTGCAACAAAGCATGTTTCACCTTCCGATTCCCTGGCAATCAATGAAGAGAGGATTGCCCTTGATTTCCCTTACACCGAAACGGAGATTGACAGGCAGCTGAGAAAGAGGATCGGAAGTCTGACGGCAGAGGAAAAAGCCGAAATGGAAAGAAGAAACTGGCTGGAATACAAGATTATAAACGGAGAAAAACGTTATTTCAGCAGGGCTGCCCTGAATCTTCAGCTCTTAAGGGATTTTCACTATAACCGGGCTGGTCGCGACAGTGCTGAAGCTTCACTGCCAGAGATCATTCACAGAAAAAGCCACACAGCATCAATCATACGGGCCTCTGAAACAGAAGCAAAACCTGTTCTTCCGGTGAACATGACAATTAGCTACACTCTTACTGTGCTGCCCGATGCAGTACCTCCCGGAGAGACTGTCAGATGCTGGCTGCCCTGGCCAAGGGAGGATCATCCCAGACAGGGTAATGTGAAATTCATTTCAGCTTCACCGGGAGATTTTCTGATTGCACCCGATTCAGCTGTCCACCGGACCATCTATCTTGAGGCAAAGGCGGAAAAGGGGAAACCGGTGGTCTTCAATACATCCTTCAGCCTTGAACCCCGGGGACAGTATTTCGATCCAGGCAAAATCAGCAATCTTCCATATGACACGGCTTCATTACTTTACCGGAAGTATACTGCAGAACAGTTTCCTCATATCTGTTTTACTGAGGAAGTAAAGAGGCTTGCCGATTCCATTGCAGGTGAGGAAGGAAACGCTTTTGATGTTTACAGGAAGATCTATCTGTGGTTCACTGACAACATTCCATGGGCAGGCGCTCAGGAGTACTCATTAATGAGCAATATTCCGGAATATGTAATTCAGAACAGGAGGGGCGACTGCGGTATGCAGACCTTCCTGCTCATGTCGATGCTGCGATACAAGGGGATCCCTGTGCGATGGCAGAGCGGATGGAAAGTGCCCCCCGACGGAAAGAACCTCCACGACTGGTGCGAGGTTTATTTTGAAGGAACCGGATGGATACCCGCCGATATATCTTACGGACTACAGTATTCGGACGACAGGAAAGTCAGGGAATTCTATATCTCGGGAATCGATTCGTACAGGCTGATAATCAGTAAAGGTGTAGCTGGGAGTTTATGGCCCGAAAAGACCTTTATAAGAAGCGAGCCCTTCGATTTCCAGAGGGGCGAGGTTGAATGGAAGTGGGGAAACCTTTATTTTGACAAGTGGGATTACGAAATGGAAATTAAATACGATAAATGAGAACAGGCAGACCAGACATTGCAGGAAGAGCTTTAGTCATATCATTTGTTATTCTTATAACAGCCGGATGTGCCCGGAAGAAAGTTGCCGCCCCTGATTTCAGCCATGCTATCGATTCAATCGGCATAGTGTGGGTTCCTGATCTGAGAGAAGGGATATTCGAAGCGGAGCTGACATCTTCCGAATCAGGATTTGTGCTGAAGGGTGAAACGACAGTCCCTGAAGCAAAAGAGGCCATAACAGCCATACTTGAACAGGAGGGAGTGACTTTTCATGACAGTCTTACCGTACTGCCAGAAGCAGGGCTTGAAGCTAATCCATGGGGCCTGGTGACTGTCAGCGTTTGCAATATCCGTTTCACTTCGTCGTATGATGCTGAAATGGTAAGCCAGGCCGTGATGGGTACTCCGGTGAAGATTTTCAAACAGATTGGAGGATGGCTTCTCGTTCAGACTCCCGACATGTATCTTGGTTGGGTCGACAGTGATGCCATTGCAGTTAAATCCATCGAAGAACACCGGTTGTGGAAATCATCCGAAAGGCTCTTATACTCCGAAAAAACTGGTGATGTCTTTTCTGACAGATCAATGAAAAAGCCAATCTCCGACATAGTTGCCGGCTGCATAGTTGAAATCGCCGGATCAGGCAGTATGGGATTTGATGTCGGGCTTCCCGACGGACGCGCGGGATTTATTCCGGCAGGCAGGGCCATCCGTCTTGAGAATCTTTCTGCAGGAGAGCTTCTTACACCGGAAAACCTTGTTTCTTCCGCAGAGTCGTTCATGGGTATTCCTTACCTGTGGGGAGGTACATCCTTAAAGGGGTTCGACTGCAGCGGCTTTGTGAAAACTGTTTATTATCTCAATGGTGTAATCCTCGATCGTGATGCATCGCAGCAATTTCAGAACGGCATCAGGATCAGGGCCAGGAGGGAGTCATTTCCCGATTCGCTCCAAACAGGAGATCTGATGTTCTTCGGGTCATCACAGCGCGGACGGCCCCGGGCAACACATGTGGGAATGTATATCGGCAACGGGGAATTCATCCATTGTTCAGGAATGGTGAAGGTCAACAGTCTCGATTCAACAAGGGCAAATTTCAGCAGATCGCGGAGGGATTCCTACCTGGGAGCAAGAAGGATGATCGGGACACCGTCAGTGAAGGGAGCCATGCCCCTGCTTCAGCACGAATGGTATTTTTAGCGTGTTACATGGAAGGATATTTATCTAATGCAGTTTGAAACATGAATAAACGGGAGTTCTTAAAATACAGCAGCTACCTGATAGGCGGTACCATGATAAGCCCGCGGGCCTCTGCTACGGAAACTTTTCTTTTCAGCCCCAGCTTAAGACGGAAAAGAAAAGCCGGCGGAAGGCTCGCACTCACTTTCACCCCGTATACACTTCAGCTCAGTCACGTATTTACCCTCTCTACAAGTTCGCGGACCACAACGCCCGTGATGCTGACAGAGGTTGAGTTCGACGGGGTGAAAGGGTATGGCGAGGCCTCAATGCCGCCTTATCTTGGAGAGAGCCACGAATCGGTGGCAACATTTTTATCACGGGTCAACCTTTCACAGTTCAGCGATCCCTTCCTTCTAGTCGACATACTCGAATATGTCGAAAGCGTGATGCCCGGCAATCCTGCGGCCAAGGCTTCGGTCGACATTGCCCTGCACGACCTGATTGGAAAACTGGTCGGCGAACCTTTTTATAAATTGTTCGGACTGAATCCTGCAAAAGCGCCTCTTACCAGCTTCACAATCGGCCTTGATACCCCTGAGGTAATCAGGCAGAAGGTGCTCGAAGCCGAACCTTATAAGGTTCTTAAGGTCAAGCTTGGCAGGGATAACGACAGGGAAATGATCGAGGTCATCCGGTCGATTACCGACAAACCGCTTTGCGTTGACGTAAACCAGGGATGGAAAGACCGTAACCACGCTCTCGAAATGGCATGGTGGCTGAAGGAAAAAGGAGTTCTTTTCCTTGAACAGCCGCTTCCGAAGGAAATGAAGGATGATAATGCCTGGCTTACAGAAAAAAGCCCCGTTCCGATAATAGGGGATGAAGCCATAAGGAATATTTCTGACCTTATGGAGAACAAGGGAGTTTACTCCGGCATAAATATAAAGCTTATGAAATGCGGAGGGATGAATGCTGCGATGAAACTTGTGAATGTGGCGCGGGCTTTCGGGATGAAAGTAATGATAGGATGCATGACCGAGACATCATGCGCCATTTCAGCTGCTGCTCAGCTCTCGCCGCTGGTCGATTGGTGCGACCTCGATGGTAACCTTCTGATTAGCAACGATCCTTTCTCGGGACTGAGTGTCGTTGACGGTAAAGTTGACCTGCCTGACAGGCCGGGGCTTGGAATAACAAAAATCTGATACCGCGTACCGCTTAATTAAGCCCGAACCTGTAGCTGAATTTTACAAGGAACACATTCTTCAACCGGTAATCGTCGTTGTCGCGGAAAAGACTTCGATTGAACAGGTCACCCATATTATCCAGGTATTCCATTTGTCCCGACGGATTGAACCCGCTTCTGGTCTGACTCCATACCAGGTAAAGTGAGGAACCGGGAGCATATTCCCACCTCACAACAAGGTTTGAAAGGAATTCCTGGACATTGAAGTCACCGGTGTCAAAAGTGTAATCGACAGTTCCGTCAAGGTTTTCATCTATTTCAGCAGAATTTTCCACCAGGTTTATTTCATTTCCGGAATAGACATGGAACCTGTCCCTGAACTGATCAGCCGCGGGATCGGTAATATATTTGTAGTCGTAATACTTGCCGGATGCAACAAATGGCTGGCCCCAGTACTGAAGTGTAAGGTCGGGACTGAGGTTTAAGTTCACCCTCAGGGATGTATTGATTGTATTCCGGTCGATTCCTGCAAAGATGTATCTGTCGTCGTCACCCATATTCGTTGTTTCAACATACTGAAGTTCAGTGAATGATCTTGAAATCCCCGGGTTCAGCGAAATTCTCAGGTAGTTGGTTGGTTTATAGGAAAGGCCCACTCCGATATTCATGTTTTCCTGGTTGTTCTCAAATCCCTGGCTGAAATTCCCATAAAACTCAAAACCAAGTTTCTTCCTGTCATCTGTCGAGAATCCAGCATTTGTAAAATACCGGCCGGGGGTAATCATTATCGGTCCCCCCCTCAGAAGCGACGGGTCATTGGCTTTTGTCTGGATGTTGCCATAGAGCCATGCATTCCAGAAATTCTTGAATGTCATGCTTATGTTTGCTTCAAGTCCGGTCTGAACCTTAACTCCGCCATAGTTGTACATTGACCAGATATCTGCATTCACATTGAATCGGCGATATATTCCCTTGGGCTCCCACTGGTTCCAGCCTGCCCATATTAATGGCATTATTCTGTCGGCCTGCTGAAGGTATCCGAGGTCGTTGATTTCAAATCCGGGCGTTTTCCACAGAACAGCGCTCATGAGGTTCAGATGCCCGTTTAGTTTTCCAACCTGCACTCTTCCTCCGGCTCCTGAAAGGGATGTCCGCGTCGGATCGTATATTGCATAATCCTTATCGGGCCGCTGGAAATACCTTGCCGATGATTTCTGTGTACGTTCGAGGACATCGGTTGTTCCCTTCACCTGGCTGAAGGCGGTGTTGACGTTTATCATCCAGTCCTTTCCCTTCAGGTACTGCGTGAAGTCCACTCCGCCCGAATAGGCCGATTTGTGCATTATATCATCCAGGTTTTCATCAAGATTGCGTGTTGTGCCTGTAAAAATGGCTCCCACTATTGTTTTACCTTCATTGAAATCCTTCTGAACCCTGCCAACCATGTAGTTGGTCAAAGGCTCAACGGTTTCATAGCTTCTTTCTCCGTTGTTATCGATCTCAGCCTTTTCTTCACTTGTAACCGCCTCGATGAATCCGAGCGAGAGCCCGTTTTTGGTTTTTCCTGTGAGCTTTGCTGCTCCTATAATCGTGGTGAAATTCGGAACGTCTGAATACATACCGTCATCAAGGTCGGGATTGCCCTGCGGCCGCCGGCCTATCCTTCTGGAATAGAATAGATTGTCATTTCCCACATCGCCGTCGCCGATTCCAAGATTGAAATTGGTGATATTGTTGCCCTCGATGAAGAAAGGCCGTCTTTCACTGAAAAATGTTTCATATGCTGAAAGATTCACCTCCGACGGGTCAGCTTCCACCTGGCCGAAGTCGGGGTTGATTGTAAGATCCATTGTCATATTGTTTGTCACCCCGATCTTGGCATCAATTCCTCCGTTTAAACCCTGCCTTCTTCCTTTTGAAAGGAAGGGATTTCCGGGTTCAGCCTTAAACGTTTCAAGCTTCGCCACACCGTATGGGGTGACATCGAAAATCTTTCGCGGCTTAATCTGTTCCAGCCCGGCAAGCTCCCCGAACATGTGAACCAGACCTGGTGAATCCTTAGGGACATGCTGCCAGAAGGACATTTCGTTTTTCCTGTACAGACTGCGTATAACCTCAAGTCCCCAGATATCCCCTGAATTCTTTTCAAACCTAACCTGGCTGAATGGAATTTTCATCTCAGCTATCCAGCCTTCACTGGTGACTGAGGTCCTGACCCACCAGTTGGGATCCCATGAGTCGTCCTCATTATCGCCATCGTTAGTGAAGATCTGGTCATATTTGACTCCGCTTGATGCTATCCCGAAAAGAAAAGCGGTCCGCAGGTCATGATAGCTGTCAAATATAACGGCAACCAGATCGCCGTCGGGTTCATCACGCCTTGTGAGACGGTTGACAATGCTGTCGGGACTGGTGTCATATGCCTTGAAAGCTGCATAAATGTTGTCATCGTCAAAAAGGATCTTGAACTCGGTCCGCTGCGATGCCTTTGCTCCGTTGTAGGGCTCATACTGGGTAAAGTCATCTATCCAGGTACCCTCCATCCAGGTTTCGTCATCCAGAATTCCGTCGATTGAAGGGGCGACTGTTACTTTTGTTGCTGTATATCTCTTCTTTTCAGTCGTCTGTCCGGTTACGACTGCGGATATAAGCAACAAACTGATAAAAACCAGGCAAATTCTTCTCATTTGTTGTCATTCTTTTCATGTCCGTATAAAAGACGTTTAAATTCCCGTTTCGCTTCAGGGAATTGTTAATTAAGAATGATTTTAAACAAGGAAGTTGTCTGAACCTGTCCGATACCAGTCTGTTAACTTAGAGCAACAATCTTGTTTTACACCCGTCGATGGATATCAGAGAATTAATTTTATTATCTTAGGTGAAAATCTTAAGATATGATTTCACGCAGGTCATTTATTTCAAAAAGCGCGGCTCTGGCAGCCGGCGCTATAATTGCTCCCCGGGTGGCAGGGAGTAATTTCCCGGACCCTCCGGCGACTGTGCTTAACGGAAAGAAGGTTCTGTTCGTCTGGGGCGGATGGATGGGCCATGAACCCGACAAGTGCCGCGACATCATTGTCCCGTGGATGAAATCCGAAGGCGCCGAGGTGCTTGTATCAGATACGCTTGATTCCTATACCCAGCTCGATCTGAAGAAGGATTTTGATCTGATCATCCAGGCATGGACGATGGGTACGATCAAGAACGATCAGGAAAGAGCCCTTCTTGAAGCTGTCAAGTCGGGAACGGGGATTGCCGGGTGGCACGGTGGCCTGGGCGACTCATTCAGAAATAATACCGAATACCAGTTCATGGTGGGCGGGCAATGGGTTGCACATCCCGGAGGTGTTATTGATTACAGGGTGAACATTACGGACCACACTGATCCGGTAACAAAGGGTCTCGAAGACTTTGACATGCATTCCGAGCAGTATTATGTTCATGTGGATCCCAATGTCAAGGTGCTTGCCACAACAACCTTCACCGACAAACACTCTGAATGGATCGGAGGAAATGTGGTGCCGGTGGTCTGGAAAAAGATCTATGGCAAGGGAAGGGTGTTCTATTCCTCACTGGCGCATGTTGCAGCCGATTTCAATGTGCCGCAGGCTCTTGAGATTCAGAAACGGGGCATCCTGTGGGCATGCATGAGCAAGTACGAGCCTATGGAGGAATGGAAACAGCCGGTCTATAAAAGATAGGAATGGCTGTCAGTCATAAAGCTTTATGAACTCGTAAGAATTACCGGTGAATTCAAGAAATCTGAGGAAATCTGATTTCAATATCACCAGTGAAGCCGTATTTACATTCGGGTGGAATGCCAGCCGCTCAAAGTCATTGAGCTGTTCATCTATGAAGAGATGGACATGATTTTCAGTATCGTTGATCAGCCCGAACGGACTTACAGACCCGGGTTCCACGCCAAGATACTTCATTAGCCGCCTGTCGGAAGCGAAAGTCAGCTTTCCCTGCCTGAGACGCTTCTCAAGATCATGGATGTCGAGCTGGCGGAGATGTTCGAGTATGACAAGGTAATGCCTGTTACCCTTGTGATTCCGGAAGAAGATGTTCTTGCATCTTCCTGAATTGAAATCCTTCCAGTGGACAATGGCATCCTCAATAGTGTTCAGTGGCGGATGCTCGTGATATTCAAAGCTTATCTCAAGCTTTTCGAGTACATCATAAAGTTCTTTCTGGCCTCTCATGATAAAAACATGTCTTCCTCGTTTTCCTCCGGTTTGTACCCTGTGTCTTCATTAAGCCCTTCCCTTTTTCTCGCCTCCACGGCAAGACGGTCGCAAATCTCATTCTCTGGGTTGCTGGCATGTCCCTTGATCCATACGAAGCGTACCTTATGCTTTCTGTAAACATCCAGGAACCTGATCCAGAGATCGGGATTCTTCTTCTTTTTAAATCCCTTTGCTTCCCACTGGAACACCCAGCCCTTTTCAACCGAGTCGGCAACATATTTCGAATCGGTATAAATGACGACTTTGCTTCCCGGGATCTTAAGAGCTTCAAGCCCCGCAATCACGGCCATCAGTTCCATCCGGTTGTTGGTGGTCAGCCTGAATCCTTCCGACTTCTCAAGCCTGTGCCTGCCGCAAATCAGCACCACGCCGTAACCTCCGGGGCCGGGGTTCCCGCTTGCAGCGCCGTCGGTGTAAATGGTTACCTCATTTGGCATTGACCAGAGTTATGCCTGTGTTTGAAAGGAAAAGCTTTACGGCTATTGAAAGTAATATGACTCCAAACACTTTCTTGAGGATCGAAACCCCGCTCTTGCCCAGGATCCTTTCAAATAACGAGGTAAGCCTTAGAACGAAGTAAATGATCACCATATTAAGCAGCAGGGCAATGAATATGTTAACAGTGCTGTATTCAGCCTTGATCGACAGGATTGTTGTTATCGATCCGGCGCCTGCAATAAGCGGGAAGGCTATCGGGAACACTGATCCGCTCCCGTGCGCATCCTGCTTGAAAAGTTCTATTC
>DIWB01000060.1 GCA_002428385.1 Bacteroidales bacterium UBA6117
GTATATCCAAAGCAAGTCTTTTGACCTGGCAGAATTATTTGAAGAGAATCCACCACAACGTGTACAGCACATTTAAAAGAGAGAAATTACACGGCAGCGCACCGCACTAATTGTCACAAGTCAGGAATAATTTTTTTACCAGAAACGATAACAATATCGACAATGTAATATAGGCGATGTATTAAAGTCGATGGACTCTATGGACTATGGAAGATGAGCGATGCCACTGATGGAAAACTTATGTTATTTTATTTAAAAAAATCTCCTGATAAGATTTCAAACGGAGGAATAACATGGTCATCAGGGCTTATGGTGAAACGGTACAAAAAATATTTCGCCCCATACGGGGCTCAGGGATCATTTGGGGCATTAAGGACGGGCTGCGCCCATCCCTAAAACATTATTCGGCCTACGGCCTTAACCAGACATGGGCCATATCTCAAGCTCCGAATGCGGCGAAGTTCCAATGAGCGGATTAGCTACCAGTGTGGCAGCAGCCGTATCACCTGACCAGTATGGGGCACAACGATTCTGAGACGTATCGCTATGTTTTACTGAAATCATCCTGTTCAGCAGTCCCGTAGGGGCGCAATGATTTAGGGCGGGGCATCGCCCCGTTGTGCATTACCACACAACCAGATAAGCCCCGTATGGGGCGTAATAATAGGGAATAGGTTCACATGCAATTAATCCAAGTCACACGGTTGCGAAATTTTTCGTATGAATTATTCCGAATAATATCGCATTCAATGTTTTTTGAGTTGCATTCAATAATCCGAAAAAAAAATCACATTTCCTGTCACGTTTCGCAATTATGATTCGTATATATAATGTATGAATAACCTGAATCCAGTATTTATTAACAAATAACAACATGAAAAAATATCTTGCATTCATTCTGCCGGGACTGGCAATTCTTTTCCTTGCTGTCTCATGTTCAAAGGAAAACAATGAAGAACCCGACCTGACACCCAAAGACATTAATCTCTCTGCTGCAGCCCCCGTTGCCATTCAGAGCAGCAATGAGTTCGGCATAGAGCTTTTCACGAAAGTGACTGAATCGGAAAACGAAAACCTCATGCTTTCACCCCTCAGCGCAAGCACTGCCCTCACCATGCTTCTCAACGGCTGTGGCGGCGATACGTACTCTCAACTGCAGGGTACACTTAAATATCCCGCCGGGATGACCATCTCCGAAATCAATGAAGCGTACAAGAGTCTTGTCAGCCAGTTGCTCATAATAGACCCGAAAGTACAGCTTGCTCTTGCAAACGCGATCTTCTACCGCAACGGATTCAATGTAAAACCTCCGTTCCTTGCAACAATGACCAATGATTACAAGGCAACAGTCGAGGGACTTGACTTTGCTGCCCCTTCAACACTTACCAGGATCAATAAGTGGGCGAGCGACAATACGAACGGAAAGATACCTGAAGTGTTAAGTGAGATTTCAGGGGATGCAGTAATGTTCATCATGAATGCCCTCTATTTCAATGGCGACTGGAGCTACCAGTTTGACAAATCCCTGACGGATGAGCTTCCTTTCCATCCCGACGGCGGCAGTGCGACTGATGTCACCACAATGAAGGGCGAGGTGGGTTCGAAAGTTGCTTACGGCAATGGCTTCAGGGCAATTGAAATGCCTTACGGCCAGACCAACTTTACCATGGTGGTGATGGTTCCGGATGAAACCCTCAGCTCCCTTTATACCTCCTTTACATACCAGGTCTGGGAACAGCTTACCTCTGACCTCGACGCACAGCCCGAGTTCGGCAAAACCATTGTAACTATGCCAAAATTCAAATTCTCTTACGAGAAATACCTTAATGACCAGTTGATGAGTATGGGAATGATTGATGCTTTCAGCCCCGGAAGTGCTGATCTTTCAGGTATCTCCAACAGTCAGATATACGTCAGTTTCGTTAAACAGAACACTTTCGTCGTAGTTGATGAGGAAGGAACGGAAGCTGCAGCAGTGACAACAGTCGCAATAAATGAATCTTATAGTCCATCCCAGCCACATCAATTCAAGGTCGACAAATCATTCGTATTTGCCATACGCGAACGTACGACAAACACCCTGCTGTTTATAGGGCAGGTTGTGAAGCCGGAACAGGAATAAAAAAGTGGGCAGTTGGCAGTTGGCAGTTGGCAGGTATTCGGTATTCGGTATTCGGTATTCGGTATTCGGTATTCAGTATTCGGTAGCCAGCAACCAGCAACATAAAAAAATAAATCAACCTATAAAAACATACCAATCATGAAAACATCAATCAGATTATCACTTACGGCTCTGGTTCTGACAGCATTTCTGTCGTCATGCTCGGACAAGACCGTGGAACGGATCACATACGAGGCAAACGTGCCTGTATACCTGTCGTTCAATGAATTCCGCACCAGCTTCGCAAAGAGTGATCCGGTCGAGATTTCCCGGCCGGGAAAGATCTATTTCAAGGATAATTATCTCTTTGTCAACGAGGTGGGCAAAGGGATCCATGTCATCGACAACTCAGATCCCGCAAATCCCATAAAAAAGGCATTTTACGAAATAATGGGAAATGTGGATATGGCTATCAGCGGGAATATTCTTTTTGCCGACAGCTATATCGATCTTGTGGCAATCGATATAAGCGATATTGAAAATCCGGTTGAAGCCGGCAGGATCGAGAACATATTTCCTGAGGTTGTACCTGAGGGAGACAGGTGGTATCCCTATGCCATGGTCGACAAGTCTAAGGGCGTAATAGTCGACTGGGATGTGAAGACTGTCACAGAGGAACGCGAGCCAGGAAGCACCTGGAATGGATATCTGTACAGGGGTGAAATGATGTTTATGACAGCTGCCGACGGCGCTGCAAAGTTGTCAGCCGGAGCGGGAACAGCTGGCTCAATGGCAAGATTCATGCTGAATGATCACTATCTGTACCTTATTGCACATCCCTGGATGATGAAGACGGTTGATGTGGCGGAAGCTGAGGACATGAGTATCGTCGACAGCATAAATGTTTCCCGCAATATGGAAACACTTTTTTTACTCGGGGAAAAACTGTTTGTCGGGACAACCACCGGCATGCTGATCTATGATGTTACGGATGCAACCAGGCCCGGACTTATTTCGCATTACGACCATATTAACGCCTGCGATCCGGTTGTTGCCGATGAAAACTATGCCTATGTAACGCTTCGTACAGGAACCACTTGCTCCAACGGTCAGAACCTGCTGGAGGTAATTGATATTTCCTCAATAACAAGTCCTTATCTTGTGAAATCCTATCCTATGTACAACCCCCACGGACTCGGGATTGACGGCGATCTGCTTTTCGTCTGCGACGGGACGGCCGGATTGAAAATATACGACAAATCGGATCCTCTTGACATAATAAACAGGAAAATTGCTCATTATCCCGGTTTCTTCACCTATGATGTCATACCAATGGATGGTACGCTCATGCTTGTAGGAGAGGAAGGAATATACCAGTATGATTATTCAGATCCTCAGAACATAGTTGAGCTCAGTCAGATTCCAATAACAGGTGATGAAAAGTAAAAGATGAAACCTGTAAAAATTACAGCGGTTATTATAGCCATAGCCATAACTGCATCCCTTTCTGCACAGAAAAGCCGGAAACAGACAGTGGTATTAAATGGCGGTTCGCGTCTGACCGGCACCATTCTGGCTGCTGATCAGGACTCTCTGAAGATGAGAATTACTTCTTCCCGGATGATTACACTGAAAAAATCAGATATCTCAATGAGCTCACCTGCATTGGCAATTGAAAAACCAGTAATTGACAGGGGCGGGTATTCGATAAGGCTTTCAGCGTCGTCGCTTACCGGCCACGATGATGAAGAAAACATCGGCAGCATGAGTTTTCACTTTTCAAATGGTTATACCTTCAGGAATGGACTGAGTTTAGGTATCGGAACCGGGTATGAAGAACTTGATGTTACCGTGATGCCTTTATATGCCGACCTGAGATATCATCCGCTTAAAACCCGGGTGTCACCCTTCGCCTGGATAAAGAGCGGCTGGTCATTCACTTTCGGGAAACTTGATGAGGGGCAATACTACTATTATGACTTCCCCGATTCGAGGGGAGGACCGATGTTCAATGCAGGAGCTGGCATCGAACTTGCCTCCTGGAGGAGTAATGCGGTGAATATTGGTGTAGGTTACCGTTATCAGAAGATCACTTACAAATACGATCATAATCCGAGCGAACAAATTATTAATGAGATTATTACCCGCTTTAACCGGTTTGAGGTGCAGTTCGGCTTTGTATTCCGGTAAAGCAGAATTATGAATAAATCAGTCAGAAAATCATCCGAATTAAGTTATTTTGATGAGGCTTAATCCGGATGATGGAAATGGGAAGGAGAAAAGAAGATGAACAGGCATTGTCAGACATGGATCTTGTCAGGCGATCTTCGGATGGGGAGCCCCGCGCCCGGGAGCTTCTCTACAAGCGCTTTTTCTCCTTTGCCATGTCAATATGCATCAGATATACCAAAGACCAGTACGAAGCAATGGAGATAGTTAACGACAGCTTTATGAAGGTGCTTGGAAATATATCGGAATATGACGGTTCGAACCCATTCAGGGCATGGTACGGAAGGATCCTGATAAATTCTGCCGTGGATAACTACCGGAAGAACTCAAGGAGGCAGGCCGCAGTTCAGCAATTGAATTATCAGGAATCTCCCGAAGAGATGGAAGATCCTCCTGTACATGCCGAGCTTTCGGCAAACGACATCCTGTCGCTTTTCAACCACCTGCCTGAGAATTACAGGATGATCTTCAACCTGTACGAAATTGAAGGCTATTCGCATGAGGAGATAGGTAAAATGCTTGATATCACCGCATCGGCCTCAAGAACGAATCTTTCGCGGGCAAAGAAGCTGCTCCGGGAACTGTATAAAAGGAATTTTAACCCTGAAAAACGGAGCCATGAATAAGTTTGACGACATACTCAGGGAAAATGTAAAAAAGGCATTCAGCAATTACAATTCTGATCACCTTGCCGACGAGGGATGGGATTCGTTCGTGGCCCTGCAGAAAGGCAGACGCAAACGCGCGGTCATATTCCCTCTGTGGGCAAGGGCAGCCTCAATTTTGCTGATAATCGGGCTCGGGACATTTCTTGCTTACCGTTTATCGGAACGTCAGACAACCCCGGAAATCATTTCTGTCACAGAACCAGCAACTTCCGACACAAAAGGCCATACTGAAAAGACATCGCCTGATTATCAGCCTGCACTTGCTGTCGATGAAACATTTCTTAAGGCTGATCGGGCCGGCAATGTTGACGATAAAATTCACGAAACACCGGCAAACAGGTCCGTCAATCCTGATATCCTGCCTGTTCCGGCTATGACCATGGCATTAAGTGAATTTTATACCAGTTCAGCGCCTGATGAAATAAGATCAGAAAAAAGCAGGCCGGCTGTAACTGCTTCTGAAGGATCCGAAGATTTTGAAGAATCACCGGCTACTGAACATAGTTCCGGAGGAAGGAGATTACTGGCAGGCTTGTCGGGTTCAATGGCCCGGGCCGGAGAAGAATCGTCACCGGTTTCCGGAATGTCAATGGGATTTTATCTCAGCCAGAAGATCACCAGGAGACTCTCGGTCCGGCCTGGTCTCGCCCTTGCCATGCAGTCGTTCGGGATGGAGAACAGCGGCCGTCCGGAAGGGCTATCCTATAATATTCCGCTTTACGACGGGACAGATGGCATTCCATACTCATATGAAGGCAGGTTAAGCATGGTGGCCGTTGAACTGCCGCTGAATCTTGTTGTCACCCTGTTTGAAAGGAAACGTTCAGGCTTCTTTATTTCTGCGGGAACCTCTTCTTTGTTCTATATCAGCCAGCAATTTAAGGCCGATGTAGTCAACACATACACAAAGATGGATTTGAATACTGCAACCGGCCAGTATACTGCCGCAACAATGTTTTCAACGGTTGAGGTTGAAAGAGAATATGATTCATTCAGCCGTGCCGACTTTTTCGGGCTAGCAAACCTGTCGGCCGGATATTCTTTTCCTTACAGTAAAACAGGCACCATGCTTGTTGAACCCTTCGTGCAGCTGCCCGTTAATGATCTGACCAGTCTTAACCTCAGGATAAGATATGCCGGAGTATCCATGAAACTGCAGTTCGGGAAACGGGAACAGGGGAAATGATCTCAGACAGGGCGCAGGGCGCAGGGCTCAGGGCGCAGAGCTCACGCCTCACGCCTAATTCCCCGCCAGCGAATTATAATAATCGTTGAATATGGTCTTTATCAGAGGCTTGTAATACAGCCAGAAGAATCTGCGGCTGTCAGCGGGCTTTTCAGAGTAATTAATTCCCTTTATTCCGTTGAATCCCTTCAGTCTCGACAGACAATATGTTACATCATTGTTGGCAAAGTCGCCCGAGAAATAGAATACCCTCCCCGTTACAGTGTCCTGCGTAACTGCCGGAAAGCTGCTGCCAAGCATTTTGCCGGCCAGAAGAGTGTCGCCCAGAGCAGTTGTTGCCAGCTCAAAGTTTGAAATGACATTACCGTCGAGCGGGTCGATTATTTCAAACCATTTGTCAAAGGAAACAGTTTCAGGCACCCCGTATTTTGATGCATTTTCCGCTCCGGTATGGATATAAGGCCTGGCATCGGTGAGATGTGTCCCCTCTTCCAGAACCATTATATTCTTTTGGCTCAGCAGGACTATTCCGGGTTTTGTGAATGTCCATGGTCTGCCGTATTCCTTTCTGTACATGGCAGTCATCCAGACGGGGAAGTTCTTTGCCGTGGTATCGAGTTTCTCAAAATATTTGCCTGACCATCCGGAAATTTTGATGCCGAGTTTTTCCTGGGTTCTGTAGGATTCGAATTCAGGAGTAGGAAAATCGAGGGTGTTGTATTCGAGTATTATCAGTTTGTTCCTGTTTTTCATTTCATTGACCAGCAGATAGTCGGTGTTATTCAGACCGCCGTATATCTTTCTTGACCGTCTGCTCTTATTGACGCCAACGTACCAGTCGTTGAAAAAGACCCCGTAAGTATCGGCAAAATATATTGCATCGGTCTTTTCAGGAAGGTCGAGCATTTCGGAGAGGTGATACTCATTTGTGGTGTTTCCCCTGTCCTTGAGAGGTCGTGTGGGCGCAAACCCGTAATAGTCTTTCTTGTACGAATAGGATGATTTCTTCTCCTTTTTGACAAAACGATCGTTGTTGAGTATCCAGGCCAGCGATTTATGATTTAGCCGGTCGAGAGTGGGCACGGTTTTATCGAGAATCAGCACGTCGAGAGGCTTCTTCTCCTGAAAAGTCCATCGGATCAGGTTAAAAAAGGGAAAGGCAAATATCAGAACAATAATGCCCAGGGTTATCAGCAAAGACTTTTTCATAACTGAATTAATATCTGAAACTCTACAAGTACTGTTTTACAAAAACATTTACAGACAGTAAAATAACTCCAAATCGTCTTTTTTATTTTCCGCAAACGCAATATTTTATGCCAATTTAGCAAAAAATATCAAATCAGTGCCATCTAGTATCCGAAAGCTGAATTATTGCCCCTGCGATCGGGCCCTCACTCCATTTTTCAATAGGACAGTATCATTATCGCGTAGTTAAGATGGAACCCGGAGCTGTCGATATCGATGCATCTGCTCCAAGGTTTGTTGGAGGACCCTTATTCACTTTCCCCGAATGTTTTATTACTTTTACGCAAATATCCGATCATGCTGGCAAATCAACCACTGGCCGACAGGCTCAGACCTAAAACACTTGACGAATTCTGCGGGCAGGAGCATCTTGTAGGCCGTAACGGTGTATTAAGGAAAGCCATTGAATCGGGAAACATTCCCTCATTCATTCTCTGGGGCCCTCCCGGAGTCGGCAAGACCACGCTTGCCTGGATCGTTGCAAGCACACTTAAAAGGCCTTTTTTTCACCTCAGCGCTGTACATTCGGGTGTCAGGGATGTAAGGGAAACCATCGACAAGGCAAAGAAACAGCAGTTTTTCAATCAGCCCAATCCGGTCCTGTTCATAGATGAGATCCACCGTTTCAACAAGTCACAGCAGGACTCGCTTCTCGGGTCGGTGGAACAGGGAATAATAACTCTGATTGGCGCCACCACTGAAAACCCGTCATTTGAGGTCATCTCCCCCCTCCTTTCGCGCTGTCAGGTTTATGTCCTTAATCCTCTGGGGGAAAAAGAGCTGGAAAATCTTCTCGACAGGGCTTTGAAAAAGGATTTATATCTTGGAAAATTTGACATAGAGATCAGAGAATATGAGGCTCTTCTCAGAATTTCCGGCGGTGATGCCAGAAAGCTGTTCAACGCTCTCGAGCTGGTTGTTTCAGGCGAATCGGACGAGAATGCCTCAGAGAAAATAATCATCGACAACGAAAAGGTTCTCAGGCATGTACAGAAGAATCTGGCTATTTACGACAAGAATGGAGAACAGCACTATGATATAATATCGGCTTTCATCAAGTCGATGAGGGGAAGTGATCCAAACGCAACTGTCTACTGGCTTGCAAGGATGGTTGAGGGCGGCGAGGATCCCAAATTCATTGCCAGAAGGATGCTGATACTTGCCGCCGAGGATATCGGATTGGCGAATCCCAACGCCCTGCTTCTGGCACAGGCCTGCTTTGAATCGATAAATGTGGTTGGTTGGCCCGAATCGAGGATCATTCTTTCCGAAACGGCGGTTTATCTTGCAACATCCCCAAAGAGCAACGCTTCATACATCGCAATTGAGAGCGCCCAGGCGTTGGTAAGGGAAAAAGGCGATCTGCCGGTGCCACTTCACATCAGGAATGCCCCGACAAAGCTCATGAAGGATCTCGGATATCATAAGGGTTACAAGTATGCTCACGATTTTGACGGCAATTTCATCAGGGATGAATTCCTTCCGGATGAAATCAGCGGTACCAGATTCTACGATCCCGGGGCCAATCCAAGAGAGGAGGAAATCAGGAAAAAACTGAAAGACATGTGGAAGGGTAAATATAATTATGATTAAGAGCGCTTTTGGAAACCGGACCTATATTATTATATTTACATCTTGATGAAACAGCTTACACCAGACATTCCGGGCCTGAAATACGGTGATTCCGGGAATTTCCTGCTTATTGCCGGACCCTGCGTGGTTGAGAGTGAAGATATTGTATTCAGTATCGCGGAAAGCCTTGTGAAGCTTTCTGACCTCTACTCAATACCATTCATTTTCAAGTCATCGTACCGTAAAGCCAACCGCTCCAAAGCCGATTCATTCACAGGCATAGGCGACATCAGGGCGCTCGAGATCCTCGCTGAGGTAAGAAAACGTTTTTCGGTCCCGGTTATAACCGACATCCACAATCCATCGGAAGCCGGTATTGCTGCCGGTTATGTTGACGTCCTTCAGATCCCTGCCTTTTTATGCCGTCAGACCGACCTGCTTGAGGCGGCTGCCATTACCGAGAAATGGATAAACATCAAGAAAGGTCAGTTTTTGTCCGGAGCCTCAATGAAATTTGCAGTTGAAAAGGTTCGCGGAGCCGGCAATGAAAAAATCATGCTCACCGAACGGGGCAACATGTTCGGTTACCAGGATCTTGTTGTTGACTACAGAAATATTCCGATGATGCAGAAGATCGGTGTGCCTGTCATTATGGACATCACCCATTCACTTCAGCAGCCCAATCAGGCCAGGGGGGTGTCGGGAGGAAACCCTGAAATGATAGAGACTATCGGAAAGGCTGCGATCAGCGTGGGAGCCGACGGAATCTTCATCGAGACCCATCCCGATCCGGCTTCAGCCCTTTCTGACGGGGCGAATATGCTGAAGCTCTCAAAAATGGAACGACTTTTGATAATGCTGACAGCATTGCGAAAGACTATCAATACCTTCTAATTAAAAAATTTACAACACATTTAAAAATGAAAAAATTATTTCTCGCAGCAACCTTTCTTATTGCAGCAACCGCACTGAATGCCCAGAGCCTGGATGAAATCATCAGCAGGTATACCGTTGCAAACAAGCTCGACAAGATTGGCAACATCAAAACCATCAAAATCGCAGCAAAGACCTCAGTGATGGGTATGGATATGCCCATAGAAATGTGGATGAAGAGTCCGAACAAGATTAAAACAGTAACCAGCATCCAGGGACAGGAAATGATCCAGCTCTTTGACGGTGAAAAAGGATATATGGTTAATCCGATGACAGGCTCCACAACGCCGGTGGAACTTACGCCAGAACAGGTGAATCAGATTGACAGAAACAACTATTTCAACAACTACATGGCTCAGTATCTTAAGGAAGGGAAACTGGCTCTCGAAGGAGAGGAAAGCGTAAACGGGAAGCAGGCATACAAGATCAGGGCCGATCTCGGGAACGGAACCAATGCATATATGTTTATCGACAAAGCTTCCAGTCTCCTGGTGAAAACCATTGCCACAGTAAATCAGCAAGGCATGGATATCACAGTTGAATCGTTCCCTTCGGAATACACCGAGACCAGCGGAGTATTTCTCCCCATGAAGACCACTACCTCTACCAGCGGTATGGAGATAGTGACCACCTTCACCAAGGTTGAAGTTGACATACCTATTGATGACAGTGTTTTTAAACTATAATAACGACTCATTGAGCACATAATAAAAAGGTCATGCCCAGGCATGACCTTTTATTATTTAAGCAGCCGGCCTGTAAGCCGGATTCTGTTCCTGCCGGGTCATCTGCGAGAGATATTCCGGCCGGTTTTCATCATTTATCTTGTCCCGCAATCACTTGCAGGATCATACGACCTACCCCCCGGCATCGGACGAGCAGCCCTTATTGCCGGTATACATGGTCTTTCAACCCATGAGGTGTACGGCTCCCGGTGTTGCCACCGGAACCGGTGAGCTCTTACCTCACNNNNGCCGGGAACGATGAAACGGCCTGCTGCATTGCAAAGATACACAAATGAGTTCAAACCTCATAAATTATTACTTTTGCGGACGGGTGAATTAAAAAGCAGATGCAGGAAATCAGGATAGAGGAATATGATTATGATCTGCCGGCAGACCGGATAGCCCAGTATCCTCTTGCCGGCCGCGACAGTTCAAGGCTGCTTGTGTACAACGGCACAGGGATTTCTTCGGACAGGTTCAGTAACATAGGCAGCCATATCCCGCCGGGGTCGCATCTTGTATTCAACAATACCAGGGTGATCAGCGCCCGGCTTCTTTTCAGAAAGGGATCCGGTGCGCTTGTCGAGGTTCTTTGTCTCGAACCCCTTTCTCCTCATTCGTACGAGCTTTCTTTTTCTTCAGTGGATCCCGTTGAATGGAAGTGCATGATCGGGAACCTCAAAAAGTGGAAAAGCGGCATATTGTCAATGCAGTTCACAACCGGCGGCGAAGTAAACAGCCTGATGGCCGAACTGATCGGTCAGGAAGGGGAAGCCTGGAGGGTAAGGTTTTCGTGGAGCAATCCCCGGCTGAGTTTCAGTGAAGTGATTGAAGCATCGGGACACACTCCCCTGCCGCCTTACATAAACAGGGAAGATGAAACGGAGGACAGGATCAGGTATCAGACAGTCTATTCCGAGATAAGGGGTTCGGTGGCAGCGCCGACAGCCGGGCTGCATTTCACTGATGAACTGCTGCGCTCACTTTCGGAAAATGGTATCGGCGCTTCAAATATCACCCTGCATGTAGGCGCCGGGACATTTCAGCCTGTAAGGACTTCCGACATTGCTGACCACACAATGCACTGTGAGCGCTTTTCAGTCACGGGCGAAACAATAGAAAATCTTCTTGCCAACCACGGTAGAATTATTGCAGTAGGAACAACCTCGGTGAGAACCCTCGAAAGCCTTTACTGGCTTGGAGTTAAAATCATCGCTGACAGGTCTTCTCAAAATGACTTAACCACTATCAGTCAATGGGAGCCCTACGGGGAAGACCGGGGAATATCCGTGGATGAATCGCTCGGCGCGCTGAGAAGACGGATGTCAGATAAAAATATCAGTGAACTGGAAGCTTCCACAAGCATGATTATCGTTCCGGGGTACAGATTCAGGATGATCG
>DIWB01000050.1 GCA_002428385.1 Bacteroidales bacterium UBA6117
AATTTTAAGTCATATAATTTTAAACTTATCAAAATGACACAAAAAATTCTGATACTGATAAATGATGCTCCCTATGGAACAGAAAAGGCATATAATGCCCTGCGACTGGCAATGCAACTCGGAAAAGACCATGCTGATACAGGCATTAGGGTATTTTTAATGGCAGATGCCGCAAATTGCGCTTTGGCAAATCAAAATACGCCCAATGGATATTATAATATCGAAAGAATGATAAAATCAGTTATCACCAAAGGGGGGAAAGTTAAAATATGTGGCAGTTGTGCTGAAGCCAGAGGTTTAAAGAGTGCTCAGTTAATAGATGGGACAGAGATAAGCACGATGGCTGAACTCGCAAATTGGGTTGTGGATAGCGATAAGGTGTTGACATTTTAAGCCAACCGAATAGTGAAACACAATATTAATTAACATGGATAATATCGAAAAAAAATGAAAATATATCTACAAAACCGGTGCAGTAACCACAATAATAGTACTATGTGGGATTGCCCTTGATATGGTGGTTGGTTTTGTAAAAGGTGGAGATGTGACAGCACTCCCTCAAACCGCCAATACCGCTTTGACAATGCTTGATTTGAGCCGCAAATTTTATAATGCATCATCCGAAGAACAAAGATTGCTTCTTTCAGCAGCGGGAGAAGCAATGTGAACCAAAGGAGCTCATGGAAGTTCTGGCGTTTTCATTGGTTTTGCAATGATCCCATTTGCAAATGCTTTAATGTCAGGTGTTATGTTAATTGAAAAAGTCTTCAATCGTTTAGCCTCATATTTTGGTTTGCTTGGTAATTCACTAATGGTAATCTATGTCGTTCTGGTGACTTTTATCCCAGCAGTTGAAAAACTGGCACTGGCATTTGCAATGCCGGCAGGACTTTTGGTTATGGCCTGGATGATTTTGTTTACTGTAAAATTGTTTAAAATCAGTAAAGTAAAATAGAATTGAGTCAGATACTTTTAACCACATTTTATGGAAATTAATGAAATAATCAAAAGCCGGTATTCCTGCAGGACATTTATTCAAACTTCATTAAAACCTGCCGATAAGAAAAATCTCGATAGTTTCATTATTGAAAATAGTAAAGGCTTAGGAGATGAGGCAATAAATTTCAGAATCATTGAAAAGGACGTTTCTGACAAGCAAATGAAACTTAACTATGGAATGATTCAGGGACATAATACCTATGTTTTGGGGACGTCAAAGTCTTCAGCCGATTCAAGAGTAAATTATGGATACCTCCTGGAGAAGGTTGTGCTTAAAGCCACTGAAATGGGCCTTGTAACGTGCTGGATTGGCTACTTTGATAAAAGTTTCTTTAATGAAATATCCATTGAAGACGGATTTGAAATACCAGGTATAATAATAGCCGGGTATTCTGAAGAGAAACAACCATATCTGGATAAATTTGTCAGATTCGCAATCAATGCTTCAAAAAGAACCAGATGGGACAAGCTGTTCTTCGACTACAAGTCGAAAACGCCTCTTAACCCTACACAAACAGGGAAGTATTCTGAATCATTGGAGATGGTAAGACTGGCACCATCATCCGGAAATACTCAACCCTGGAGAGTGTTCTTTGATGAAACTGAAAATGAATTTCACTTCTTTAAAAAACCGATAAGCAAAAGGTATGAGTCAAGAGGTTTGCATGATATTGACATGGGCATTGCCTTATCTCATTTCGAGCTGATGTCTTTACAAAATGATTTATCAGGGAAATGGCTTAAACATGCAAACGGAATTGTCAGAACAATGGATGATTTGCAGTACATAAGAACCTGGAAATGCGGTTAAACCAACCACCTCTTATCTGACTATCCTCTCTGAATTAATAGCTTGTCTGAATTTTATATATTCCTGAAATTTGCAGTTTAAAGGCTTCGGGATTGTAACAACGTGCCCGATATGGTTTAACACTAATTCAACCTATTCCGACACCTGGGGTGTCGACTTCCAGTAGCCCGGGTCTCGCCCCGGGAAGAGAGCACCACACATCATGTACAACCCTGGAGGGGTTGACTTCCAATTACATGCAAAATTCAAAGGCCACCCCTCCGGGGTCGGACTGGTATTATTGCCCCCCACCCCGGATGGGACCGGGGCTACTGGAAGGCCAGCCCTCAAGGCTGGAGATCCCGGCTACAGCCCATACCACGACGAACAAACATCCAGAAAATTACACAAAACATGACAGGTGCGTGTTGTGAATACACCAATTGGGACATTAATATCAGGAATTATCAGGATGAATTTTTCCCCCATCGGAATTATGGGAACATGCACTAAAGTAAGCTCATATTCTTAAACTGGTTTATTGGATTTAATAGCCAGGTTTTCAAGTTTGTTGAAGGAAGTGATCAATCCACGTATTACTGCCGAACTAAAACCCTGGTGCTCCATTTCATTTAATCCTGAAATGGTGATACCCTGGGGTGTGGTCACCCTGTCAATCTCCCCTTCGGGGTGGTTACTGGTTCCGATTATCAGACGGGTTGCACCTTTTATTGTCTGGGCTGCAATTAACTGCGCCATTTCCGAATCAAAACCGATTTCAATGCCCCCCTGTGACATGGCACGCATAAAACGGAGGGCAAAGGCAATACCACAGGCTCCAACAACAGTTGCGGCTCCCATCATGTCCTCAGTAATGATCATGGTTTTCCCCATTTTATCGAAAATGGACAGGATTCTTTCCTCAAGTTTTGATTCAGTGTTCCTAAAAATGATGCAGGTCATGGATTCACAAATTTCAAGAGCGATATTTGGCATAATACGAAGTATGTGAATCTTGCCAAAAAATGATTCAATATCCTTAAAGGTGACACCGGTAATTGTTGAAATGATTATGTGACCCGGTGTCACATCATTTTTAATTTCTTCGGCAAGATTGCCAAATTGCTGTGGCTTAACCGACATCACGACTATTTCGGCTTGTTTTACTGCCTCATGGTTGTTATCGGTAACCAGGAAGCCCAGTTCTTTCAGATGAGCGATTCTCGGTTCCCGTTTTTCTGTGATCAGTATGTCATTATAGGTAAACTGCTTCGAGTTGATCAATCCTTTTGCCAGTGAGGTACCGATATTACCACCACCCAGAATGGCAATTTTAAACTTTCTCATATTCGATATTAATAACCCCTGAAAGGTAATCAAAAATTATACGAGTGAGTTTAAACTGGAAACTTGTTGGTTTACGTGTCATTTCTTCTTTTGGCTCAATATTTGCAATCCGCCTTATAGACATAACATGAAAGGCTATTGTGATGATCCGATTATTCACTTAAGGCAATGAAAAGCAATCGAAGTTACCCCGCAATCTTATTGTTTGCCGCTGTTTCACTGTTACTTATATGCAACAGCATCGAAGCTCAGACGGTTTACCGTCCGGCCCCCCGACAGGCTCCCAGGTATTCAGGGATTTTCGATAATCCCAGGGCTAATCAGCCCCGGCAGTCGTACGGACCTTATGACCGTGGAGAGGCTCCCCGCCAGTACCTGAAGCTGGGAATCCATTTCGATCCTCTCCTCAGCTGGTTCACAACCCGGAGCTACGACGTCCGCAGTGACGGACCGGTGCCCGGATTCAGCTTCGGACTTACTTACAACAGCTACTTCGGCCCCAATTATTCGTTCTCTTCAGGTATAAGGATAATCAATGCCGGAGGACGGCTGATCTGCAACGAGGCCACAAGCTTCGAGATAAGGAATTTTGACCGTGAAATAGTTATGGTTGATGCCTATGAACCAGTCATCTACAGGGTCAATTACATCAGCGTTCCGCTCGGTGTAAAACTCGAAACCGATCAGTTCGGTTATGGAAAAGTGTTCGCTGATCTCGGATTCGATCCGAAAATACTGGTTATGGGAACTGCAGCAATTCCTTCTCAGAACATCAGAAGCGACAACTCCATGGCCGAACTGAGAAAAATCAATCTCGGATATCACATAATGGCGGGCATCGAATACCCTCTTGGAACAGGCAATGACCTCATCATGGGCATTAGCTTTGAAAATAACTTCCTCGATGTCACCAGGGATATCGGAAACCAGCCATGGGACCTGGTATCCAATAAAATATTGTCATTCAGGATTGGTCTGGTATTCTGATCCTGACAAATAATAACTTACCTGGAATTTCCCTGAAATCTTAACGGTAAACTGAAATATACATCATGGATTATGGCACTGTCCGGTCTTTGGACCGGATTGTTCAACTGCCCGGGAAGAGGGTTTTTCCCGAGTATTCCGGATCGCAGGTAAGGTTCACCTTCAGCTTCCGCCATCCTGCCTCATCGCCTGGAGTTGGTATATGAGTGAGATGGACCTCGCAATTCCTGAGAAGTTTCAGGTTCTCAAGGGCCATCTTTGCAGCCGGGTTTGAAAGAGCGCTTATTCCGAGGACTATCAGGGTTTCGTCAACATCAAGACTGACCATCTTTCCTTCAAGGACTACTTTCTTAAGATGCATCACCGAGTCGATGATGGCTTCGGGAAGAAGATACATCCTGTCGGGAAGCCCTGCAAGATGCTTAGCGGCATTCAGGATAAGGCTCGAGGAGGCCTGAAGCAGGGAAGAACTTTTCCCGGTGATGATGGTTCCGTCGGCAAGTTCAATTGCTGCTCCGCTGAAGATGCCATTATTGCCCTTGCCTTTCTGTTCAGCATCCTTTGCCGCTTCTCTTGCAGGACAGACAACCTTCCGGTCCTCGGGCCTGGCGCCGGCCCTTTTCATAATTGCCTTTATCCGGTCGACCGTATCCTTTTCCACTAGTCCCATTGCATACTCCACGGTGCACCTGAAATAACGCCGTATTATCTCCTGATGCGAAGCCTCCCTTATGATGTCATCATTTACTATACCCGAACTGGCCCGGTTTACACCCATATCGGTGGGCGACTGATACATCGATTCGCCTCCGGTGATCTTTTCAAGGATCCTTTTCAGGAGGAAAAATGCCTCAATGTCGCGGTTATAATTGACTGTCTTTACATTATATGCTTTAAGATGATGCTCGTCGATCAGAACCCTGTCCTCCAGATCGACCGTTGCAGCTTCATAGGCAAGGTTTACCATATGATCGACAGGAAGATCCCATATAGGGAAGGTCTCAAACTTTGCATATCCGGCCTTGACTCCCATTTTGTATTCATGATAGAGATTGCACAGGCAGGTGGCCAGCTTTCCGCTCCCCCGCCCGGGGCCCGTAACCACCACAATGGGTTTTGTGGTACTGATGTACTCATTGGCTCCGTAACCCTTGTCACTTACAATCAGGTCGATATTTGTAGGATAACCCTCGGTAGGATAATGGAGATACACCTTTATCCCTCTCATCTCCAGCTTGTTCCTGAAGGCTTTAGCGGGCGACTGATTCTGGTATCGGGTAATAACCACCGCACTGATATCCAGCCCCCACTCCCTGAAATCATCTATCGTCTTCAGTGCATCGACATCATAGGTTATTCCGAAATCGGCCCTTATCTTCTTCCTTTCAATGGCTCCGGCATGGATGCAGAGAATTACATCGATCTTATCCTTCAGCTTCTGAAGAAGCCTCATTTTAACATTAGGGTCAAAGCCCGGAAGAACCCTTGCCGCATGGTAGTCATACAAGATCTTGCCGCCAAACTCAAGATAGAGCCTCTGGTTAAACCTGCTTACCCTTTCAAGAATTGCAGCTGTCTGCTCATTCAGGTATTTCTCATTGTCGAATCCTATGCGGCCTTCCGCTGTCATTTTATACTCCCGTAAATTAAGTGTCCGGATTTTATTTTAAGGTTCCAATATTAGGTATTTTTTCCTCCGCTCCGTCCTTTCTTTAAGTAAAATTGAAAAATAATCCCTCCGGAATTTTGCTGCGTATTATTCTTTTTCGCCTTCTCCATCCGGCTTTGTTGAATATGTGAATCCCTTCTCCGAAGCATTCATTACCAGCACCCTTAAGATAATAAGGTTTGCGAGTATTGCTTCAGCCCGGTAGGCACTAATGCCTGATATCTTCCTGAACTTCGACAGGGTTATCGACCCGTTCTTTTGCACGTATTCCATCAGGGTATTCTCCGCCTTGCTGAACTTCACAAGCACTCCCGAAACCTTCTTCTCCTTTTTCCATATCTGAAGCAGTACCCTGTTCGCTGCAAGGTTCTGATCCAGATGCCTGAAGTATGAAATCCACCTGCCCTCCTCATTCATTGTCTTATAAGGCTTTTTGCTGCCCTTGCTTACCTCAACCTCAAGAACGGTCTTGCCCCCCAGGGTGTGCTGCTTTATCGAATAATCCACCTCGGGCCTGCAGAATAGCTGTGCTGCGGTGTCGACCATATAGATCTCCTCATCCGACCTGATCCCGGCAATGCTCCCGTTATCACGAACTCCTATCAGCAGTATTCCTCCCGCGGTATTTGCAAAGGCAGAAAGAGTCCTGGCAATCTTCCGGCTGTCAGATACGCAGTACTTGAAATCAAGCCGCTGATTCTCCCCTTCTTCTATAAGTTCTCTTATATACCTGTCCATGATGCTTGTTTTCCTGCAAAGGGAAGTTACAATTTATAAACATTCACAAGAACTTCAACCTTATTCCGGATTTTATTTTCCATCCTGTTTTTCATTCATTTCTTTAATTATTACAGTCTAAATATCACATATTATTAAATATTTCTGCTCTTTTGCTTTTATATTAAAACTTTGATGCTATATTTGCCTTATAAATTATAACCAAACGGGTTTATGATAAGTGAACAGACAAGTACTAAGGTGGAGGCCTGCAAGGATATGCTGAGAACGGAAGAGGCGATTTTTTTCATTAAGGATTATTTCGGGAAGAAGCTGGCTGCCGCTCTCAACCTTGTCAATGTTTCGGCACCTGTTGCCGTGCTTGACGGTACAGGCATTAACGATGATCTTAATGGCGTGGAAAAACCCGTCAGCTTTCCGGTGAAAGGCATCAGGGATCAGAAAGCCGTGATCGTTCAGTCGCTTGCTAAATGGAAACGCATAAGGCTTAAGGAATACAATATTGAACCCGGTAAGGGACTTCTCACAGATATGCGAGCCATACGGCCTTCAGAAGAGCTGAGCCCTATCCATTCGGTTTATGTTGATCAGTGGGACTGGGAAAAGCGTATCACTCCTTCCCAGAGAAATATCGAGTACCTGAAGCAGGCAGTCATGGCAATCTACCAGGCCTTGAGAGCTACGGAAAGGGCTCTTTTCGAGTTGCATCCGGAGTATGTCCCCGTTCTTCCTGAAAACATCTATTTCATTCATGCCGAGGAACTTCTTAGGGAGTTCCCGGATCTGACTCCAAAGCAGCGTGAAATGGAGATCGCCAGGATCTTCGGCGCTGTCTTTATCATCGGTATAGGTGCCGCCCTTAGCAATGGGGAACCGCACGACGGCAGGGCCCCGGATTATGATGACTGGAGCTCACCCAACGAGGATGGCTACAAGGGACTTAACGGTGATATTATTGTCTGGAATCCTGTAATTGAAAGACCTTTTGAGCTTTCTTCAATGGGAATAAGGGTGAACGAGGAAGCAATGGAACGTCAGCTCCTTATCCAGGGGTGCACTGAACGAAGAAACCTGCTTTTCCACAGCATGCTGCTGAACCATGAGCTTCCCCTGAGCATCGGAGGTGGAGTCGGTCAATCGAGGGTATGCATGTTCCTGCTGAGAAAAAAACATATCGGGGAAGTCCAGTCCAGCATCTGGCCGGAGTCGGTAAGGAATAACGGAGGGGGACTGAGGCTTTTGTGAGGCATGAGGCCTGAGGCAGAAGTTGGCAGTAGGCAGTTGGCTGTAATCCAAGAGCTGGTTTTTACGAAAATTCACGAATTTTTATCGAATAACAATATCCAGGTTATTGTTATTCGATAATTTTTTTACCCAAAACGATATCCTTTTCAGCTATTTAGCCCCGTCAGGGGCGTCATGATATAGAGCGGGGCATCGCGCCGTTTAAGGTACTTATGCAACACCCACCCCTCCCAGGGGGGAATCTGTTTTGACCATAATTCAATAATCCGTCCCCGACCTCCCTCTTACTCTGTTTCAGGGTGGGGTGAAGAAAAATATATGCCCCTTTATATCTATTTCTTCTTTTTTTAATCCCCTCTTTTTTAGGAATTTAATTCTTCATCTTTACTTTTCTTCCAATAAAACTGCTTGATTTATACCTGTTTCCGGCTGATTTTGACTATCTTTACAAATAGCGGCTGTTCTGAAGCCCCGATACTGCTTGTTATTCCTTTAAATATTTGAAGATGGAGAATGAGGAAAAAATTTTTTACACACCCAGAAGATACAACACCATTGAACTGTGGAAGGATGTCACCGAACAGCAATGGAATGATCCCTCCTGGCAGCTGAAACATTCGATACGCGACATTGAAGATCTTAAAAAAGTAATTAAGCTGAATGATTACCAGGCGGAAGAAATCGCCAGAACTCTTTCCGAACTGAAGAGCCAGGGCAAGGAACCCATGCGGATAACTCCCTATTACGCCTCTCTGATGCAGGAAGACCCCTTCCACCCCGTAATGGCACATGGGGAAAAGCAATACAAAAGACTTGACCCGATTTTCTGGCAGAGCGTCCCGACTCCTGCAAACCTGCTGTTTCCGGATACCGGTCTCGAAGCTGCCATGAGCGAGGGCTCCAGAAGCTTCGGTGCAGCATACCAGAGATATCCCAACAGAATTGCCCTTTTTGTGGCCGAAAATACAAGCTGCGCCTCTTACTGCGTCCATTGCCAGAGAGCCAAATCGCTCGATTCATCGGTCGATGTCAATCTGAAAGAAGTTCAGAAAGGTTTGTTCTATATCTGTTACAACAAGAATATCAATGAGGTGCTCGTAACCGGCGGCGACGCTCTTAGAGTAAGCAAAAAAAGACTGGCCTATATTCTTGAGGAACTCAGCAAAATAGATCATCTCAGGGTGATAAGGATCGCAACCCGTGTACCGGTGGTAATGCCGATGGGTGTCACCGACGAACTGCTCGATCTTATCAACAAATCGGCTAACAGGTTCACCAGGGGTCCTGAAAAATATGTGTACTTCATGACGCACATCAATCATTATCAGGAAATTACAACCGACCTCGCTGCAGCGGTCAAAAGGATCCGGAATCATGGATTCACAATAAGGAACCAGACAGTCCTGCTAAACCATGTCAACGATTTTTACAAGTCTCTTGCCGAGACATTCAGAAGGATGTTCTGGATAGGTGTTCATCCCTATTACCTCCTTCAGTGCCACAAGGAAAAGGGAATAGTCCATTTCATCACTCCTATCCAGGTCGGGAAAATATATATGAAACATCTCCAGGGATGGATATCCGGCGTCACTGTACCAAGATACGCGGCAAACATCGAGGGGGGTGGCGGAAAGGTACTTTTGATGCCTTCCGGCCATGATACCCTCAACCTCGATCGTGAAATAGATGAGAAGATATCTGAGAGTTTTGCAAATGTTATGACATGGGATGACAAAAAACTTCTGAAATATGAGGCCCTCGGCAGAACCACCCGTGAAGAATTCGAGGCTGCCGTGAAAATAATGGATGCCTTCATCGGAAGAAAAGGCGTTTTCCTTCCCAGGCTCATAATCATTGACAGTGAAGGTAACCATATCGAGACAACCAACAGGACAAAACTCCCCGTTCTGGAAAAAATGAAGAAAGCAAACCTCCTGGGTTATGAACTCAATGATGGAGGAATGCCCCTGACCAATCCGGCTGTGATATCGGATGAACTGGAGAAATTGTTTAATGATTCAGAATTTGCCAGCGGAAGTAAAGACTGAATGAAATCCTGCATCAGGGGAGGCTTCCGTCCGGCTCACTTTTTGTAGCGCTCGTCCTTCTTCCTGAGCGACAGAAATCCTTCAGGCATCGGTGATTTCACAAGTATCGTCTTTCCGCTTTCCGGATGAGGAAATGAGAGAGAAAATGCATGCAGCCTGACCCTGCGGCGGAATTCATCCGACGCTCCGTATTTCCTGTCTCCAATGATCGGACATCCTATATCGGAGAGATGAACCCTGATCTGATTTTTCCTTCCGGTCTCGGTGCTTACATCCAGAAGTGCATGATCAACGATCCTTCTGATTACCTTGTAATGGGTGATTGAAAATTTCGCATTTTCAGGATTCTTTGTCGAGTGAACTTTCTGCGAACGGTCCTCAACAAGCCAGCTTTTGATGGTGTCTTCGTCCTTTTCAGGCAGTCCCTCCACCAGGGCATAATAGTGTTTTTCAGTCCGTTCCCAGTTCTCCTTGATGATCTCCATGGTCTCACTGTTCTTTGCGAACAGCAGGACTCCCGACACTTCCTTATCGAGCCGGTGCACCACATGAGCCCTGAATTTTCCCTTGCTCTGCTTATCCAGAAACTCCGAAACTATATTCTGGATGCTCAGGCTGCCGTCGGTGCTTGAGGTCGGCCTTCCGGGAGGCTTGTCGACAACAATGACGTATCCGTCCTCATACAGTACCGGAAAAGGAAGCCCTGCCCTGGCTGCATTACCGGCCTGACGGTTCACCTCTACAATATCTCCCGGCTTCAGCGGTGCTGCAAAATATGTTACCGGCTTGTCATTTACACGGATGGTCTCCCCCTGCAACAGTTTCTTTATCCTGGTCCGGGGCGAGTCGGGAAAGAGTTCCCTGAGATACTCCATCAGCGTAACCGCTTTTTCTACCTTGCTTTTCAATACCGGATATCTGTTTACATTACAAAGACAAAGGTAATGTTTTGATCTGATCCGCGTTATATTCTTATCTTTATCCCTGCAACCCACCAGCAGATGAAGATAAGGCATATTCCGGTCCTCGCGGCTTTCTTCCTTTCAGCCTTTCAGATTTCAGCCCAGCAGGCCGGCTGTCCTGACCGCCTGGCTGTAAACTACGACCCGGAAGCCATTGTCAACGACGGCAGCTGCAGATACAATCCGGCCAATATTGCGCCGCTGGGCAGCCTTAACCTCGACGCGGAAATCTCTGAAACATCGGGACTTATATTCCGGGATAACATGTTCTGGACTCACAACGACAATACTGATATCAACCTCTATGCCATTGACACGCTCTACGGAAAGGTAATAAGACCGTATCCGCTGACCGGTCTTACAAACACCGACTGGGAAGAGATAACCCAGGATGAGAATTATATCTACATAGGAGATTTCGGCAACAATTCGGGCAACCGCACCGACCTGAAGGTCTACAGAGTTGCAAGGCAAAGCATCCCCGGCAACACGCTTCAGTTCGATTCAATTTGCTTTTCATACCCCGAACAGGTTGATTTTGATTCAGAGTCCTATGATTCGGATTTCGACTGCGAAGCTTTTATCGTATCGGGCGACAGCCTCTATCTTTTCACCAAGGGCTGGGCAAGCAACACTACCACGCTTTACTCCGTACCGAAAAGCCCCGGAACCTGGGATGCAAAAATGAGGTCGTCACTCAATGTAAACGGCCTCATAACCGGCGCCGTTTATATCGGGGAGAAAAGGGTAATTGTCCTCACCGGGTACAGCGAAAAACTAAAACCATTCCTTTACATGCTGTACGACTTTACCGGCACCGGGTTCTTCGACGGCAACAAGCGGAAAATTGACCTGCTTCTCCCTTACCACCAGGTGGAGGCCATAACCACCACAAGCGGCACGCGGTTCTTCATAACAAACGAGGCCTTTTCATATGAGCCCCTGATTAAGAACCGCCAGAAAATTCATCTGGTTGACCTCAGGAGCTTTCTGGGCGATTACCTTGGACTTTCCGTACCTGTTCCTGATAGCCTCAACAGTTTCATAATCTCCCCCAATCCCACAAATGAATATATACTCGTCCAGAGTCTACCTGAACTGATTCCGGCAGATTATTTCCTGATAAACATATCAGGACAGATTGTGAAATCGGGGGAACTTGAATCCGACAGCTCGGTGGTTAATCTGTCAGATCTCAGTTCGGGAATTTATTTCCTGAGGATCGGGACGGAAAAACGGCACGCCTATAAAATTGTAAAGGAATAGTTTTATTTGTCAAAAAACGGTATGCGGTTCGCGGTATGCGGTATGCGGCTAAGGGCACAGGGCACAAGGCACAGACCCCTTCGTCTTGCGTCTTTTGTCCCCTTCTCTCTTACACCTTTATCCCCTGCAGCACCATCTTCCCGAACTCCAAACACCCAGGTCTCTTCAGGTTGTCGTACTCCGGCATCTTGTAGCCCTGCATCTGCTTGCGAACATCTGGTTCCATCAACCCGTAGGTTATCCTTCCCAGGAACACCTTCGAGGGAAGCCCGGGCACTCCGCACAGCGCTGCAATATGATCATCAATAAGAAGCTTTGTCTGCTCCGGCCCGACAGGCTTCATCATGTTTCCGCATACAGCAAAATAACCTCTCAGCCTTGTTTTGAGAAGATCCTTCCTGGCGGCAATGAAATCCTGAAGCTCCTGCGACACCTTACCCGCCCGGATAGCTCCTCCGATTATTACATGCTGATAAGCTGAGAGGTCGGGATTCTCCCTTACATCGAACACATTTGCTATTCCATCCATCCCTTCGGAGATCCAGAGGGAAGCATCCCTGGATGATCCGCACCATGTCCCGTACACCACTGCCCACTTTCTGTCGGAGGGCATGGGGTAATACTCGAGCGGATAGCTTTTCCGCGTTGTTAATAATGCACCCATGGCAAGTAAACCTGATTTGATGAATGTTCTCTTTTTCATCAGTATATAATTTTTAATTTAATGGTCTGATGGAACCCACATGGTTGAAAGTTATATACATACGTGTTTGTGTATTTGATACATGCGGGTTTCATATGTATAGTTTCTAGGCTGGAATCTTACCTTTCAGTTTGTTTTTTTCTCTAAGGTCTCAGTTTTTGATGCAGTATAGCTTATCTCCTGATCTGAAAATATAAGCATCGCCTGCCACTGCAACAGAAGCCCAGAATTTATTCCCTTCAAGAGAGTTCTCAGCTACCTGTTCGAATGCCGGGCCGGCTTTGAATACCCGTGTTGTACCGTTTTCATCAAAAAAGTAAACTCTTTCATTGAAGGCCCAAGGTGATGACCAGACGCTTCCAATCCCGGTGATCCTTTTCTGGTACTTGAGTGAGCCGTCGGTTGCATCCAGAACTGCTATTTCGCCTCTGCTTCCAATGACATAAAGAAGGCCGTTGTAAAGCAAGGGAGATGGATTTGCCAGGCCTGATTCCTCCGTTTGCCATGCAACTTCACCTGAAGTGCCTGCTTTTACAGCAAACAGGACACTTTTAGCTTCTCTCCCTCCGGCATTACCAAGATAAAGAAGTTCCTCATCACCCGTAGGAGATGGTATCACCTGCTCGCCTCCCAGCTTGAGTTCCCAAAGAAGCTTTCCGGTTTCTGGATCATAGGATCTTGCTGTTTTCCCCGTTGTGACAAGCTCGGTACCTGATTTATTCTTCCAGATGAACGGAGTGCTGTATGTTGTTTTTTCATCACGGGTTACCCTCCAAAGCTCATTTCCGGTGGCAATATCAAGAGCAAGCAGGAAGGAGTTTTCTTCATTATCAGCCTGAATGAAGACTTTATCATTATAAATTACCGGCGAAGATCCGGTTCCCCATCCTCTCTGGGTATAATAAACCCCCGGATCCTTTTGCCAGATCAGGTTGCCTTCCATATCATAACAGAAAATCCCGTGCATGCCAAAGGAAGCAACTATCTGCTTCCCATTGGTAACCGGAGTTTCGCATGCATAGGTGCTATTCTGATTCTTTCCTGCCTTTGGTGCTCCCTGATAGGCAACCTGCCTCCAGTTCTCCCTTCCGGTCGCCAGATCGAAGCAGATAACTTCCCATTTATATATTTCATTTATATAGCTTGTATCCCGGACTTCAGGGACTGGTGGTCCGGCAGGCTGAGGAGGCCTCTGACCCTGTTGAGCCGCCTGTCCCCCCTGAGGCCCCTGGACTGCCTGTGGCGGAGGTCCTGCCGGTCTTTCCGGTGCAGGGTTTACTTTTTCAGGAAATGTAGAAGTAATAAAAACCTTGGTTCCCCATACAACAGGTGATGAATAACCAGTACCGTTCAGATCGGCACTCCATAGTACATTCTTACCGGTACCCCATTCAGTTGGCAGACCGGAGGCTGTAACCGACATGGTTCCTTCCGATCCCCTGAACTGAGTCCAGTTCTGTTTTGTTGTGCATGATGTCAGCAGCATAAAGGGCAGTATAACTGCCAAAATAAATATCCCGATAAGGTTCTTTCTATTCATGTTTACTTTTAAGTTATTTCTGGTTAAATTTCAGCAGATAAAAATAAGAATTTACAAATATCCTGCAACATGATTTAGACCGGCAGCGGCATCACGAAAAACCACTTAAGAAAAATCATCCCGGGCAGTTACATTTAAAGCATACAGATTGCATTTTTCTTTTTGTAAATTACGCTTTTAAAATATGATGGAAAATAAAAAGGTTGTCATTGGTTTTATCGGAGCCGGCGGTATAGCCCGCTCCCATGCCTTCTCTCTGAATTCCCTCAAATTCTATTACCCTGATGCACCTGAGGTTGAGCTGGCTGCAGTGACCTCCGCCCGGAAGGAAAGCCGGGAATCGTTTGCCTCCAGGTACGGTTTTCAGAAAGCCTGCACTGCTGAAGAACTTCTGGCCGATAAAAGGATCAGCACAATTTTCATCCTTGGTCCAAATAACGTCCATTATCTGCATTTCAGGGCAGCAGCAGCCATGGACCATGTGCAGGGGATCTACCTCGAGAAACCTGTCTGTTCCAGCCAGGAAGAGGAGAAAGGTATAATTGAGATTGTAAGTTCCCGTCCCGGTTTGCAGGTGCAGGTCGGATTCCAGTATCTGTACACTTCTGCCGTAAGGGAAGCCCTGACTTTCTGGAAGTCGGGAGTATTGGGCAAACCCGTCCATTTCGAATTCAAATACTACCACAGCGATTACCTGAAGAAATCATACCGCGAAAAACGTGTCACCCGGCTTACTCCGGCCCCCGACGGAGGTGCAATGGCCGACCTTGGTTCGCATATTCTCAGCCTGCTTATAGCATTTATGGGAGAGAAAGTGGAAATAACCAGTGCTGTACAGGCCGGAGAATTTGAAGACGTACCGGCAGGCTCTGACCTTTTCAGCCAGATCTCCCTCTTCGACAGGGAAAGCCGTGCAGCAGGCACTCTTTCTGCAAGCCGTATCAGCTCGGGAACAGGCGACAGTCTGTCGTTCGAGCTCTATGCAACCGGCGGGGCCATCAGGTTCTCATCCGAGAATCCCGGCCAGTTTGAATATTATACAGAGGAATCGGGAACATGGTCAAGGAAGGTTACAGGCAGCAATTATAAACCGTTCACTTCCTTCCCGTCGGGACATGTGCCTGGTGGCTGGCACAGGGCAATGATGCATGCCCACTATGTTTTCCTCACCGGCAGCCATACCGAAACATTTGTCCCTGATATTATGCACGGACTTGCAGTCCAGAAGCTTCTTGCAAGCACCGCCGAACACCTTGCAATTTTCAGGAAACGTTATTAATATTTGTGGCAGGAAAAAATGCCGCCAAGGAGCTAAGAGACTAATATTTATTAAATTTGGATTAACCTCAAACCTTCCAATATGTCATCAGAACCCATTTCAGCGAGTCCCCGACTGCCCGGCAGAATTACATCTGTCGATTTCTTCCGCGGATTCACCATGTTCCTCCTTGCAGGTGAAGCCACCCATCTCTTCTCCCTTCTGATGCGCTCCGACAATGCTGTCTTCCATTTCATAGGAACCCAGCTCGACCATCATGAATGGCACGGACTTCATTTCTGGGATCTGATTCAACCCTTCTTCATGTTCATCGTCGGTGTGGCAATCCCTTTTGCCGTTGCAAACAGGCTCAGAAAGGGCCAGAGCCAAAGGAGCATCAACCTCCATGCATATAAGAGGGCATTCCTGCTGCTCTTCTTAGGCTGGGCTCTTTACTTCATCCAGGCCGACAGACTTGTGTTCAGGTTCCAGAACGTCCTGGCTCAATTATCCGTGACCTATATTGTCGCCTACCTGATAAGAAACAAGAGCTTCCGCTTCCAGATCATCTTCAGTCTTACCATCCTGCTCCTTATCGATCTGGCATACCGTTTCTTCCCTGTCGAAGGATTCAATCACCCCTGGGTGAACTATGAGAACCTCGGCGCCTGGTTCAATAATAAGATCGAAGGTGTGGAGAAGGCAAGCGAATGGGCTACCCTGAATTTTGTTTCGACTACAGCCCACACCGTCTGGGGGGTTCTTTGCGGGAAACTGCTTATGAGCGAAAAGACCCATACATACAAACTGCGCGCTCTGGCAATTGCAGGCGTGACTGCCCTGGCCGCCGGTTATGCACTCGACTTGCTGAACATCACTCCCATCATAAAGAAGATTGCAACCTCTTCATTCGTGCTTGCCAGCGGAGGCTGGACAATCCTGGCCCTTGCTTTCTGCTACTGGCTCATCGACGTGAAAAAACAATTCAAAAAGGGATCATGGTTCTTTATTGTGGTGGGCATGAACAGCATCTTCATCTACATTTTCTTCCATATCGGTGGAGCAGACTTCATAAGGACCATCATCCAGCCTTTCGTTAAGCTGCTTTTCTCATGGGGAGGTGAAACGACTGTCAGAATGCTGACAAGCCTGGGAGTATGGGCCGGGTTGTGGTACTTATGCTACTGGCTTTACAAACACAACCTGTTCATCAAAATTTAAGGGGAATCGCATCACAACATTTTTATTGCCAATACCTCATTATGAATACAAGTACATTGCTGAAGGCAGCCTCCTTTATACATGGTCCGACAACACCATCATGGGATTCAGCCATACACACTACAGCGGAGTTGGGATGACCAGCGGCGGCGATATCCTGTTCCAGCCGACTGTAGGTAATAAAATGCAGATTGTACCCGGACCTGCCGATAACCCCGATGAAGGTTACAGATCATGGTTCAGCCATGATGAAGAAACGGCATCACCGGGCTATTACTCGGTGATGCTCAGGGATTACAATGTAAAGGTTGAACTCACCTCAGCGAGGAGAGTGGCATTCCACCGCTATACCTTCCCTGAGACCGCCGATGCAAATATCATCATCGACCTGGGACACCAGATCGGAACTGCTCCGGCGCCGGGCGATCACCTGGTTCCTGTAATAGTGGATGGCTATCTTAAAGGACACACCGGATTTGATGCCGGCTTTGTTTACGACGCCATGAGGATCAAGGCGCTTGAGAAACCCAAGCCCCCGGTTCCGCTGAGTTCAGGACGGTCGGGACTTGAATACTATCTTAAGTCAGGCTATACCCCTGTGGATAAGGTTACCGAATCTGTCTCAAATACTCTCGAGCTTGCCTATGATGACTGGTGCATTGCCCAGATGGCCCGTGCACTGGGGAAGGATGACGATTATACGTTGTTTATGGAGAGGGCAAAGAATTACTCCAATGTCTGGGACAGGGATACTGAATTCATGAGGCCCCGTAAATCGGACGGCAGCTTCCTGGAAATGGCTGAGGGGAAGGAACAGGAAATAGTGGAAAAAGACGGTCACAGGTATTATCGCTATTTTGATCCCCTGCTTGTGGGTGTAAGGCCAAACCGTCATTACACCGAGTCGAATGCATGGCAATATATCTGGTCGGTACAGCACGATGTAGCTGGTCTGATATCCCTTTTCGGAAGCAACGACAGATTCAATAAAAAGCTCGACTCATTCTTTGATATGAATCCTGCCATCTCAGGTCCGAAATACATCGGGGTTGTCGGCACAATAGGCCAGTATGTCCACGGAAACCAGCCCTCGCACCATGTGGCTTATCTTTACAATTATTCAGGAGAGCCCTGGAAGACTCAGTATTGGACCAGACAGATCTGTGAACAGCTTTACCGGCCGGGACCGGGCGGTTTATGCGGAAATGAAGACATGGGATCGCTGTCGTCATGGTATGTCCTGAGTGCAATGGGATTTTACCCTGTTACTCCGGGAAACCCTGTTTACAGCATCGGCAGTCCACTGTTCGGAAAAACAATCATCAGACCGGCCAGGGGTGTGGAATTTATTATTGAGGCAGAGAATAATTCACCTGTAAATAAGTACATCCAGTCGGCCACCCTGAATGGCGAACCGCTTGACAAACCGCAGATCAGTCACGGGGATATAATGAAAGGCGGCAGGCTTAGCTTTGTTATGGGGCCGGAACCAAGATTCGATCCAGGGCAGGGTAACAAGCCAGACTGAGAGATTGGCTGCAGACTTGTTGCTCAAAGCCTTTATTTTTATTGAAGGAACTCCCGAAATATGAAGATCGTCCTTCAATGGAGATGTCAGGTAGATAAGCCTGTGATCCGTCCATTCAGCCCTGGCAAGTGTGCTGCCGCTGAATGAAAAATTGTCGGTGAGAGTCTCATAGCTTGGTGCTGACGGTTTATTCATTACCAGCGATCCCGCCTGGGGCGCCCCGGGTGAAAGGAAGAACTTAACCGGTGATGCTTCAGGATTCGGATAATCGGTATAAGGAGTGGGCTTAAGCCTGTCGTCGGTCTCACGGACAATCCATGCCTTCGGGTCTTTTTCGACATTGTTCTCAACCCCGAAAAGAATCCGGATTTGATCAACCCGGAACATTTCCCTAAATTCGCGTGTTGTTTTTACTTTGATTGCATATCCACTTCAAACTATAAAATATGAAAAAACATTTTATTCTGGCATTGCTCGCATTAACAATGCTTTCAGCACTATCATTCTCACAACAGGCCCTTTTCGGCGGGGCAAACATCATTTCTCCGGAGGTCAATGCAGATAATTCGGTCACTTTCAGGTTTCAGGCGCCCGATGCAAAGGAAGTAAAGCTGACAGGCGACTGGATGCCGGCACAGGGCTGGACGCCGGGTTCGGAACTGATGAAAAAAGACGATAAAGGTCTCTGGAGCTTTACAACCGCTCCCCTTGCCTCCGATCTCTACAGCTATTCATTTACGGTAGACGGCCTCAGAAATACCGATCCCAATAATGTCTACATGATCAGGGACGTTGCCACTGTAACCAACGTGTTCATCGTGGGCGGTGGCAAAGGCGACCTTTACAAGGTGAATGACGTTCCCCACGGAACAGTTGCAAGGAGATGGTACGACTCCCCCTCGCTTGGAATGAAAAGACGCATCACCATCTATACCCCTGCGGGTTATGAGAGCTCAAAACAGAAATACCCCGTGCTATACCTGCTTCACGGGATGGGAGGCGACGAAGAAGCCTGGATCAACCTTGGAAGAACATCCCAGATACTGGATAACCTGATCGCTCAGGGAAAAGCCAGACCAATGATCGTTGTGATGCCAAACGGCAATGTCGTTCAGGAAGCCGCCCCTGGTGAGTCGACCCTTGGTTTCCGGAAACCGACCATGCAGCTCCCAAACACCATGGACGGGAAATATGAAGAGACTTTTCAGGATATTATATCCTTTGTGGAAAGTAATTACAATGTTATAACAGGAAAACAGGGCCGTGCGATTGCCGGACTTTCAATGGGAGGATTTCATTCACTACATATTTCGAGATATTACCCCGATACCTTCGATTATATCGGGCTATTTTCAGCTGCCCTGGTTCCAAATGAAAATGTGACATCAAAGGTGTATGAGAATATTGATGCGACTCTTCAGCAGCAGATGAAAAACGGATTCAAACTTTACTGGATAGGCATCGGAAAGACTGACTTTCTTTACAAGAACAACGTTGAATTCAGGAGCAAACTCGACGAAATGAAGTTCCCATACGTATACAGGGAAAGCGAAGGAGGACACACCTGGACTAACTGGAGAACCTATTTGTCGGAACTGGCGCCTCAACTTTTTAAGTAGCGGAATACGGGGTTTTAAGTGTTTTGAATTAAAATGTTTATTTAACATTCGGAATCCCGGTACCACTGACCCCCCCGCCCCCCTGAAGGGGGGATTGTATTGACAATCAAATAACTGCACAGGGGATGAGAGATAGGTTGAGTCAAAAAAGACGAATTTATAACAAACAATATTCAGAAAAAGCATAAAGACCATGACAGATTTTGAATTCTATAATCCCGTAAAAGTGTTTTTCGGTAAGGATCAGCTTCCCAAAATAGCAACGCAGATACCTTCAGGAAGCAAAGTAATGCTTCTTTACGGAGGCGGAAGCATAAAGAAGAACGGCGTCTATGATAAGGTAAAGGCTGCCCTCGAAAGATTTGAAGTGACAGAGTTTGGCGGAATTGAGCCCAATCCGCTGTACGAGACTGCCATGAAGGCCGTGGAGATCGCTAAGGAAAAGAATATCGATTTTCTTCTGGCGGTTGGTGGCGGATCGGTTATCGATGCCACCAAGTTCATTGCTGCTGCCATACCTTACAAATTCGGTGATCCCTGGAATATTCTTGCCAAAGGAATGCCGGTCGCCTCTGCTGTTCCGCTGGGTGCGGTACTTACTCTTCCGGCAACAGGAAGCGAGATGAACAAGAACTCGGTTCTCAGCAGAAAATCTACTGATGAAAAACTGTCCTTTGCATCACCGCTGGTGTTCCCGAAATTTTCCTTCCTGCTTCCCTATGCAGCGGGAACCCTCCCAAAACGACAGGTTGCAAACGGCATCGTAGATGCATTCGTGCATGTCATCGAGCAGTATCTTACATATCCGGTCAATGCTCCGATACAGGACAGGTTTGCAGAGGCTATTCTCATAACACTGATCGAAGAGGGACCGAAGGTATATGCCAATCCTGCCGACTATGAGGCAATGTCGAACCTGGTGTGGTCGGCCACAATGGCCCTTAACGGACTGATCCAGTGCGGTGTGCCCGGCGACTGGTCGGTTCACAGCATAGGACACGAATTGACGGCTCTGCATGGCATCGATCATGCAAGAACGCTTGCAATCGTTCTTCCCGGACTCTGGAAGGCTCTCCTCGAAGAAAAGAAGGACAAACTGCTTCAGTATGGCGAAAGGGTATGGAATATTACTGAAGGAACTGATGATGAACGTGCCGGCTCAGCCATAGAAAAGACCGTGGAATTCTTTGAATCGCTCGGAGTGCCAACGCGTCTGAGCTCATACAACGTCAAAGACGACACTATAGATAAGATCGTTTCGAGATTCGAGAACAGGAAATGGCTCGAACTCGGCGACAGGGGGCTTACGACTCCGGAGACGACGAGAAAGGCGCTGACACTGCAGCTTTAGAAGGCGCAGGCTTTGCAAACCTTAACGACTTAAGGCTGTTAAGCACCTCGTCTGCCAACTGCTCCTCCTTGCTGCCAACTGTCAAATTTCCCCAACCTGCTCAATGCTCCGGTGGACCAATATTCCTTATGGTTTAATTCGTATATTTGTAAAAACAGCAGTGTGAAGGATCAAACCGGATATTGGATAGATCTGTCTGACTACGACCTGGAGACTGCAGAGGCTATGCTGTCGTCCGGAAGGTATTTGTACGTGGGATTCATGTGCCACCAGACAATCGAAAAAATATTCAAGGCATATTTTTGTTCAACCTCGGATGAACCTCCGCCATACTCCCACAATCTTTCACTGCTTGCTGCAAAATCAGGCGTTGATAAATTCCTTACTAATGAATTCAGGGATTTGTTAAACTTGCTTGAACCCCTGAACATAGAAGCAAGATATCCTACATACAAGGAAATGTTGCTTAAAAGTCTTACAAAATCAAGGTGCAGGGAATTACTTGATAAAACAAAAGAGTTGCAAACATGGGTCAAAGAGAAGTTATTGAAAAGCTGAGGCTTTATAAATCAATTGTAGCTGAGCATTTTGACATTGATCAGGTAATACTTTTCGGCTCTTATGCAAAAGGGACACAGAAAGATGACAGTGATATTGATGTTGCCATAATAGTCAAATCCCTTAATAGTGACTACTTTATTTACGCCCCTTTGCTATGGAAACTCAGACAAAAAGTTGATAACCGGATTGAACCTGTCCTGTTTTTAAACGGAAAAGATCCGGGTGGTTTCCTTCAGGAAATCCGCAAGTCGGGAATCGAAATATAGATCTTTTATTAGTCCATTGCAGCGGTGCGCGACGTGAGCTCTTGTAGCTTCAATATCGCAGATTTCCCCCTTCAAACGTCTCTAAGTCTCTCAGTCCCTATGTCGCTTAGTCTCCTTTACGCCTTTACGCCTTTACACCTTTACGCCTTTACGCCTCACTCCTTCATCCACTCCTCCGGCACCGGTATAACACATATATTCATCGACCTGCCATCTTCTGACAGCATCGCCGACTGGATCTCGATGCGCGTACCGTCGGGACTGAAGGTCGGATGCGGGTGATCCGATGCCGTAACCTTGTGCCCGGTTGAAAGCAGGATCATCTCGTGCGTCTTCCGGTTGATGAGCCAGATATTTCGCTCAAAGTCGTCACCCACTGCAAAACGTCCGTCGGCCGATCCATTCACATGCCACAACCCGCTTCCTGATAATGTCTGTCCGGCAATTGTCATCTCCCGGGTCCGGAGATTCACTATCCCAAGTCCTGTGGGTTTTTCCCTGGTGCCCGAGGGTCCCCACCCCAATTCCTGACCCGGATTGGCAGGGTCTGCAGGCTTCTGTTCTCCGGCCTGGGCGGATCCTCCTCCTGCAATTCCCACGGGCCTGTGACCCATGATTGCTATCGCCACCTCATCGCGGGTAATAACGGCTTCATGAGTCACCCACTCATACTCCGACTCGGGATAAAGGGGCCTGAGCCCCGTGCCGTCCGACATTACTGTCCAGGTTCTCTGAGGTGCCTTCCCTCCGGTCTCCCAGCAAAAGACTATCTCACCCGGAACCCATGGATTCGTCTGGATATGTCCCACCTGAAAAGGCACGGCAATCACATTACCAATCTCCCCGGTAAGGATGTTCATCTTACCGATTCCCGAAGGTCCGGCTCCCATGTTCCTGGGACCGAAATTCGGTTCTATCTTCGTACCTGGAGCTATCTGCCGGTCTGCTTCATCCTTCCCTATCCGGTAATAAACCCACTCCTCCCCGGCATCCAGAGCCATGTCGCCACCTGCCCCAACCTCGGCCGGAATGGTCCCGCACACCCTCTGGTATTCATTTTCCGCCTTTATCTGTCCGGCTTCGCTGTCGGCAAATAGCCGGGCAAGATCGACCTCAACAATCTGCACCGGTCCGGGCTTCCTCTGTCCCACCTGGCGGAGAGTCATACGCATGAAATACAGCTTCATCGATTTTGAGGCCAGGGTAAGCATACCCATATAGCCGCCTTCCGAGACCTGCACTATATCACCCGTCTCCTCATTTACGGCAAGCGTCTCTCCCGGAACCCTGCGTGAACGGAACACAAGCCACTTCCCGTCGGCTGTCCACTGGCGGTGAGTCTGGTAGATCTTTGAATCGCCCGATTGGGTGCTCGTCACGAATGTCAGCTGAACACCCGTGACCGGATCGGTTACCACCTTCCTTTCAGAAGGAAAACGGCGACCGATCTGGGCTTCGGCGGGAGATGATAAAAGAATTGTTGAAAAGAGGATGAAGGTTAATAATAGGGGTCGCATGTTATTAGTATTAAAGTCCTGCAGGTCTTACAGGTCTTGCAGGTCTTGCAGGTCGAAGAGACTTGCACGACCTGCACGACTTGCACGACTATCCTTTTACGCCAGTTTTTTATATTTAATTCTTTTCGGCGTTGTGTCTGCAACGCGTTTTTTATAGTTCTCCTCGTATTCCGAGTAGTTTCCTTCGAACCATACCACCTTTGAATCACCCTCAAAGGCCAGCATGTGGGTTGTAACCCTGTCGAGGAACCACCTGTCGTGCGAGATTATCACAGCACAACCGGCAAAGCTCTCGAGTCCTTCTTCAAGGGCCCGCAGGGTGTTGACATCAATGTCGTTTGTGGGTTCATCGAGAAGCAGAACATTTGCCCCCGATTTGAGTGTAAGCGCCAGGTGAAGCCGGTTTCTCTCTCCTCCCGAGAGCATCTCGCATTTCTTCTCCTGGTCGGCCCCGGTAAAGTTAAATCGCGAAACATAGGCCCTGGCATTTATGAGGCGGTTGCCTACCATCACATCATTCTGCCCGCCGGAGATCACCTCATAAACCGTAAGGGCCGGATCGATTGCCGAATGCGCCTGATCGACATAGCCGAGAACCACTGTCTCTCCAATCTCAAAATCTCCTTTCGATGGTTTCTCCTGTCCCATGATCATCCTGAAGAGGGTTGTCTTGCCGGCCCCGTTCGGACCGATGATGCCCACTATGCCGTTGGGCGGAAGGTTGAATTCAAGGCCCTCAAAGAGGAGCTTGTCACCAAACGATTTGGACACACCCTTCGCCCTTATCACCTTATCCCCGAGTCTTGGACCATTCGGGATATATATCTCGAGTCTTTCCTCCTTGGCCTTCACATCCTGGTTAAGAAGGTTTTCGTAAGCGCCCAGACGGGCCTTCGATTTTGAATGGCGGGCTTTGGGCGACATCCTTACCCATTCCAGTTCCCGCTCGAGTATCTTTCTTCTCTTTACATTGCCTTTTTCCTCAACTTCCAGGCGTTTTGCCTTCTGCTCGAGCCATGATGAATAGTTGCCCTTCCAGGGGATGCCCTCGCCCCTGTCGAGCTCCAGGATCCATCCTGCCACATTGTCGAGAAAATACCTGTCGTGTGTTATACAAATAACAGTACCGTGATACTGCTTCAGGGTTGTCTCGAGCCACTGTACCGACTCGGCATCCAGGTGGTTGGTGGGTTCGTCGAGGAGCAATATATTAGGCTGCTTCAGAAGAAGCCTGCAGAGAGCGACCCTTCTCCTCTCCCCTCCTGAAAGAATGCTTACATTAGCGCCGCTGTCGGGACATCTGAGTGCATCCATTGCCCTTTCGAGCTTATGGTCGATGTTCCACCCGTCGGAATAGTCGATCTTATCCTGGAGCACTGCCTGACGGTCCATCAGCTGCTGCATCCGGTCGGGGTTCTCATAAACCTCCGGCTCCCCGAATTTTGCATTTATCGATTCATACTCCGAAATAAGGTCCATCGTGTCCCTGACTCCCTCCTCAACGACCTCCCTCACAGTGCGTCTGTCGTCAAGAAGAGGATCCTGAGGCAGGTGACCCACGGTGTAACCCGGGACGAAAGTGACTTCTCCCTGGTACTCTTTTTCAATACCGGCAATGATCTTCAGCAGGGTGGATTTACCTGATCCGTTAAGACCTATTATTCCGATTTTGGCGCCCAGGAAAAAGGAGAGTGAGATATCCTTAAGAACCTGACGGTGAGGAGGGAAGGTCTTCCCAACCCGGTACATCGAGAAAATTATCTTGTTGTCGTCAGCCATGGAAAATAATTTGCGACAATTTAGAAAAAAAACGGTATGAAAAAAAGGGTTGCTGGCTTTGCCCGCCATAGCTTTCTTCGACCACCGAAACGTAGTGAAGGTGGTAGCGGAGGCGGGTTGCTGGTTACTTCCCCGTCTGCGTTCTACTCCCCCCGCGTAAGCTTTCGAACCGAAAATAGCAAACTATCTAAAGGTAGGTAATTCCCTGACTTGTATATCGCTCATTATTAGTTCATAAACCCCCTTTAGGGGGCAGGGGGTAAAAGTAACAGCCAGGTTCATAAAAACCTGTTCTGTTACTGCGGCAGCATTTTATTACCGACCTTTATACCCCGCCGGCAGTGGTCTGACTGCCATTGTACCTTTTACTTTCAAACAATTTGACCGTCTCGTCCTGAAGCAGTACCCAGAGGGAATAAACCCCCTTGAGTGTTCCGATCGGAATATTGAGGCATCCAACCGCCGCAACAATCATCACTATGAACCTTGCCCACGGCTGATACGAAAGAAGCCCGATGCCCCCTACCAACCCGAGTGTCGACAGGAATCCGATGAGCAAGGGCACACTTACCGACAAAAAGTTGAGCACCATCGAGGGAATCTCCTCATTGCTCACGAAACCATGCGCGAACCTCAGCGCAAAAAAGGCAGCAAGCGCGCCTACCAGACCTATGAACCCGAAACCGATATGTATGGCTCCGACCACGGTCACATGCTTTTTCATTTTATTTATATCTTCCATGACAGTAATGTTTTAATTCCTTTTGTTTTCCATTCCGGATTAATGACACCCGTTTTGAAAAATAGTTGCATCAAAATACCTAATATTTTTTAATAACATTCGTTTTTGAATTAAATGTGGGGCACAATTCTTGCATTTATTAATTTTGTAAAAAACCCCGGCATATGAAACGGATAATAATTATCGCCATATCATTCACACTCCTTACCGTTGCATTCACTTCATGCGAAGTTCTCGGAACATGCAAGATATGCCGTGAGATTACCTTCCAGACAGGCCGCGGAATAATAAATGAGGGTCCCGAAGCAGAGTACTGCGATGCTGAACTGATCGCAAAAGAAACCCAGGACGACCTGGTGATAGGTGATAAGCGCTACTACTGGGAATGCAGATAATTATATCCTTCCTCCTGTTTTGACGAAAGGCTGTTTTCTTTGACTAAAACTTTTGATAATTGGGTTTGCGGCATTAATTTTGTTTATAAGTTGTTAATAATTGTGCCTGCTAATGAAGCTGACAATTATAAGTTGTCGTAAATTAGTAACAGTCAAATTCAATTTTATATGTCCTTGAACTTCAGCAGCTTAGAATTAACAGACAAGACAATAGTCATTGTTGAGGATGATGTACCTTCGATCCGGTATTATGAAACTCTCCTTCAAAGTTCAGGGGCTGAGGTTATCAAATTTCGTACGGGAAGGGATTTTATTGATTTTCTGAACAATAATGACAGCAAAATCGACCTGGTGATAATGGATTTCCTTATTCCGCTGGTAAACGGCATCGACTGCACCAGGATGTTAAGGAAAACCAGGAAGAACGTGCCGGTTCTCATGATCACAGCCTACTCATCGGAACAGTCAAAATCAGAGGCGTTTATCGCGGGTTGTACAGAATACATTCTCAAACCGGTTTACCCTGAGAAGGTCTATGCCCTCCTTGAGAAATACCTCAAACAGGAGGTAAATCAGGCTCTGTTTCGTTCCTGAAAATCATTTTTATTACAGTGGTTACTGCATTTATGATGCGGAGAACTCTGTTGTAGTCTGTTAACCCCCCATCCCGAAAGCTTTCGGGACCCCTAAAGGAGGGCTTAAAGAACTAATGATGAGCTATATATAAGTTTGGAAATGATCTACACATTGATAGTTAACTGTCCTGTTATGCGCGAAAGACACCCAAGGTTAAGCTGTGGTTTTATTTCCAGGATTTTCTACCGTACCAAACATGATAATCATTGCGAAAATATTCGTACATATCGTTGCGAAAATATTCGTAAAAGGTTCAACCGACCGCCTCACACCTCTTTTCCAGGTAATTCATTAATGATTGATGAGATCCCGCATCCCGTAAGAAACCGGGATACGGGATGATATCGGAAAAGGTGGAGAATCCACATATTGGAAAATAATCAAAGCGGATTAAGAGTAATCAGTGACCACGAGGCAAGGGATCTCATTAAATCAGCACTGCGCTGGAAAAATTCAGGTCGGGACACCCAATTTTTAATTAAAACTTTAAATTAAAGAGTATATAACTGCCAGTTACCAGGGGACTTTAGTCCCCCGGAAAAAGCGAAAGGGGGCTAAAGCCCCACGTACATGGGGAGTGCCTCAACCGTCGGCTGAAGCCGACGGCAAAAAGAAGAACTGCCTCAGGTAG
>DIWB01000053.1:0-28453 GCA_002428385.1 Bacteroidales bacterium UBA6117
TAAAGGTCGGATGGAACCGCACATGTTTTAAAATTATTTACAAAAGTGCTTGTCCCGCCTCAGGCAGGATGTGGGTTTCATAACAGGTATTCCACTCCTATAGTTTATTCCTTCCGGGTATCTTTCTTATACGCAGGTTCAGCGGGGTTACTTCGAGATATTCGTCATCCTTGATCTGTTCCATTGATTCTTCCAGCGAGTACCTTATCTTCGGTGCTATCCTGTAGCTTTCATCAGAACCTGATGCCCTCATGTTTGTCAGTTTCTTCCCCTTTATAATGTTAACTTCAATGTCTTTTGCCCTGGTACTTTCACCGATCACCTGACCTCTGTAGACGTTTTCCCCCGGATCGATATAGAAGCGTCCCCTGTCCTGGAGCCTGTCGAGGGCATGACCAGTGGCCATTCCCTCGTCGAGCGACACTATGGATCCGTTTTGCTCCGGCAGAAGATCATCTCCCTTGTATTTGTCGTAAGCCCTGAACCTGTGATACATGACAGCTTCACCCGATGTTGCGGTCAGCATGTTGTTTCGCAGGCCGATGAGCCCCCGTGAGGGTATGTCAAATTCAAGGTGTATAAGATCGCCCTTCGGTTCTATCACGGTCATTTCACCTTTTCTTATAGTGACAAGCTCTATTGCCCTGCCCGATGAACTGGCAGGAACATCCACCGACAGAGTTTCGTAAGGTTCGCATTTCACTCCGTCGATTAATTTCAGGAGTACCTTCGGCTTTCCGACCTGAAACTCATATCCTTCTCTTCTCATTGTCTCGATCAGAATAGAAAGGTGGAGTATTCCCCTTCCGAAGACGTTGAAGGTGTCTTCCGAATCTGTCTCTTCAACTCTCAGGGCAAGATTCTTCTCGGTCTCCCTTATAAGTCTTGTCCGCAAATGTCGTGATGTAACAAATTTACCTTCTTTTCCGTAGAGAGGCGAATTATTGATTGTAAAAACCATACTCATCGTAGGTTCGTCGACCTCAATTCTCTGGAGCGCTTCCGGAGAGATCAGATCCGCCAGGGTATCCCCTATCTCAAAATCCTCAAGACCGATAACGGCACACAGATCGCCGCATCCGACTTTTTCCGCCTTAACCCTGCCGAGGCCTTCGAAAACATATAGCTCCTTAACCCTTACTTTTCTGACTTCGCCGCCTTTCTTGCAGAGAGTATAGTCACTTCCTGCAACGATATCGCCCCTGAAGACCCTTCCGATTGCAATTCTTCCCACATAGCTTGAGTAATCGAGTGAAGCCACCTGCATCTGGGCTGTTCCTTCAACATAACGGGGCGCCGGAATTTGTTCAAGAATCGCGTCGAGAAGAGCGGTGATATCTTCTGCGGGTGTTTTCCAGTTGCGGCTCATCCATCCATGCTTTGACGATCCGAACAATGTTTCGAAATCAAGCTGGTCGTCCGATGCATCGAGGTTGAACATAAGGTCGAAGATATCCTGCTGAACCTCATCGGGCCTGCAGTTTTCCTTATCAACTTTGTTTACAACCACAATCGGCTTCAGACCCAGGTTGACCGCCTTGCCAAGTACGAACCTGGTCTGGGGCATCGGACCTTCAAAGGCATCAACAAGCAGAAGGACTCCGTCGGCCATTTTGAGCACCCTCTCGACCTCACCGCCGAAATCAGCATGTCCGGGTGTGTCTATAATATTGATTTTAACCCCCTTATAATTTACTGAAACATTCTTCGATGTAATTGTAATTCCCCTCTCCCTCTCGAGATCATTGCTGTCGAGGATAAGGTCGCCCGCATCCTTCCTGCCATCCAGCACCTTGCACTCCTGGATGATACGGTCGACCAGCGTGGTTTTGCCGTGGTCAACGTGTGCAATAATAGCGACATTCCTAATTTGCTGCATATATTTGTATAAAGACCTGCAAAAGTAATATTGTTGACTTTATTAATGCTAAAAACGTTTAAAATAATATTGAATGAAAAAACTCATATATTTCGTCAAATTTAAAACCAGGAAACATGAAAAGACTGATTTTCACTTTCTTCTTCACCATTTTTGCGTGTACAGCGATGTTTGCCCAGACCGGCAAGCTTGAAGTTGGCATGAAGGTTCCTGAATGGACTTTTCCCGATGCCGACAAAAAGGATTTCACAATGAACTCATGGCCCGGCAAGGTACTGCAGATCAACTATGTCGATCCTGACGAATCGGATCTTAACGATGCTTTCAACGATGCTATCGACAAGGCTACCGACGTTGATAAGATAATAGACAAAGAATATTTCAAGGGATTCGGCATTGTCGACAACAAATCGACATGGAAACCGAATGGTCTTATAAGGGTAATTGCCGGCAACAAGGCGAAGAAATATGATACCACAATTCTGTTTGATTATGATGGCAGGCTTCATTCCGACTGGGGAATGCCGAAAGACAGCTACACAGTTGTGATAGTTGACAAAAACAGGGTTTGCAGGTATATATACTCCGGAAAGATCCCCGAGTCGGAGAATGAAAAGATCATCAGGATGATAATTGAGCTGACAAAAGAATAGTATCAGTCAGCCTCGCTTACATCCGTAATGTCGCTTCCCAGCCTGGCTTTTATGCGCTGGAGGTCGTTTTTCATTATGGCAATTGACTGGAATATCTGTTTCTCAGGCATAACAGGTTCTGGCAGTTCACTGCTTATGTAATTGACGAATTTCCATATCTCCTTGACCTCCTTTATATGAATCTCATAAGGTTCATAAAGAGGATTCAGGGAGAAAAGGGTCAATCTTCCGTTCTTCCGGATATTGTTTTCAACGATCTTGAATACTATCCCGTCGTCGAGGGTGAAGACTATATAGGCGTTACCGCTCATCAGTTCCGTCCAGTCCTGGATAAATTCTCCGGTAACCCACGACCCGTCGGGTATCGGGAACATTGAATCCCCTTTCAGCTGAAAAGTCCGGTACTTTCTTTTATCCGAAAGAAACGGCAGATGGAATACCGGAAGCTCTCCGATATATTCCGGATCGGCATACCCGGTTGTGTATCCTGCCTTTGCCTTTTCCGTAACAAGTTCGATGTTCTCCCTGTTGCCTGAATTGACTGTCGTGGCAAGCACCCGCAGGTTGCTTCCCTTCACATAGGCATCGTATCCTCTCTCGAGCTCCCCAAGCTGGCTCTCCGAAAGTTTTGCAATATCGATCTTGAGAAGAGTGTCGATCGACATGTTGAAGTATCCCGAAAATGAAACAAGTACATCTATTCCGGGCTGGGCCACGCCGTTCTCATACCCGCTAAGGGTTGAACGCTTCAGGTCAAGGGCCGCAGCAACATCATCCTGGGTGCGCCCCTTCCTTTTTCTTAAAAATTTTATGTTGGATGCGAAGTACATGAAAAAATTGATTATATTGTAATCATAACTTTGATTAATTTCTAATCAAAAGTATGATATGTTTACGAGAAATGCAAATATTTTAAAGAAAGTTTCTCATTTATATTAGTCGAACCGGTTTTCAATAATTACAGTCATTTCACCATGTTCATTGCAGGCAATACGGAAAGATCTGTTCTCCATCTCGACATGGATACGTTTTTCGTATCGGTTGAGAGGCTTCGCAACAGCAGGCTTACCGGCAAGCCGGTCATAATCGGAGGCATGTCGGACAGGAGTGTCGTATCGAGCTGCAGCTATGAAGCGCGTAAATATGGTGTCAGTTCGGCAATGCCGATGAAGATGGCCAGAAGCCTTTGTCCCGATGCAATAATAATCAGGGGCGACATGGAGGCATACAGCAACTATTCGCATATGGTGACGGATATAATTGCCGAACGATCGCCCCTTTATGAAAAAGCATCAATCGATGAGCACTATATCGACCTGACGGGCATGGACCGCTTTTACGGGTGCTACAAATGGTCGCACGAGCTCAGGCGGCGTATTATAAAGGAGACCGGTCTGCCGATATCGATCGGACTTTCGGTCAATAAGACAGTATCGAAGATAGCGGCAGGGGAAGCAAAACCCAACGGAGAGAAGGAAGTGTCAGTGGATCGGGTCCACCCCTTCCTCGATCCGCTGTCGATAAGCAAGATACCCATGGTCGGGCAGAAGACTTACCACACCCTACGCTCGATGGGCATCGCTACAATTTACACCCTGAGGAATATTCCGGCCGAAATGCTTGAAACGCTCATGGGCAGGAACGGCATGGAAATATGGAAGCGGGCCAACGGAATCGACTCCACCCCCGTAATGAGCTACTCGGAGCAGAAGTCAATAAGCACCGAGCATACCTTCGATAAGGACACCACCGACATGGTCAGGCTGAACCAGCTTCTTTCCGGCATGGTCGAGAAGATAGCATACGATCTCAGAAAACAGGAAAAGCTCACTTCCTGCGTGACTGTAAAAATAAGGTATTCAAACTTTGACACCCACACTCTGCAAAAAAGGATACCATACACCTCCTTCGATCATGTCCTTTCAGGTGTTGCAAAGGAGCTTTTCGGCAGGCTTTACCAGCGGCGAATGCTGATAAGGCTGATTGGCGTCAGATTCAGTCACCTGGTAAGGGGCGTTCAACAACTCGACATGTTCGATGACACTCCTGAAAAAGTAAACCTCTACCTGGCCATGGACAATATCCGTAACCGCTTCGGCCGCGATGCCGTACATTGGGCCGTTGGGCCGTAACGCCGTCATGCCTTTTTTAACATGTATTTAAACTGTCATTCATATTACAGCCTTCGCTACGGGATGATGTCCGTCGAACAGCTGGTGCAGTGCGCTGCTGCGGCCGGAGAGGACTGTATTGCATTGACCGACATAAACAACTCGACAGCGATCCCCGAATTTGCCGGCGAATGCATTAAAAACGGTATCAGACCGCTTGCCGGGATAGAGTTCCGGAACGACAATGACCTGCTGTATATCTGCATCGCAAGGAACAATGAAGGACTGAGGGAACTTAACGAGTTCCTGTCAGGACACAACTTTGACAAGACTCCCCTGCCCTTCCCCTCTCCTGAATTTTCTCATGCCTACTCCATCTACCCTCTTTCCGGCATCCCCGAAAGGCCCTTGCTCGATAATGAACGCATCGGAATAAGACCTTCAGAGATCAACAGGCTGGTGACACTGCCGGGATCAGTTTCCAGAAGCTCCATGGTGCTTCTCCAGCCCGTGACATTCGCGTCGGAAGATGATATCTTCATCCATAAAAGCCTGCGGGCAGTCGACAACAACATGCTTCTGAGCCATCTGAAACCGTCTCAGTGCGGCGCTGATGACGAATTCTTCATGTCTCACGAAAAAAAGAGCCGCCTGATGCTTGAACACAAATGGCTGATGAAGAACACCGAAAAGCTGATGAGCGACTGTTCCCTGAACTTCGATCTGACCACGCTGAAAAACAAGAAAGTATTCTCGGCAAGCAGGTACGACGACAGGCTTCTGCTCGGGAAGCTGGCATGGGACGGTATGGTTTACAGATACGGAAGACATAATGCTGAAGCGGAAAGGAGAATAAGGCACGAACTTGAAATCATCGACAAGCTTGGCTTTTCAGCCTACTTTCTGATCACCTGGGATATTGTAAGGTATTCAATGTCGAGGGGATTCTATCATGTAGGACGCGGCAGCGGAGCAAATTCAATCATAGCATACTGCCTTAAAATTACAAATGTTGACCCAATTGATCTAAACCTTTACTTCGAGCGATTCATAAACCCAAAAAGAAGCAGTCCACCCGACTTCGACATCGATTATTCGTGGAAAGAGAGAGACGAGGTCATAGACTATATTTTCAAGAGGTACGGGAGAAAGCATACTTCACTGCTGGGCACAATCAGCACATTCAGGGGCAAGTCGATAGTGCGTGAACTGGGAAAGGTCCACGGGCTTCCCAAAGAGGAGATCGACAACCTGATCGACAACCCGGCTTCAGAGGCAAACAGGAACGAAATATCCGGACTGATCTTTTCTACCGGGCTCAGGATAGCTGATTTTCCGAATATGAGGAGTATCCATGCCGGTGGAATCCTAATCTCGGAGGAGCCCATAACCTGTTACACGGCGCTCGACATGCCTCCCAAAGGATTTCCGGTGACGCAATGGGACATGTACACGGCTGAGGAAATAGGGTTTGAAAAGCTCGATATCCTGAGCCAGCGCGGGATAGGCCATATACGGGAGAGCGCTGAGATAATACTGAGGAACAGGGCAATAGATGTTGATGTCCATGCCATCCAGAAATTCAAGACGGACCCCAAGGTAATGGACAGCCTTAGAAGAGGCGACACCAAAGGATGTTTCTATATAGAAAGTCCGTCGATGAGGGGACTTCTTCAGAAGCTCCGCTGCGACAATTACCCCGTTCTTGTGGCGGCAAGCTCGATAATCAGGCCGGGAGTTGCCCGTTCGGGAATGATGAGGGAATACATCCACAGGTTCCATAACCCCGGCAAGTTTGATTATATCCACCCTGTAATGAAGGAACAGCTGGAAGAGACATTCGGAGTGATGGTTTACCAGGAAGATGTACTTAAGGTCTGTCATCATTTTGCAGGCCTCGACCTTTCCGATGCCGACACACTCAGGAGGGCCATGAGCGGAAAGCACAGGTCGAAGCAGGAAATGCAGAAAATTGTCGACAGATTCTTCACAAACTGTCGCGAAAAGGGTTACAGCGAAGAAATAACCCGTGAGGTATGGAGGCAGATCGAATCGTTCGCAGGGTATTCGTTCTCAAAAGCCCACTCGGCATCCTATGCAGTCGAAAGCTTTCAGAGCCTTTACCTGAAGGCCCATTTCCCCCTCGAGTTCATGGTGGCGGTGATAAATAATTTCGGCGGTTTCTACCGTACATGGGTATACGTCCATGAAGCCCGAAGATGCGGCGCAGCCATTCATCCTCCATGTGTAAACAAAAGCACTTACAAAACAACTATTTACGGATCAGATGTTTACCTTGGCTTCATTCATATTCAGAGCATTGAGGAAAAACTTGCCAGGGCGGTCGAGGTAATCCGCAATGAAGGAGGGCCTTTCACAAGTCTCAATGACTTCGTTGAAAGAGTTGGTCCCGGACTTGAACAGCTGATTCTGCTGATCCGGACGGGAGCGTTCAGATTCACAGGCAAAAAGAAAGCAGTGCTGCTGTGGGAGGCACATATGGCAATCAACGGGACCAGGCGCGAAAACATCCGCCCTCTTTTTTCGCAGCCGGTCCGCAGTTTTAACCTTCCCGACCTGGTGCACGACAGTCTCGATGATGCTTACGACGAGATCGAGCTGATAGGTTTTCCCGTTTCAATAAGCTGGTTCGACATGCTCGAAACATCATTCAGGGGTGAGATACAGGCAAACGATATGCTAAGCCATTGCGGGAAAAAAGTCAGGATGGTCGGGCACCTTGTCAATATCAAATACATTAAAACCATAAAGGGGGAATGGATGAATTTCGGATGCTTTATCGATCCGGAAGGAAATTTCTTCGACACCACTCATTTCTCACAGTCGCTCAGCAAATATCCTTTCAAGGGAAGCGGAACCTATCTTATACTTGGAAAGGTTGTGGAGGAGTTCGGTTATCCCTCTCTCGAAGTCGAAAAGCTTGCAAAGCTTCCCGTTAAACCCGACAAGAGATACTGAATCATGTCATGGGAACCCCTCCTCCGGGCATGATGTCATCGCCTGAAGATCCCCTGAAGATCGAAGCATCAGATGCCACTGACATGTGCCTGAATCCAAGAAACCAGAAGTAGATAAACAGGGGAATGAATATTGCAAGGAAAACCGGGGAATTGGCCATCAGCAGGAAATCATACAGTCCGTGAAACACGAATGGCAGGAAGAAGGCAAGCAGGAGATATATTCCCCGGTACTTCGGATAGAATTTTGCCATTCCGAAATAGTAACCCATTACAACGCCAAACAGCGCGTGAGCCGGGACCGCGGTGAGAGCTCTTACGAGCCCGACGGAATACCCTCCCGAGATTACATAAATAATATTCTCGATGCCGGCAAATCCCAGAGAAATGTACACCGCGTACACTATACCATCAAACCGTTCATTGAAATGCCTGCTCTTCCAGAAGAAGAACAGAAAAGCAAGATATTTCATTCCTTCCTCGGTCAGTCCTGCAACCACAAAAGCTACGTAAGCCGCATTCGATATGCCCTCCAGGTTCTCCGAAGGTAACTGGAGAAGTCTCTCAATCAATACTACAGGTAACACAATTGCAACACCTGCCAGCAAGGCTTTTAAAAGAAAAGATAATGGTTCCTTTTCATACTTATCCCTGCTGTAGATATAAAACGCGATGATAAGGATTGGTGCGAGCGAAATGAATAAAAGATTGTTGAACATGGGAGTTGAGGTTGAGGTTGAGGCTGAGGCTGAGGTTGAGCAATCAGTCGCTGGTTTGTCTTGACACCTTCAGGATGCCCTTAATTGACTGTATCCTGCGGATTATTCCATAAAGAATATCATTATTTGGAACCATAATGCTCAGGGTTCCTTCAGAAAAGCCGTCTTCGATTTTGTAACTGAAGCTTCTGACAGTCACGTTGTAACCTGCAATTACATCGGCAATCTTGTTGCCGATTCCGATATCCTCGATCCCAGTCACTTTGATCAGGGCATTGAAGGTAGGCGCCCCCTTTGCCTTGGTCCACCTGGCTGAAACAACCCGGTAAGGGTAGCGTGCCATCAGGTTGTGAGCATTGGGGCAGCTTGTCCGGTGAATTTTTATCCCTTCCGAGATTGTTACAAATCCGAAAACAGGGTCTCCAAAAACAGGATTACAGCATTTGGAAAGCTTGTAATCAAGCCCGTCAACCTTTTCTTCGATAACCAGGTAATCAGAATAGACCGAGGTATCGGTTTCCTTAACTTCCTTTTCAGGAAGCACAGGAGCCTGGACGGAAGGATGTTCATCTTTCCCGACTCTGAGCAGGACTTCCTTTATTTCAAGCAGGTCGAGTTTGCCCGATTCAATACTGCAGTAAAGGTCCTGAGCGTTTTTAAACTCGTAATGATTAATAAGTTTCTGGATGACCGAATCGCCGTAGTTAAGTTTCCAGTTCTTGAGCCGGCGCATCAATATCTCTTTTCCTTCAGAGGCCGACTTTATCCTTTCCTCACCCAGGGCTTGTTTGATTTTTGTCTTTGCCTTGCTCGTAACCACGAAGGAAAGCCAGTCCTGTTTGGGTTTCTGATTTTTTGAACGAATGATTGATACATGATCTCCATTCTGCAGCTGATGTCTGAGGGTTACGTTACGTCCGTTAACCTTACCTCCCACACACGATGCGCCGACCGCTGTATGGATGTCGAAGGCAAAATCGAGAAGGGTTGATCCGGCCGGGAGCTGGCGGAGGTCGCCTTTCGGAGTGAATACAAAAACTTCATCGGTATAGAGCCCCGACCTGACCTGGTCGAGGAAGGCATCCTCTTCTTTTTCAGTAGATTCAAGAATTTCCCTCATTTTGGTGAGCCAGACATCCAGTCCGCCCTCCCCTTTTACACCCTTGTATTTAAAGTGTGCCGCAAGTCCTTTCTCTGCGATCTCGTCCATCCTTGACGACCTGATCTGCACCTCGACCCATTTTCCCCTTGGTCCTACAACCGTTGTGTGAAGCGATTCGTATCCGTTCGACTTGGGAACCGATATCCAGTCGCGCATCCTGCTTGGGTTGGGCTGATACAGGTCAGTCACCACGGAGTAAACTCTCCAGCAGTCCGACTTTTCATTTTCCGGTTCACTGTCGATAATTATCCTTACCGCGAATAAGTCGAAGACCTCATCAAATTCCACTCCCTGCTTTTTCATTTTAAGCATAATGGAATAAATCGATTTGGTGCGGCCTTTGATAGAATATTTTAATCCCAGTTTGTCGAGCTTTTCCTTAAGGGGAGTTGAGAACTCCCTTATGAGTTTGTTCCTCGAAGCGGTCGTCTGCTTAATCCTGCCTTCAACGTAATTGTACTGTTCCGGCTCAAGGTATTTTACAGCAAGGTCCTCCATTTCCGACTTGATATTGTAATACCCGAGCCGGTGTGCCAGCGGTGCATAAAGAAAATGGGTCTCTGAAGCGATCGGAAGTTTATCCTTTTCCGGAGCATTGTCGAGGTTTCTCATATATTCCAGCCTCTCAACAAGCTTTATCAGTATTACCCGGACATCATCCGCAAGACTGAGCAAAAGTTTTCTGAAGTTCTCAGACTGGTATGAAGCCTGTGTAGAATCGATCCCGGTTATGCGGTTGAATCCCTGAAGTATCTCCACCACCTTTATCCCGAACTCATTTTCGAGTTCCTGTTGGGATATAGACAGTCTTCCGTATGAATCGTGGAGAAGAGCTGTAATGATTGTGGTTGTTCCCAACCCCATTTCCCCTGCAACTATTGAAGCAACCGACAAGGCATGCTCAATTTCCGGTTTCCCGGTGAGTATTGATTTCCCCGAGCAGGCCTCAATGGCCAGGTCGAGTGCCCGCCTTATTTTTCTGGTGTCGCCCGGTCCCAGAGAGCTTCCTGCCGATTTCAGCAGTGCGCGGTAGTCTCTGTATATTTTCCGGGGCTCATTCATAGTCAGTTACAGGGGAATGGATTCACCCATGAAAGTAACTAATTATGACGGTTTTCGCAATGTTTTATGCGAAATAAATCAAAACCTGCCCGGGAAACAGGCAGATATGAAGATTAATCTTTCTTTTCCTTTTTCTCCATCTTGTCCAGATCTTCAAGTTCTTCAATCCCGATATCATCTGACAATTCCGAAAGACTCTTCAGGTCGAGATCCCCCTGGATCGAAATCAGTGTATTGTCACCCGGACCGCCGGTGATGACAAGAAGTTCAGAAATCCTGTCTCCATTCTGCCTGATAAGGAATTTAGTCTCATCCTTTCCCTCCTTCACAGCCATAAGTTCCTCATATATTGACATATTGAGTTTTCCTGTAAGCTCCTTGTAAAAGTTGAGATTCAGGTTCATCAGGGAGTCGCTTACCGACAGTATCCTGATGGACGACAACCTGTTGATCAGGTCGCTACCCTCGTTCCCGGCATCCTTTCCGGCAAAGAGACTTAGCAGCTTGCCTGAAATAAACACTGTGGTAAAACCCTCCCTCTCCGAGTATTTGTCGAAGAATTCGTCAACTGCTCTGTTCTGCGCATTCACTGCAGCAGTCATGCAGATGGCTATTGTGAAGAATATCACTTTTTTCATTCCTTTCTTTTGTGTTTTGATGTTCATATTCAGTATTTAAGCTTTCTTTTTTATTTTGAGTTTATTCCCTGGTTTTGTCCGGATTTCCCAGGGTTTTGAATATTGATTCGAGTGGTTTCACATGATCTTCAATCAGTGATGTCGATTTTCCAACGGCATGGAGTGTCCTGCCTGTCTCTTCCTGAAGTGCGGTAAGCTGTCCCAGCGCCCTTGTGCCCTCATTCATGCGGAAAGATACACTGTACAATATCTTCATTGCTTCGGCATAGGCAACTTCGGGATCGCTGTAAGTATCCTGTATGTCAGGCCTGCGCTCGAAGAAGAAATATGATGCTGCAATTATCAGCAGGGCAGCTGCAACACCCGACAGCATGACATATAGCCTCCTGCGGCCCGGTATCGCTGTCCGCTTTTCTTCCCTGTCGATCGCAGCAAATATCCTGAGTTCAAAGTCTGCGGATGGCTCTGGCACATCCGAATTTGAAATCCTGCTAAAGCTCCTGAAAATCTCCTGTTCCTCAAGGAGTTCCTCAGGTACGCCCGGTCCTCTGAAATATTCTTTCAGAAGACGTTCTTCTTCAATAGTACTATTGCCTTCATAGTACTTTGTCAGCAACTGTATTATTTCAGCCGGTTTCATCTTGTCTGTTTCCTGAATTCATCCCTTACGCTCTTTCTTGCCCTTGAAAGACTGACTCTCAAGTTATTAATATTCTGCCCCGTAATTTCTGCCATTTCCTCAAAGCTGAGCTCTTCCATATCCCTCATTCTTATCACCTCACGGTATTGATCGGGGAGTTCTCCGATTATCCTGATCATTATGTCCGAAGCTTCCTGTCTTTCAATTAGTTCCTGAGGCGAAGGGGCCGAATCGTACAATCCGGTCAGGGCTGTTTCACCACCCTGGTCAATGAACTTTCGCTTTCTCATCTGATCGATGCAGTAATTTTTTATCATTGTCACTGCAAGAGCTTCAACGCTGGCATATTCATCAAGTCTCATTTTCATCTTCCACAGTCTGACAAATACCTCCTGTACGGCGTCTTCCGATTCCTCCCTGTCCCCAAGAATACGGCAGGCCTGACCATACAGTTTTCTGCCTGATGTAACCACCAGATTATCGAATTCGGTTCTTGTCATTGACAGAGAAGATAGTATCCTTCCCGGCAAAGATAGTTACATATTCCTTACAGTCCCGAAATGGTTAAATTCCGGTGATCTTTTCTGGCCTCCCGGCTAAAATCCTCTGCCTCTTCCACTGTGATTCTCCCTTTAACCTGCATAATGAAATTATCCTCGCCGCCTCCGATAAGAAGAAATTCCCTTATCACCTTTCCGTCAATCCTGACAAGCATCCTGATATCCTGGTCCTTTTCCCGCACGCTCATGAATTCCTCATAGTTCCTTAAATCCCTGTCGCGTTTTAGAAAGTCCATAAAATTGGTCCGGTTACAATCCTCATCTTCCGGGATCAGTATCCTGACTGAAGTCACTTCATTGGGCCATACCTTTTTACTGCAGCCCTCATCCTCCGACCTTAACTTCTTCAATAAACTTCCTGAAATCGTCAGATTAATGAATCCGTTGTCGTCTGAATTCATTTCAAACAGCTCATCTACTGACCTCTGCCCTGAAAGAGTGGCCGCAATGACTGAAAACAAAATAATTCCAAAAATTCTTTTCATGGTTACCCGGTTTTTAACTTAATAAATGTCTGTCTCCCGGATGACGTATGAAGAAGTATTTCATTACAGAATATCAGAAAAAAAGTGTAAATAAAACAAAGAAGTTTTTTTGCATTAGAATATTTTTCTTCTAACTTTGCACCGCAAATTTATGAGGCTGATTGATTGGCTTTATCCACAAGCTGCAGGAGTTAAGCTGCAGAACAAAGTTCTTTAAAACACCATGAAAAAACAGCCGGTTCAGGCAGAAGAATATAATTCCATGCTGAAAGCCGGATCAAGTGTAATATATGGCCTGATTTAGTAGCTCAGTTGGTAGAGCACATCCCTTTTAAGGATGGGGTCCTGGGTTCGANNGCTAGATCACAAAAAACCCGGAGAGCATCCGGGTTTTTGTTTGCAGGTTTATTTCTGACCGGAAATTTTCCCGGCTCACAATTATAATTTTCTGTTTTGCTGCCACATCCTTGAAAAATCAACAGGATGAAGAAAAATAATGGACTTGTTAAAAGGATTTTACCTTTCATTATAAAAAAATTAAAACAATTGCCTGATTAAAGGAGTCTATCTTGAGAGAACAGGAATCTGACGGTTGATCGACTCCTCCAGTGAAATAAGAGTTTCTGTTCTCACTATCCCCGCTATATTCTGAATTTTGTCGGTAAGAATATTGCGAAGATGTTCGTTGTCGCGGGTATATACCTTGATGAAAAGAGAATAGTTACCGGTAGTGTAATGACATTCAATGATTTCCGGAATCTCCTTGAATTCCTCTATTATGTCACGATAGTGACCCGGGTGGTCGAGAAACACGCCAATGTAGGCACAGGTCTTGAAACCAACAAGAGCAGGATCGACCTTGAATTCCGACCCCTTTATAACACCGGTTTTAATAAGCCTCTGAACACGCTGGTGAATGGCAGCACCAGAAACATTGCACTCCCTTGCAACTTCGAGATAAGGAACCCTGGCGTTTTTTGTAATGATATCCAGTATCTTCTTATCCAGATTATCGATTTGAACATTTTCAGTCATTATAGAAGATTTAGGTTAAAGAAACAGTGGCATTCTTTTTTGTTAGTTACAAATTTAAAGATAATAACCAAAATTCCCGCGAGGAATTTAGATTCTTTTAACTGAAAAGTCTGCAGATTTTAGTAAATCAGGATCAGACAGGATACATTGAGGGAATTCAGACTATCTGTTGATCCATCCTGTTATTTCATTTACATCTTTGAATCCCTTGCCTTCCAGTATCTTTTGAATGCCATCAATGATTTTCACAGAGGACTCAGGATCGATGAAGGAAGCAGTACCGACCTGGACTGCAGAAGCTCCTGCAAGGAGAAACTGAAAGGCATCATCCGCAGACATTATTCCGCCGATGCCGATTACCGGAATTTTAACCGCATTGGCCGTTTGCCATACCATTCTCAGGGCAACGGGCCGGACCGCCGGTCCGGAAAGGCCTCCGGTGACGGTAGAAAGAGAAGGTTTCATCGTTCTTGTATCGATTGCCATGCCAAGAAGTGTATTTATCAGTGAAATGGCATCGGCTCCCTCTTCCTCAGAAATCCTGGCAAAATCTACAATACTCGTAACATTGGGAGAAAGCTTTACTATCAGGACCCTGGAATAAACAGTCCTCACTGCTTTAATGACCTCCCTCGCCGATGAAGGATTGGTTCCGAAAATCATTCCGCCTTTCTTCACGTTCGGACATGAAATATTCAATTCAATGGCAGGTATCTTATCGAGCTTGTCAATCCTTTCTGCCAGAGCAATATAGTCATCAATACTTCCGCCATTTACATTCACGATCACGTTTGTGTTGTAAGCAGAAACCACAGGATATATATGACTTTCGAAGTAATCGATCCCTTTATTCTGAAGACCAACCGCATTAAGCATTCCGGAGGGTGTTTCTGCCATTCTCGGATAGGGATTGCCCTCCCTTGGTTCGAATGTGGTCCCTTTCAGGATTATTCCTCCCAGACGNNTACCCGAAGGTGCCGGATGCACTCATCACGGGATTTTTAAGCTTTAGTGCGCCGATCGCAACATCCAGTTTTACCATTTTAAATCCTTTGTGTTAAATACAGGACCGTCGGTACAGGTGCAAAGATTTCCTTTCACGGTGTCAACCACACAGCAGAGGCATACACCAAAACCGCATGCCATAAGATGTTCAAGAGATACCTCGCAATTAATGTCATTCCTCATGCAATAGCCTGCAACAGCCTTCATCATGGGTTCCGGACCGCAGCAGCATATATGGTCATAATGACGCTGCTTCAAAATGGAATGATCAGTCAGATAACCCTTTTCTCCCATGGAACCATCCTCGGTGGTGAGGTAAATAGTACCGATGCTTTTATATTCCTCATACTCGATTACCCTTTCTGAGTCCCTGAATCCAAGTAAAATCTCAGGCTTAAGGCCCATAGATTTCATATGCTTTCCGAGAAAGAGAAGTGGCGCAACCCCGCATCCGCCGCCTGCAAGAAGGATGCTTTTATCCTTATCCGGGATTGAGAATGAATTTCCAAGAGGGTACACAATATTCAGATTTTCGCCCTTTACAAGACGGGAAAGACGCTCCGTTCCGTTTCCTGCAACCTGGACAAGCATCTTAATTGAGTTGCTCCCGTAATCAACATCATGAATAGAAATCGGGCGGCGAAGGAAGGTCTCCGCACTGCCTTCAACTTTCACCTGTACAAACTGTCCTGGTTTCATCTCCGGCAGTTTATTATTGCCTGTAAGCTCAAGAATGAACAGGTCATTATTCAGGCTCCGGTTATCCTTTACAGTGAAATATTCCACTCTCTTTGCCATCAGCGGGTCTTTTCAGCAAAGATAACCATTGCCGTGGTTCCGAAAAAAGAAAGGTTAATGTTTAACCGGAAAAAATTCCTCAAAAGTGTTGTCTTTGTAAAACCAAACTATCCTGACTGCTCTCTGTTCAGATAATGTTCGTTCCTCTGTCATTTGTTCTCCAGTAAACTCAGCAGCAGGGGAGGCAGATTCAGGCTGCCTCCGGGTATCAGGGACAGTTTCGTGTTTCACCGGCTTCTGATCCATATCCATGCCGGCGAAAAGATCACCCATGGTCGGCTCTTTGTACATGGAACCTTTACCAAACAACAGCCACTCGGTTGATAGAAAGGGATATTTCTCAAGCATTTTAAGTATAAAATCCAGGCTTGGTTTATTTCTTCCTGACAAAATATGGGATATGCCGGATGGCTGAACACGAATATCCTCAGCCATTTGCGCCGATGTCTTGTTTTCTCTTCTTAAAAACTCCAGTATCCTGTCTTTCATAACAATATAATCTGTTTCACAAATGTAACTAATTACTGAATTACATACGTAATATAATATAATTTACATTTGTAACCAAGCAATATCGTTCTTAAATAATAACAGGTTTCCAATGCTTATAATAGTTGCGATAACGGGTTAATACATTACATTAATGCTGCAGTTTAGACACATATATTTATGGTAATTAATATTTTAAGAAAGAAATACCCCGATATCTAAAATTATTAGCCATACAATGGTTAATCCATCCGAATCAATGCATCGGTTTAATCCCATATCTATGCTGATATATAGCATTTTATAGATATAGTATATCACTATTGAGCCAATATTACATTTGTATTACGTACCTTGTCCGATCCGGGATTACTGAAGTAAATTAAGAGTGGTTTTCTGTTGATTACATATGTAATCCGACGATTCTCCCCATGATTACAGCATAACTTAAGTGGAACATTGAAATCAGCAAAATCAATAACAATCAGAATTTGAATATTTTCTTCCCACTGTCCGTCAGATTTCAAATATTCGATTGTGGAAGAGTTGAGAAAATCCAAAATACTCGTCACCCGGATGTGGATTTATCGCAAAGTTTTTTTTCCTTTAGGCCTTAAATCATTCTTTAATGGCCTATTCAAGATTCCGCCTGTCCCTGCCGCTCCATTTCCAGATATTGATAATGATGCTGGCGGGAGGGNNTTTTCGGCTATTATTTTTCAGATATCACGATTTACACAAACTGGATCGGCGATATTTTTCTGCGGGCGCTCAATATGATCATTGTCCCTTTGATATTTTGTTCCATTACAACAGGAGTGGCCAGTGTTGGCAGCAGCGGCAATCTGGGAAGGCTTGGGATAAAAACCCTGGGGTACTACCTGTTTTCATCGCTTGCCGCCATCACAACAGGTTTATTGCTGGTGAACGTCATTAGGCCCGGAGTTGGTGCAGAAATAGGCTTAGTATCACCTGTCGAAGGAATTGCAGCAGCGACAGACAGCTTTAGTCAGACTCTGATCAAGATCATCCCTACAAACATAATAGATGCCATGGCCCGGGGGCAGATGCTTTCCATCATCTTTTTTGCTATTTTGTTTGGTTTCTTCCTTACCAGAATCAGTGAAAAACCCCAACAGCTTATTACTGATGTTTTTAACGGGGTTCTTGAGGTGATAATGAAAATCACCATGCTCATTATCAGGTTTGCCCCTTTTGGCATCTTCAGTATAACAGCCAAAGTAATTGCCCAGCAGGTGATTAACGGAAGCGGTATAAGTGAAATTATTTCCAGGCTGGGACTATACATGGCCACCGTTCTGGCAGGTCTTTTCATTCATGCATTCTTCACCCTTCCTCTTGCATTAAAATTAATTGCGAAAGTCAATCCCATGAAGCATATCCGCAATATGGCAACGCCTTTACTAACGGCCTTTTCAACCTCATCCTCAAACGCAACACTTCCTCTGTCGATGGACGCGGTTGAGAACAATGACGGGGTCTCGAATAAGATAGCCAGCTTTACTCTTCCTCTCGGAGCGACTATTAACATGGACGGTACCGCTCTTTACGAATGTGTTGCCGTGCTTTTCATCGCTCAGGCATACGGAATTGACCTGAGCTTCGGCCAGCAGATGATTGTTGTCTTTACCTCTCTGCTGGCTTCCATAGGAGCTGCCGGGATTCCCATGGCCGGACTGGTAATGATGGCCGTGGTTCTGAAGGCGGTCGGTTTGCCGTTGGAAGGCATCGGGTTGCTGCTTGCTGTGGACCGCATTCTGGATATGTTCCGTACCACCCTTAACGTATTTAGCGACACCTGCGGATCAGTGATCATTGCAAGGACAGAGGGGGAAAAGCTCAATATCTGATAGTCTCAGAACATAAAAGAAACCCGTATCTCGGGGTTTCCGTAAATTCCGTAAGCATCGCTGTTCAAAGTCCACAGGAATGTCATATTCAAGGACGACCGCTCACCCAGCTGTTGTCTGACCCCTCCTCCGGCAAGAAAGGTTCCGGCAAGGAATCTGTATAAGTACCGAACTGCAGGTTCACATTTCCCCCGTAAAACAGCCTGTCCTTCAGCGGAGGGGCTTCAGGCCTTGTCGTTTGTCCTGCAGCAGGAACCCATGAAGCCGACACAATTGAAATCAGCAGGAACGCAAGACTTATCTGCCTGAATGACTTATATCTTTCAATGGAGGCAAGTATCATAAAACTATTTTGTAATTTTACATTAAAGGCAGACAAATTAACGAAAAAATCCAATTCACTAACCACGGGATATGAATATCATTGTAAACGGAGGTTCCAGGGGAATAGGCAGGGAAGTTGCCCTTCTTTTTGCAGCTGACAGGGATAACCAGATTATTGTTACCGGAAGAAATGAGCAAAGACTCAGAAAGCTGCAGCTTGAATGCACTAATGAGAATTTGTCAGTAATCCAGACAGACGTTTCTGATTTATCAGGGGAAATTGAAGTCATAAAGCATCAGATTTACAATCGTTTCAGCAAGGTCGACATACTGATTAACCTGGTCGGACACCTGGTGAAAGGAGATTTCCTTAAACTTCCGGAAGAGGACTCCAGAAGAATGATGGATACTAATTTTTTCGGGCCTGCAGCTTTTATCAGGCTTGCAACTCCCCTAATGCCTTCCGGATCACACATTGTAAATATTTCAAGTATGGGAGGATTTCAGGGAAGCCCGAAATACAGGGGTCTCTCGGTTTACAGTGCTTCAAAAGCTGCACTCTCGTGCCTGAGCGAGTGTCTGGCCGGCGAATTCAGCGAGTTGGGAATAAGCGTCAACTGCCTTGCCCTTGGTTCGGTACAGACGGAAATGTTTGAAAACGCCTTCCCCGGATTTAATGCTCAGATGGGTCCTGAGGAAATAGCCCGTTTCATAGTCTGGTTTGCAGTCAACGGTCACCATTTCTTCAACGGAAAGGTCCTCCCTGTTGCTGCTTCTAATCCATAGCAAGAAGTCATCCCGAATCACATGCAGAAAATTCATCCCTGATGACAACCAGTGGTGATGAGGGACCTTTCTCTCTCTGCAAAACCATTAAGAATAAGTCTTAATCCCAATCTTCCCGTCGAGTGCAAGCAATCCGTTGAATGCCAGAGCTCTAATCTCATCTTCACCTGGAAATACGACTACCTTGGCTATGAATTCCACTTTGCGCCTGATCCTTTCAACATGTGATTCCTGATATGCGAGTCCGCCGGTAAGGATGATTGCATCCACCTTACCGTCGAGCACGGCAGCCATGGCTCCTATTTCCCTGGCAACCTGATAGGCCAGGGCTTCCGTTACCAGAATTGCCTTTTCATCCCCTCCCTCTGCCATTTCACAAACCTGCTTGAAATTATTGGTTCCAAGGTATGCCAGCATTCCTCCCTTTCCTGTAACCATCTGCTTCAGCTCGTCGTAGGAAAATCTTCCGCTGAAGCAAAGGTCGATCAGCTGCCGTGCAGGCAGACCGCCTGAACGTTCTGGTGAGAAGGGCCCGTCGCCGTGCAGGGCATTATTCACATCAACCACTTTCCCCTTTCTATGTGCTCCCACGCTTATACCTCCGCCCATATGCGCCACAACCAGATTCAGTTCCTCATAACTCCTGCCGGCAGTCAAGGCATATAAACGTGAAACGGCTTTCTGGTTCAGTGCATGGAAAATGGATACACGTTCTATCTCCGGATGGCCTGAAATCCTGGCAACAGGAAGAAGTTCATCAACCACAACGGGATCGACGATGAATGCTTTGGCTAAAGGGAGATGAGAAGCTATGTCTGAGGCAATCAGCCCTCCCAGATTGCTTGCATGTTCTCCCCTTGCCGCTTCGATCAGATCGTCAACGAGTTTCTGATTCACCTCGTATATTCCTGACTCAATTGGTCTTACAACCCCTCCCCTTCCAACAACGGCAGAAATCGAATCAAGATCGACATTTCTGGCAGTCAGCTCCTCCATTATCAGGTCCTTTCTGTAATGGAACTGATCGGCTATCCTACGGAAGCCGGCAAGGTCTTCCGGCGAATGCCTCAGGGTTTTTTCAAACAGAATTTCATCCTCTTCGAACAGTGCAAACTTAGTTGAAGTTGAACCTGGGTTGATTGCCAATATTAATCTCTTAGACATATAGTTATGAATTGATATTTCCCTGTCATATTACCTGTTTTCAGGCCATCAGACAGGCAAGCGCGATACAGTAGAACTTCGACATTTCACTTTCGCTCCTCGACATTACTATTACTGGTTTTTCCGTTCCGCGGATCAGTCNNTTGTAAAATGGATTTGAGGATTCAAGCGACGGGAAAAGCAGGATATCTGCATCACCATTGACAGGAGTTTCCACTCCCTTGATCTCAACACTTTTCTTATCGCATGCCAGAAAAATATCGAGCGGGCCGTCCATTATGCAATCTGCGAAATGACCCTGCCTGGCCATATCCATCATTACGCTGTAATCGTTGTTGCTGGCAAAGTGTTTGCTTGTCTTTTCCGTAGCAGAGACAAGGGCTATCCTGGGCTTCGCGATGCCGAACTTTCCTGCCATTTCCAGTGCATAATTTGCCATGGCGATCTTCTGCTCAAGCGATGGTACAGGTATAACAGCTGTATCAGTGATAAACAGTAATTTATGATATAAAGGAATCTGGACTGCACAGACGTAACTGAGGACTGCTCCGGGCATCATGAGTCCGTCTTTTATATCCAGAACGGCCTTAAGGAATTTATCGGTTCCGACAAGCCCTTTCATGGCGATATCAGCATCGCCCGAGCGGGTCATTCTGATAGCCAGACTGGCGGCTGCCGATTCATCAGGCGAGTCCACCAGTGAAAAAAGAGAATGATCAATATCAGCCCTTCTGCAAATTTTTTTTATTTCTGCCGGCTGACCTATCAGGATGGCATCTATCAGACCGTAGCTTGAAGCTTTGTGGATTGCTCCTATCGTATTGGCATCCTGGGCCCAGGCTACAGCGATCCGATGCTTGCGGTGAAATGAAAGCGCCTTTTCAACCATCTGGTCCAGCGAGCGGATCATAATACAACTATTTGATTGATGCTGCAGCAAGCAGAATGCTGTCGTATTTTGCCTGTTCTGAATCTGATCTTGAAGTTAATACAATCGGTACCTTGGCGCCCAGGATCATTGATGCGACCTTGGCCTGAGCAAAGAATACCAGGGACTTATAAAGAACGTTGCCCACTTCGATGTCGGGCATAAGCAGAAGGTCGGTATCTCCGGCCACCTCACTCTTTATTCCCTTATGCTGCGCGCTCTCGAGGCTCACTGCATTATCAAAGGCCAGCGGTCCGTCAATAATGCAGTTCCGGATCTGTTCCCTCTGGTTCATCTTCGAGAGAAGCGCTGCATGGAGTGTTGCTTCCATGTTCTCATTAACCATTTCAACGGCTCCAAGGACTGCCACTTTCGGCATGACGTATCCCAGACGGTTCAGGAAAGAAACCGAATTGTTTACTATCGCGATCTTATCCTTGAGATTGGGAGCTATGTTCATTGCCACGTCGGTAACTCCTATAAGCTTATGGTAGGTGCCCACCTCGAAAAGGGCAATATGGGAAAGCAGGCTTCCTGTTCTGAGGCCCCATTCCTTATTAAGGACAGCCTTCAGAAGGGATGATGTGCCTACCTTGCCTTTCATGAGAATGTCGGCCTGCCGCCCGCTGAGCATCCTGACCGATTGTTCCACGGCTTTGTCGATTTCGGGTTCATGAACTATGGAGAGTTCTGAGATATCATATCCGAATTCAGAACAGATACCACGTATTCCATCGCTGTCGCCGATGAAANNGCCCTCAGAACCGCTCCGAGGGAATGTTGATCCTGGGCGACGGCAAGAACCAGTTTTTTGACCGCTTTTCCTTCCACGATACCCTTCAGGTCGGACATGCTTCTTAAAACCATAAAATCTTCGTTTTTAGTTAGTTATTACACGGTATGGTGCTCCACTATATACTTTGTATCCATTGCTATCACCAGCTCTTCGTCGGTGGTGATTGTCATCACAGTTGCCTTTGATCCTTCCTTTGAGATAACTTTATCCTTGCCTTTGACCCCGGCATTTGCCTCCCGGTCGAATTCTATACCCAGGGCTTCCATATCGGAACAGATCATTGCTCTCATTTTATGATCATTCTCTCCCACTCCGCCTGTAAAAACAAGCAGGTCGAGTCCGTTAAGTACAGCATAATAGGAGCCGATGAACTTCCTGACCTTGTAGGCGTACATATTGAGGGCGAGGAGTGCTTTTTCATTTCCTTCGGCTGCAGCCAGCTCCAGATCGCGCATATCGGAAGAAAGTCCCGATATTCCTGCAACTCCGCTCTTCTTATTGATGAGATTATTTACTCCTGTCATATTCAGATGTTCCTTGTCGGCAATAAATATCAGCACTCCGGCATCGATCTCACCTGTTCTGGTACCCATTATGAGTCCGTCCACAGGTGTGAATCCCATCGAGGTATCAATCGACCTTCCGTTCTGAACAGCTGTAATTGAAGCCCCGTTACCCAGATGGCATGTAATGATCTTCAACTTTTTAACATCCTTACCAAGCAATCCGGCGGCTTTTGATGCTACGAATTTATGACTTGTTCCGTGGTACCCGTATTTTCNNTCTTGTATTTTTCATAATACTCGTACGGAAGCGCGTACATAAATGCATAATCAGGCATTGTCTGGTGGAACGAAGTGTCGAACACTGCAACCTGGGGTACCCCGGGAATAAGTTTCTCAACCGACAGAATTCCCTTGAGGTTAGCCGGGTTGTGAAGCGGTGCAAGCTCACTGTTGATTTCAACCTGCCTTTTAACCTCATTGTCAATCAGAACACTCTCCTTGTAACTCTCTCCTCCGTTCACAACACGGTGACCAACCGCCTTAATATCGGTTATATCCTTTATGACTCCGTGCCTGGGATCGGTCAGCGCCGACATAACCATATTAATACCCAGAGTGTGATCGGGGATATCACTTATCACCCTGTACGGTTCCTCACCAGTAGGCTTATGAGTCAGAATACTGTCGTTCAATCCAATACGCTCTAAAAGACCTTTTGCAAGCCTCTGGGTCGTTTCCCCCATTTCAAACAGCTGATATTTTATCGAGGAACTGCCGCAATTCAGAACAAGAACAATCATTTTAATTTCTTTAAAGATTATGACTAACTAATACTATTTCTTTGCGGCTGCCTGATTTGCAGTTATCGCTATCATACTTACTATATCGCTTACAGAACAACCTCTCGAAAGATCGTTGATGGGTGCAGCCATTCCCTGCAGAATAGGGCCTATAGCTTCCGCATTTGCGAGCCGCTGGACGAGTTTATAGGCGATATTCCCGCAGTTCAGGTCAGGGAAGACCAGAACATTGGCCTGACCTGCGATCTGGCTTCCGGGGGCTTTTTTCTGCCCGATGGCAGCAACCAGAGCCGCATCACCCTGAAGCTCGCCGTCAATCATCATATCCGGAGCCATTTCTTTGGCTATCCTGGTTGCGCTTACCACCTTGTCCACCAAAGCGTGTTTTGCACTTCCCTTTGTGGAGAAGCTCAGCAATGCTATTTTAGGCTCGAATCCGCATATTGCCCTTGCTGTCTGCCCTGCGGCCACTGCAATCTCGGCCAGTTCCCTGTCGGTCGGGTCGGGATGCACTGCCCCATCGGCAAATACTATAACCCCGTTTTCCCCGAAACTCTTGTCCTGAAGAATCATTACAAAAGTGCCTGATACCACCGAAATGCCGGGGGCTGTCTTGACATACTGAAAAGCGGGACGCAACACATCGCCTGTGGCATGATCAGCTCCCGACACCTCGCCGTCAGCATCTCCGTTCTTGATCATCAGCACGCCAAGATAAAGCGGATCCTCAATAAGCTTAGCTGCTTCTTCCCTGGTAAGGCCCTTGCTCTTCCTTATCTCAACCATCATATCGATGTAGTGTTCTTTCCTGTCATGAGATATGGGATCGACTATAACTGCCCGGTTAAGATTCTTTAATCCGAACTGTCCGGCCTTGACTGCAATATCCTTTGGATCGCCTATAAGAATTATCTGTGCAAGTCCCTCGGCTATGGCAATATCGGCAGCTTTCAGGTTCCTCTCCTCATATCCTTCGGGCAGAACAATGCGTTTATTGAATTTTTTAGCGTTCTGTTTTATATGATCAATTAGTTCCATTGTATATCAATAAGTTAAAATTTAACACATAATGCTCTAAAAGTAGAAAAAAAAATCCCTGCTTACCAAGTGAATCAGATGATTATTTTCAGGCGGGTTATCAACTGAAAAAAAACATTAAGGAAATGAACCGTTTCAGGTTAGAAATAAAATCATTTTTTAAATTTGCGGATCAAAAATGTAATTTACATGGAGTTTCCGGTTGAAAAATTTAATTCGCTCAGAGCTTCTCTTGAGGGCGATCTCAAATACGACAAGGTAAGCAGATTAATATATGCCACCGATGCATCGGACTACAGGGAAGAGCCTGTGGCAGTGGCCTGGCCCCTTAATGCGTCCGACATTAAGAAAATTCTCTGTTTTGCATCACAGGAAAAAATCGGGGTCACGCTGCGGGCGGCCGGAACGTCACTGGCAGGACAGGTGGTGAGTTCCGGAATAATAGTGGATATCTCACGGTACATGAACAGGATCCTTGAGGTTAACAGGGAGGAACACTGGGTAAGGGTTGAACCCGGAGTCGTTCTTGACGAACTGAACATGTACCTGAAGCCGTTCGGGCTCTTTTTCGGTCCTGAAACTTCCACTTCCAGCAGATGCAACATGGGAGGNNGGAAATAATTCATGCGGCTCCCACTCTCTTGTCTATGGTTCCACAAGGGATCACACACTGGAGATAAAGGCTCTTCTGAGCGACGGCAGCGAGGTTACATTCGGCCCGGCAGACAGGGATACCTTCAACAGAAAATGTTCCCGGGACGATCTGGAAGGCAGTATATACAGGCATATCAGGGATATGCTGAGCAATCCCGGCAACCAGCAATCAATAAGGGAGGGATATCCCGATCCGCGGATACCAAGGCGTAACACCGGCTATGCCCTGGACCTGCTGCTCGATTCAGAGATTTTTGACAGCAGTTCGGGCAAACCATTCAATTTCTGCAAGCTGCTGGCCGGATCGGAAGGCACCCTTGCGGTTACTACCGAAATAAAACTCAATGCAGTTCCTCTCCCTCCGGCTTTCAAAACACTTGTATGCGTTCACCACAAGCACAGGGAGGAAGCATTCAGGGCCAATCTCGTTGCCCTGAAGTTCAAACCAACAGCCGTTGAACTTACCGATGACAGGATACTTGAGCTCACAAAGGAAAACCTGAGCCAGCGTAACAACCGTTTCTTTATTGAAGGTGATCCCGGCGCCATAATGATGGTTGAGTTCGCCAGGAATACAAAGGAAGATGTGGAATCAGTAACATCGGAGCTGATCAACGCACTCAGGACTGAAGGTTACGGATATGCCTACCCGGTACTTAGAGGCAGCGATATGTCGAAGGCATGGGAACTCCGGAAAGCCGGACTTGGCGTTCTGGGTAATATGAAGGGTGACGGCAGAACCGTCTCCCTGATTGAGGATACTTCGGTAAGGGTTGAAGATCTTCCCGCATATATGGATGATTTTGCAAAACTTCTGGCCGCTCACGGTAAAGATTCGGTATATCATGCCCACATTGGAACCGGGGAACTTCATATCCGGCCGGTACTCAATCTCAAGGATCCGGCGGATGTAGAGCTTTTCAGGACCATCGGTCTCGAAACGGCACAGCTGGTGAAGAAATACAGGGGCTCACTCAGCGGTGAACATGGCGACGGAAGGCTGAGGGGAGAATTTATTCCGCTTATACTGGGAGAAGAAAACTACAAACTCCTCAAAGACCTGAAAGCAGCGTGGGACCCGGAGAACATCCTGAATCCGGGTAAGATAGTCGACACCCCGTTGATGAACACTTTCCTCAGGTACGAACCCGGAACAATCACGCCGCAGCTTGAGACCATATATGATTTTTCATCCACCGACGGAATAATAAGGGCAGCTGAAAAGTGCAACGGATCAGGCGATTGCCGCAAGTCCCTGAAGATCGGAGGAACCATGTGCCCGACCTTTATGGTTACAATGGACGAAGACAAGTGCACAAGGGCAAGGGCCAATGTGCTCCGGGAATTCCTGAGCATCAGGAATGGAGATCCGTGGGACCATAAGGAGATATATGACATTCTCGACCTGTGTGTAGGATGCAAGGGCTGCAAGGCCGAATGCCCTTCGGGTGTCGATATAGCAAAACTGAAATCGGAGTTTCTCCAGCACTGGTACGACAAACACGGAATACCGCTTCGGACAAGGCTTATCGCCTACATCACAACCTTTAACCGCATGGGCTCACTGGTACCTGCTATCTACAATTTCTTCCTGAAGAACAAGCTGTTTTCGGGACTGCTGAAAAAGACAATAGGATTTGCCGGTGAAAGATCGATCCCGCTTCTCTTCAGAACCACACTCAGAAAGTGGCTGAAAAAAAATCTTGCATCGCTCAATCCGTCAGATCCCTCGGGAAAAGTGTGCCTTTTCATCGATGAGTTCACCAATTACAACGATACTGAAGCCGGCATAGCCGCCGTCAGGCTCCTTACTTCACTTAACTACAAGGTTATCGCCACGCGGCACGACCTTAGCGCCAGGACATTCATTTCCAAGGGATTACTGAGAAAAGCGAAAAAGATTGCCATCAGCAACATCAATGCTTTCGCAGATATCATAAATGACGAAACCCCGTTGATAGGCATAGAACCCTCGGCAATTCTCGGATTCCGGGATGAATACCCCGATCTGGCAGGCGACGGACTGAAGGAAAAAGCCCTGAAGATAGCAAAGAACAGCTGGATGATCGACGAATTCATTTCCAGGGAATTCAAAGCCGGCAGGATCAAAAAGGAATCGTTCACGGATAAGAAACTTGAAATTCTTCTGCATGCACACTGCCAGCAGAAAGCCATCTCTTCATCAGCCTGTTCCATTGAAATGCTTTCAATACCTTCAAATTACAAGGTTACAGAGATACCTTCAGGATGCTGCGGCATGGCCGGTTCGTTCGGATATGAGAAGGAGCATTTCGAACTGTCGAATAAAATCGGAGAACTCGTCCTTTTCCCTGAAATCAGGAACAGCGGAACTGAAGTGCAGATTGCAGCACCCGGCACCAGCTGCAGGCATCACATCAAGGACGGAACGGGAAGAACGGCCAAACCCCCGGTGGTCATACTCTACGAAGCGCTGAGGAGGTAGATTGCTACAGGTGTATGGTGAAATTATCCGCGTCTCCTGTTACTGAAAACCTGGTCCGGAATTCACTCAGTTCGTCAATACTTATATCGCATGATATAATGCATTCCCGGTATAGATTTCCTGAGGCAATGATTTCTCCCTTTGGTCCGATCATCATCGAGTCACCTGAATATTTTATACCCATGCCGTCTATTCCCGTGCGGTTGATACCTGCAACAAAGCATTGATTTTCAATGGCTCTTGCCTTAAGCAGGGTGAGCCATACATCCCTGCGGGCTTCGGGCCAGTTTGCCGAGTTGATGAGAAGGTCATAATCGTTCCGGTTCCTGCTCCAGACAGGGAAGCGCAGGTCGTAGCAGATATTGGGACATATCCTCACCCCCTTGTACTCAAAGACCACCCTTGCGGTACCCGGTGTATAATTCACTTCCACCCCGCCCTGGGAGAACAAATGCCTCTTATCGTAGCTAAACAGGTCGCCTTCAGGCGAAATGAACACCCACCGGTTGAAATGGTTTCCTCCTTCTGTAACCATATAGCTACCGGCAATAGCGAAGCTCTTTTCCCGGGATGTCTTCTTCATCCATTCAAAGGTAAGTGACCGGGGGTTCTCGGCAAGTGCATCCGCTGCCGGAGAGAAACCGGTATTGAACATCTCGGGAAGTATAACGAGCTCAGTCTTGTCAGGCACACCGCCCAGCAACTCTGAAAGCTTCTCAAAATTGCCCTGTTTGTTTTCCCACAAGATGTCGTACTGAATCAGAGATATTTTCATGTCAATTTAATTTGGCTGCTGTAAAAATAATGCAATCCAGGTAAATCCATGAAATGTATTTAAGGAGTTTACAATCACACGAATTTTTATCGATTAACAATAACTGGCTTATTGTTAATCGATAATTTTTTTA
>DIWB01000053.1:28557-28780 GCA_002428385.1 Bacteroidales bacterium UBA6117
GCACTAACGCCAATTTTTGTTCTGTGTTCAGGATCTACGGCCATACGAGTGGGTCAATAAGCCGGGAACAGCGCCAATCTCACGTTCTGATTTGCTTTCCGGCACTGATCATCGAAAAATTCCTGGAACTGACAACTCAGATGACTTTGAAAAGGATAATGCTCCTGATGTGGAATATCAGCGATTCACGTATACGTTAGAGCCTTACCATGGATACCTTAAA
>DIWB01000051.1:0-13433 GCA_002428385.1 Bacteroidales bacterium UBA6117
TAAGAACCATGACAGCACAGGAATTTAACAGCAGCCTGATAGAGATGAAAAGCAACCTTCAAAGGTTCGCCATGAGTCTCACATCAGACAGGGATACTGCCCTGGATCTTGTACAGGATACGTATCTGAAGGCAATAACATACAAGGAGAAATTCGTCGATTATACAAATCTCAAGGCCTGGGTTTTCACAATAATGAAAAACACTTTTATCAACAACTACAGGCGTAATGTGAAAGAGAACACCATTATCGACGGAACTCAGGATCTTTACTATCTTAACATGCCCCACGACAAGGGATTCATATCACCTGAGTCAAATTATGCACAGGGTGAGATCGAAAAAGCAATTGAATCCTTAAGCGATGAGTTCAGGATTCCCTTCAAAATGCATATCGAGGGTTTTAAATATCACGAGATAGGAGACAAGCTTGGTCTTAAGATAGGAACTGTTAAAAGCAGAATATTCTTTACAAGGCAGAAACTTATGCACATGTTGAGCGATTACAGCAGATAGAGTAGTAGGTTGAGGTTGAGAGGTTGAGGTTGAGGTATAGTTAGAACACAGTTAGGTTTTAGGTTAGGTATTAGGTTAGGGTTAGGTAAAGGGCTGAGATTATCAGCCTTTCCCTTTTTTCCGTATTATTACTCCGATTACTGTAAATACCACGAATAATCCTGAGATGACCCACGCCCATTGCCCGATCAGTCGTGGAATCATCTTCTTTAATATATCTTTCAGCTGTTTTACTTTTTATCCAGACTTCTGACGCTATCAAAATTTTAGTCCGGTTGAAATTTCCAGATTGCTTACTGTGAACAATATATAAAACTGATTTTTAATATTCACAGCATCTGCTTTGTGTTATTTAACCACTGAATTCACGGAGAGCACGGGGAATGCACGGATTGTTTCAAAAAATAAAATCCGTGATTTTATCTGTGAACTCCGTGAAATCCGTGGTGAATCAATTCGCATAGTATCCCTGCCGCACTGATTGGCAGAAGTCAGGAAAGGTAAAAAGAATCAACAACAAATTCTGACATGTTCGGCTGAATAATCAATGAAAATATCATGTTATAACATTGTTATAACATCGACAAATGGTATAATTTCAACGGGAAAAAGGTGAAAATGACCCGCATCGCCATAAAAGGAATTATCTGTTCCCGGATTTTAGTGCAACTTCAATATTCGACATGAACTTTTCATACTTCACCCTCGACATTGATGTCTTGCTGAAAAGGCGTGAAAACCTTTCCCGCGAAAGGTTCCTCCACTCTTCCGCACTCATTCCGGCAATTTCCTCATCAATAGTGAACTCCGGAGTCCCTGGCAGATCCGGATCCCTGTTCCAGGGACAAACTTCCTGACATCTGTCACAGCCGTATACCCGCCTGCCAAGATGCGGAACAATATCTTCAGGAACCGGGCCCCGGTTCTCAATTGTAAGGTTTGCTATGCATTTCCTGGCATCTATGGTCCGGTTGTCGTTTATGGCGCCCGTCGGACATGCTTCAACACATAATCTGCAGCTTCCGCAATGATCTTTGGTAAAAGGGTCATCATAGTCTAATTCCGTATCGAGGATTAATATCCCAAGAAAAAAGAATGACCCTATGCTTTTATTGATCAGAATCGAATGACGCCCCTGCCAGCCAAGGCCGGCCTCCCTTCCCCATGGCTTTTCAGTAACAGCAGAACTGTCGGCAAAGGCTTTGCCCCCGGTGCCGGGTCTGACAGTGTTTATCCATTCCAGCAGCAGATTAAGTTTCTCCGGAATAACCTCATGATAATCCCGCCCATAAGTATACCTTGAAAGGACAGGCGCTTCCGGATCTTTTTGCATCACCCCGCAATAGTAACTCAACCCTGTTACTACAATCGATTTAGCATCAGGGAACAGGCTTCCGGGATCGATCCGCCGGTCGATATCCCTGGCGAGATATCCCATCCTGTCATTCATCCCGGCATCAACCCACGACCTTATTCGGGATCCGTACTCCCCGAGCACACGCGCCCGGGCTATGCCGCAGATATTAAATCCAAGCTCCGCCGCCCTTAGCTTTATCCCTTCAGAAAGTTCCTTGTTGCTTATGCCCGGCATGGCAGCAGATTAAAGGAATCCCAGCTCCAGTTTTGCCTCATCGCTGAGCATGCTCTTATCCCAGGGAGGATTGAACGTAAGCTTCAGGTCACAATTCTTCACTCCCCTGGTGCCTGATATCTTGTACTTCACCTCCTCAATCAGGCTGTCGGCCATCGGACAATTTGGAGCGGTAAGCGTCATGGTGATGTGAGCCACATGGTCATCATCGATCTCAACATTATAAATAAGGCCAAGATCGTATATGTTAACAGGTATCTCAGGGTCAAAGATGCTCTTGAGAACTCCTGCTATTCTAGTTTCTATTTCAAGCTGTTCAGATGGATCCATATTTTGTTGCTGGTTGCTGGTTACTGGCTTTGCCCTGAGCCCTGCGCCTTATACGCCATCGCATAAAGCTTCATCTGCCTCAGCATCGACAAAAGTCCGTTGGATCGTGTCGGCGAGAGATTCTGCCTCAACCCTATTCTGTCGATGAAATAAAGGTCGGCCATGATAATCTCTTCTGTAGTCCTGCCGGAAAGCACCCTGATGAGCAGTGCCACAATCCCCCTTGTAATTATTGCATCGCTGTCGGCGGTGAAGGTTACTGCTTTGCCGTCGTACTGAGGATAAAGCCAGACCTTTGACTGGCAACCCTCGATAAGGTAATCCTTTACCTTGAACTTCGGATCGATCATGGGAAGTTCCTTTCCCATCTCGATCAGGATGTTGTATTTGTCCATCCAGTCGTCGAATACCGAAAACTCATCTATTATACTATCCTGAACCTCTTTTAGCGTCATTTCTAATTTCATGAAAACATGCTGATCACCTTTTCAATTCCCGTGCCAAGAGCATCGATCTCCTCAATTGTGTTGTAAAAGCATAATGATGCCCTCACTGTGCCATCTATACCGTAATGCTCCATTACCGGCTGGGCGCAATGGGTACCTGTCCTTACTGCAATCCCAAGCTTGTCGAGGATCATCCCCGTATCGTACTGATGTATATTTTCAAGGAGAAAAGATACAGTACAGATCTTGCTGGCTGATTGCCCGTAAATTCTCAGTCCCGGTACTGAGGAAAGCCTTTCGGTGGCATATGCCAGCAAGGTCTTTTCCCGGTCAGATATTTCGTTCCTTCCAAGTTCATTCAAATAGTCGAGAGCTCTTCCTAGTCCGATCGCCCCTGCATAATTCATCGTTCCTGCTTCGAACTTGAAAGGAAGTTCATTATATGTGGTCTTTTCGAAGGTCACCCTATCGACCATATCGCCTCCTCCCTGATAAGGCGGCAGTTCGGAAAGCCATTTTTCCTTTCCATACATAATCCCTATTCCGGTTGGACCATAAATCTTGTGCCCTGAAAAAACGTAGAAATCACAATCGAGCGATTGCACATCCGTGAAGCCGTGCTGCACTCCCTGAGCCCCGTCGACAAGGATTGGTATGCCCATTGAATGAGCCGGTCCGATGATCTCCTTCAAAGGAACTATGGTCCCGAGCGCATTTGATACCTGGGTGACGGCAACAATCCTGGTCCTGGGCGACAGCAGCTTAAGGTACTCATCCAGATCCAGATCGCCCTGATCGTTAAAGGGTATCACTTTCAGAACGGACCCCTTACGCTGGCAAAGGATCTGCCAGGGAACGATGTTGGCATGATGCTCCATTTCGCTCACAATTATCTCATCGCCCGGTTGGATGTATCTCTCACCAAATGAATATGCAATTGCGTTTATCGATCCCGTGGTTCCCGATGTAAAAACCACCTCTTCCCTTTTGGCGGCATTGATGAACAACCTTACCTTTTCCCTGGCTCCTTCGTAAGCCTCTGAGGTCCGGTCGCTCATTGCATGGACTCCGCGGTGAACATTCCCGTTGTAATCGGTATACACCTTCCTGACCTCGTCAAGTACGCAGAGAGGTTTCTGGGTGGTGGCGCCATTGTCGAAGTATACAAGCGGCTTGCCGTATACCTTTTTATGAAGCACCGGAAAATCTGAACGAACTACATCAATATCAATCATCCCGTTTCAGTAATTAACCGCATTTCACCAAACAGCTCGCGCATTGCGACAATTCTCCCTTAAGCCTCTGCATTACAAGTCCGTCGAGTCTTTCCTGCAGAGCTTCAACCTTGATATTCTGGATAACCTCATGTGCAAACCCGAACATGAGCATCAGGAGTGCCTGACGCTTGTCGATGCCCCTCGACTGCATATAAAACAGCGCATTATTGTCGAGCTGCCCGACAGTGGCTCCGTGACTGCATTTCACATCATCGGCATAGATCTCGAGCTGAGGCTTTGTATCCATCCTTGCCTCGTCGGTCAGCAATATGTTGTTGTTCTTCTGATAGGCAATAGTCCCCTGGGCATCAGGCGCGACATATATCCTGCCGTTGAAGGCACCTGTCGAAACATCATCAAGCACACCCTTGAAGAGCTGGTTGCTGTGGCAATTTGGTGATGCATGATCCACATTGACAAAGTTATCCACATGCTGCCATTTATCAGCCAGGAAAAGACCGTACGAGTTGCATTCCGCTCCCTCGCCATCCATCCGGTGGTAAGTATTGTTCCTCACAAGCCCTCCGTGAAGGGTTATTATGCTTGATGTTGCATGACTGTTCCTCTCCTGGTGAATGAAAGTGTGAGTGATCTTGCAGGCATTGTTGTGCTCATTCTGAACCCTGATAAGATCGAAAGAAGAGTTCTCCCCGGCATAAATCTCTGAGACAGCATTGGTAAGAAACCTCCGGGGCGACAAGGTATGGTCGCAGATAATAACCGAACACCGGGCATTTTCCCCGACAATTATCAGGTTCCGGTGCTGATTGAAGGTATCCTGGTCTGAATCGACAAGATTTACCACCTGTACCGGCTTCCCGGGAGCTGCACCCCCTGGCACATATATAAATACACCATCCGAAACCATCGCGGTGTTCAGGTGAATAAGTCCGTCGGAATCGTTCTTTGCATATTTGCCGTAATGCTTCTCCAGAATGTGCGGATATTTCCTTGCAGCCTCATTAAGGCTTCCGATAATGATTCCTCCGGGCAGCTCCCTGAGCTTTCCGTTCAAGGTTGGATAAAAACCATTCATCAATACAATTCCATGTGCATCCAGATCGGTCACATCGCACCTGAAATCCTCGGCTTTCTGAAAATGGGATTCATCCGGAATAAAATAGCTCTGATAATCATGCCTGAACCAGGTCTCCAGGTTTGTGTATTTGTAGGACTCCATTTTTTTGGTCGGCACCCCCAGAAGGTTAAATTTCTCAAAAGCCTCTTTCCTGAAGGAATTGAGAAACGGCGTCGAGCCTTCCTCTATCCTGACAATGTTTTCAGAATAAAGCTTTGAAAAAAATTCCGATACCTCTGATTTTCCGTTCATATCAATTCTGATTGTCAACCTCTTTCTTGATCCAGTCGTAGCCCTTCTCCTCAAGTTCCAGCGCCAGTTCCTTTCCTGCCGTCTTCACTATCCGCCCGTCGTACAGAACATGCACCACATCAGGAACAATGTAATCGAGGAGCCTCTGGTAATGTGTGATCACTATTGCAGAATTATCCGGCCTCTTGAGCCTGTTGACCCCGTTTGCCACTATCCTCAGGGCATCTATGTCAAGGCCCGAATCAGTTTCATCGAGAATCGCCAGCCGCGGTTCGAGCATGGCCATCTGGAAAATTTCATTCTTCTTCTTCTCCCCGCCCGAGAATCCTTCATTTACGGAGCGGTTCGCCAGCTTTGAATCAATTTCGACCAGTTCCTTCTTTTCCCTCATCAGTTTAAGAAAATCGGAAGCGGAGAGCGGTCCGAGCCCTTTGTGCTTACGGTGCTCATTAACCGCAGTCTTCATGAAATTTACCATGCTGACTCCCGGTATTTCAATAGGATACTGAAACCCAAGGAAGATTCCTTCCTTCGACCGGTCCTCCGGAGCCATCTGCAACAAATCCTTCCCGAGATAAGTAACCGATCCCCCTCTGATCTCAACCACATCCCTGCCCGCCAGAACGGCAGCCAGTGTACTCTTTCCCGATCCGTTGGGACCCATTATTGCATGTATCTCACCGGCCTTAACCTCAAGGCTTATTCCTTTCAGGATCATCTTTCCGTTTATACCGGCTTCAAGTTTTTTTATACTAAGCATGTCAGAATATAATCATTTAATATTGAACTAACCTACACTGCCCTCCAGACTTATCTGAAGGAGTTTCTGAGCCTCAACGGCAAACTCCATGGGAAGCTTGTTTATCACTTCCCTTGCATATCCGTTCACTATCAGGCCGATTGCATCCTCTGTCGAGATACCCCGCTGATTGCAGTAAAATATCTGGTCCTCCCCTATCTTCGACGTTGTTGCCTCGTGCTCAACGATAGCGCTCTGATTGTCGATCTCAAGGTAGGGGAATGTATGGGCGCCGCACTTGTCGCCAAGAAGCAGCGAGTCGCACTGTGAAAAATTGCGGGCATTGGATGCATTCTTCAGGACTTTCACAAGGCCCCTGTAACTGTTCTGTCCTTGCCCGGCCGATATTCCCTTCGATACTATGGTACTCTTTGTGTTCTTCCCGATATGGATCATTTTTGTGCCGGTATCAGCCTGCTGATGATTGTTTGTAACGGCTACCGAATAAAACTCACCGGTTGAATTATCACCCCTGAGGATACATGAAGGATACTTCCAGGTTATCGCCGATCCGGTCTCTACCTGTGTCCATGATATTTTTGAATTATCCCCTCTGCAAATACCTCTTTTGGTTACAAAATTAAAAATCCCGCCGCGTCCGTTCTTGTCGCCCGGGTACCAGTTCTGAACAGTCGAATACTTCACCTCGGCATTTTTCTCGGCTATTATCTCCACAATTGCGGCATGAAGCTGATTCTCATCCCTCATCGGCGCGGTACAGCCTTCGAGATAGCTTACATAGCTTTCCTCATCGGCAACAAGAAGTGTCCGCTCAAACTGGCCGGTATTGGCTGCATTGATCCTGAAATAGGTCGACAGCTCCATCGGGCAACGGACTCCCTTGGGAATATAACAGAAGGAACCATCGCTGAATACAGCCGAATTAAGCGAAGCAAAATAATTATCAGTATAGGGCACAACCGTTCCCAGATATCTTCTTACAAGATCGGGATATTCCCTCACTGCTTCACTGAATGAACAGAAAATAATACCCATTTCCGCCAGTGTCTCCCTGAACGTGGTCTTCACTGAAACGCTGTCCATAACTGCATCAACAGCCACGCCCGAAAGGTGCTTTTGCTCCTCAAGCGGGATTCCCAGCTTGTCGAATGTCCTCTTCAGTTCAGGATCGATATTGTCGAGGCTCTCAAGAGACGGCCTCTGCTTAGGGGCCGCATAATATATTATTTCCTGAAAATCAATAGGTGGAATCTTAAGGTTCGCCCAGTCCGGCATCTTCTTTGTCAGCCAGTGCCGGTACGACTTAAGACGGAACTCCAGAAGCCATTCAGGCTCACCCTTCTTTTCCGATATAAGGCGTACGATATCCTCATTCAAGCCCTTTGGTATCTTATCCGTCTCGATGTCGGTGAAGAAACCATACTTGTATTCTCCTGACGTGATATCATTGATTATATCATCCTGGTCTTTTTCCATACAACCGTATAATGCAATTTTAATCTTCCTTAATTATATTTAATCTAAATAAGGACGCAAAATTATGAAAAATTAAGGATTTAAGGTTAAAAATTGCTCCAAAATAACTGCTCCCCTCCATGACAAAAATCATTTTAAAGAGGCAGCTCCGGATAACAGCAGGTCTAAAATATTTATAATTTGGCAGCCTCAAATTCTTCAATGGATTACCTCTAACCTGAACCTATATGTTTAAAGAATCATTCCTGAAAGGTAAGATGCTTAGGATCACCCTTATCATCTTTGCTCTGCTTGTACCGTCAGTTCTTCTGGCCTCAGGCGGAAATAATTATTCAATAGGGCCCATTCGCCTTGAGTTCATCTTCTTCGGACTGATACTCCTTGGGGTCGCCCTGTTTCACAAGCATACCTTCTGGGTGGCAGTGAGCGGGCTTGCAGTTCTCATGACCTTTAAGCTGCTTTTTGACCCGGGCTTTCATTTCATGGAACACTTCTTCGGTACAACACCGATGGCTGAACAACTTATGGATAAGGAGCTGAGGCAGGGCGAATGGGGAATTATCCTGAACCTGCTTGGATTGCTTCTTGGATTTGCCATGCTTTCGAAGATATTCGAGGAATCGGGAGTGCCGGAGCTGCTTCCCCGTTACCTCCCCAACGACTGGAAAGGACCTTTCCTGCTGCTTGTCTTTGTTTTCATTCTTTCATCATTCCTTGATAATATTGCCGCTGCACTCATTGGCGGAACAATCGCCCTGGTTGTCTTCAAAAACAAGGTACACATCGGCTATATTGCGGCCTTGGTCGCCGCAAGCAATGCCGGAGGTTCCGGCAGCGTGGTAGGAGATACCACAACCACCATGATGTGGATCGACGGCGTTGCTGCCTTCAATGTACTCCATGCATATGTGGCAGCTTTTGTGGCTCTGCTGTTTTTTGCCTGGTTCGGAGCTCACCAGCAGGATAAATACCAGAAGATTCAGAGCGACTCCAGCCCGGATATCCGTATCGACTGGATGAAGTTATTTGTCGTGGCACTGATCCTTGCAGGCGCCATAATTTCAAATATAGTGTACGACATGCCCGCCCTGGGTGTCTGGATCGCATTGATAATTGGCGCATTCCTCACCAAAGCCCCCTGGAAGGAGATCCCCGGGGCACTGAAAGGAACAATATTCCTCCTCTGTCTGGTTACATGCGCCTCCCTGATGCCGGTTGAAGAACTGCCTGACGCTTCTTGGGTTACGGCCTTTTCTCTCGGATTCCTCTCAGCAGTTTTCGACAACATCCCGCTTACAAAACTTTGCCTCGATCAGGGACATTACGACTGGGGGATGCTTGCATACTCAGTAGGTTTCGGAGGATCGATGATCTGGTTCGGCTCATCGGCCGGAGTGGCAATTACCAATAAATTCCCCGAGGGAAGAAATGTGGTGCTCTGGATCAAAAATGGCTGGCATGTGGCTGTTGCCTATGTCATTGGTTTTTTTGCTCTTTTCCTGACCATGGGCTGGGAACCTGCAGATAATAAGGAACATAAAATCATCAACTGTCCTGTTCCCGGTTGCCCCATGGCGGACCAGCCAACTGCAGAATCACACTCAGTGTCGTACCATGAGCTTTTGAAAGATTGATATATATGATTATTTGTTTATTTTTGTTGCCTCATAAATCCCGCAACTAATAAACAGATTAATCATGACCTCTGGCAAACTCAGACTTGAAGGAAAATTTTGCAAAAAAATTCTGCTGTTCTTTCTGTTTTCTATAATACCGCTCATGACATTTGCCTCCTCAGGCAACGTGCCCTCCATCGGGCCGGTCAGACTTGAATTTATTCTGTTTGGCCTCGTGCTTCTCGGGGTTGCCATGTTTCATAAACATACTTTCTGGGTGGCTGTTACCGGACTAACCGTCATCCTGACATTCAAGCTGATCTTTGATCCCGGATTCCATTTCATGGAACATATGTTCGGGGAACTGCCCCTGAGTGAACAGTTCCTCGACAAGGAAATGCGCCAGGGAGAATGGGGAATAATCCTTAACCTTCTTGGACTGTTGCTTGGCTTTGCAATCCTGTCGAAAATATTCGAGGAATCAAAAGTTCCGGAAATTCTTCCTAATTATCTTCCCGACGACTGGAAAGGTCCTTTCCTGCTTCTTGTTTTTGTATTTATAATGTCGGCTTTCCTCGATAATATTGCAGCCGCGCTTATCGGAGGCACAATTGCCCTGGTTGTATTCAGGAACAAGGTCCATATCGGATACCTGGCTGCCATTGTCGCCGCGAGCAATGCCGGAGGAGCCGGCAGCGTTGTGGGCGACACCACCACCACCATGATGTGGATCGACGGGGTAAGCGCCTTCGACGTCCTGCATGCTTTCATTGCAGCAATATTCGCCTTTGGCTTTTTCGCCTGGTTCGGCTCGCACCAGCAGCATAAATACCAGGTGATCCGGAAGGATGCCATAACAGGAGTAAAAATCGACTGGAAGAGGATTCTTGTGGTCGCCATGATACTTGTCGGAGCAATCCTGTCAAATATCCTTTACGATATGCCCGCCCTCGGAGTCTGGATCGCAATCATCCTTGGAGCGCTCATCATTAAAATACCGTGGAAAGAAGTTCCCGGGTCCATTCTGGGCACCATCTTTCTTCTCTGCCTTGTAATGTGTGCCTCCATGATGCCGGTGGAAGAACTTCCCAACGCAAGCGTGGGGACGGCATTTGCCCTCGGATTCCTTTCTTCAGTATTTGACAATATCCCTCTCACAAAACTATGTCTCGACCAGGGCCACTACGACTGGGGGATTCTTGCCTTTGCCGTTGGTTTCGGCGGCTCAATGGTATGGTTCGGATCATCGGCAGGCGTAGCCATTACAAACAAATTTCCGGAAGGCCGCGATGTTGTAAAGTGGATAAAGAACGGCTGGCATATTCCGATTGCCTACGTAATAGGATTCTTTGCACTTTACCTTATTCTTGGATGGCATCCCACCGACAACAAGGAACACAAGATCAATAACTGCCCTGTACCGGGATGCCCTATGGCCTTTCATACTGAAGCCCTGCTGCCGCCCGGAACTGTCGGTTACCATGAACTATTAAAGCAGGAATAGATCATACCTGCTTAAGGTAAGCCAGTAATAAATTCATACACTATAAATAATCAGGCCCGTTACGGCCTGATTATTGTTATTGGACTTTTTCCAGAAAGTCTTAACTTTATATTCTTAAATGATACCGGAATGAAGAAATTATTAATAATCACAACACTGATAATGACCCAGGCACTAAACGTATCTGCCGATAACGAAAAAGATATCAAAGCAGTTATAAAAAATGTTACCGTATTTCCCGACAGGGCTCAGGTGAACCACGAGGGCAGCTTCGACCTGACGGCTGGAACATCCATTCTGAAACTCGGTTCCCTCTCGCCCTATATCGATCCGGGAAGCATCCAGGCAAAGGGATTCGGCGATTTCACCATCCTTTCCGTAAATCACAGGAATAATTACCTTGAAAATCTCGAGGCTATTCCTGAAGTAAAAACCATCCGGAGCCAGATTGAATCCCTTCAGCTCAAGGTTGAGGACGAAAAGGCAGCAATCTCGGTTCTTAACGAAAAAGAGGCCTTTCTGGTAGCCAACAGGGCCATCCTTGTAAAGGAAACCACCTTCTCGGTTGAACAGCTTAAGACAGTGATGGAGCTCTACACAAACAATATGGAACAGGTCAGGACCACAGTGCTTAAGAAAACAAGGCTCATCAAGGATTATGAGAAACAGATCGAATCGCTACAGAAGCAGATCTCCGAGAAATTCGGGAAACAGCAGCTTCCATCAGGCGAAATATCCGTTACCGTTTCAGCTGAAAAACCTGTTTCAGGGAAACTTACATTCAGCTATGTGGTGAACAATGCCGGATGGTACCCTTCATACGATATCAGGGTTGACAATATAGCCAAACCGGTTACAATTTACTACAAGGCAAATGTCTTTCAGAACACAGGCGTGGCCTGGAAGGATGTAAAACTTAGTTTCTCAAATGCAACACCATGGATGTCGGGCGATATCCCTGTTCTGTATCCCTGGTTTATTGACTATTACAACCCGGCCCCCGAACCAAGAATCATGATCAGGGGAGCCAGGTCAGTGGCAAAGGGGGAAGAAGCCCCAAAATTAAACGAAACTGCAATGGTCGCACAGGAAGCATTGGATCAGTATGAAGAAGCTGTACCTGTGGCTATAGAAAAAACCGTCGGGGAAACCACCGTATCGTTCGATGTGGCGGCGCCCTATACAATTGAGCCTGACGGCAAGGTGCAGACCATCGAGATACAGCGCACCACAACCCCTGCGGAATACAAATACGTTACAGTCCCCAAGCTTTCACCCCTGGCTTACCTTACCGCAAACATATCCGGATGGGCTGAACAAAACCTTATCGGAGGTGAAGCAACCCTATACTTTGAAAACACTTTCGTGGGAAAATCATTCCTGAATGTGAACCAGCTAAAGGACACCCTCACTGTTTCGCTCGGAAATGACAACAGCATACTCGTGAAAAGAGAAAAAAGAAAGGACTTCACAAGCAGAAGAACATTCGGCTCCAACCTTACTGAAACCTATTCATTCCTTATCACGGTAAGAAACAATAAGTCTGCTCAGATAAGGATCACCGTCAACGATCAGATACCACTGTCATCCAACAGCGGGATCGAGGTTGAAGCAGAAGAGCTTTCAGAAGGTAATTACAACAGGCAGACCGGTGAAATAAAATGGGATCTTGAAATCAAACCTCAGGAAACCAGGGAGATTATACTGACATACTCAGTTAAGTATCCGAAGGACAAAACCATAATTCTCGAATAAAGACCTGAAGAAATGAAAATTCCGGGAAATCTGATCTGGCTGATTTTCGGAGGTATCATAATCGCCATTGAATATTTTATCGGAAGCCTGATACTTATGGTGACAATCGTAGGGATCCCCTTCGGGCTCCAGACACTTAAAATGGGATCACTGTCATTATGGCCATTCGGCAGAACAAGCAGGATGGAGCCACAGGCTTCAGGCTGCCTTTATATTTTCATGAACGTGCTCTGGCTTATATGCGGCGGTATCTGGATCGCACTGACACATGTGTTCTTCGGTGTGCTGCTTTATATTACAATAATAGGCATCCCCTTCGGCAACCAGCACTTTAAGCTTACCGAAGTGGCTATCAATCCTTTCGGAAGACGTATCATCCACACCTGATGCCCTGTATTATGTAGATAAAGAGAAACCATACATATGAGCAATCCTGAAACCAGTAAAACACCTGCCGGCCGGTTCGGCAAATTCGGACTAATTGAACACATCACCCGGGAAACGGTAATATACAACAAGAGCACCGTTTCAGGCACAGGCGATGATTCAGCGGTCATTGACCCGGGGAATGAACTTTCGCTGGTATCAACCGATCTTTTACTCGAAGGGATCCACTTTAACCTTGTATATACGCCACTGAAGCATCTCGGTTACAAGGCTGTGATCCGGGCGATCTCCGATATATATGCCATGAACGGTACTCCGGAACAGATTCTGATTGCAGTTGGCATCAGTACAAGGTTCTCGGTGGAACATCTTGATGAGCTTTATGAAGGTATCCACCTTGCATGCAAAAGATACAGGATAGACATTGCAGGCGGAGATACGACCAG
>DIWB01000051.1:13557-15015 GCA_002428385.1 Bacteroidales bacterium UBA6117
CCGACATCCATGATTGATGTTTCCGACGGGCTTGCCTCCGACCTGATTCACCTTTGCAGGCTGTCAGGCACAGGTTGCAGGATCTACCACGACAGGATCCCGGTCGATAATGAAACATGGAAAAGTGCGGAGGAATTTAATATTGATCCCATGATCCCCGCCCTCAACGGCGGTGAGGATTATGAGCTTCTGTTCACCGTACCCCTGGACCATGCGGAAACAATCAAATCCATTCCCGACGTCGCCCTGATAGGTCACATGACAGTTCAGGAGCAGGGATGCTTCCTGGTTACAGGCGAAGGTAATGAGGTTGAACTAAGGGCACAGGGATGGGAAAAGGAATAGTAAGCTAACGCGGTCCGCGTATTATTCCTCTTTCTGATTTGCGGATAAAATCAATAATGTAATCGCGGTCAGCCGAAGAAGTGAATTCCTTTTCTATATATTCAAGGGCCTGGGATACATTCATCCCGTTCTGATAAATAGCTCTGTATATGTTGTGAATATTATCGATCCTCTCTTTCAGGAATCCGCGCCTTGTAAGTCCTACAATATTGAGCCCGAGATAAGTCAACGGATCGCGATCGGCCTTGATGAAGGGAGGAACGTCGGTCCTGACCTTTGAACCGCCTCCGATAATTACATGCCCCCCGATCCTTGCAAACTGGTGCACAAGTGTTCCCGGACTGAGTATGGCCCAGTCGTCAACCTTCACTTCGCCTGCCAGTCCTGAAGAGTTGCCCAGAATACAGTTATCTCCGACAACACAGTCGTGCCCGATATGGGCATAAGCCATCACGAGGCAATCAGCGCCGATAATCGTCCTTTTGGCGGCGGCTGTACCCCGGTTTACTGTAGCCGCTTCCCTTATTATGGTTCTGTCACCAATTTCGGCCGTCGTATCTTCTCCCCTGAATTTCAGATCCTGCGGTATACCTGAAATAACCGCCGTTGGAAAAACCCTGCAATCCCTGCCTATCCTGGCGCCAAAAAGCACCGTTGCGTTTGGGCCTATCCACGATCCTTCACCTATTTCAACATTCTCATCGATGTAGGCAAACGGTTCAACCGTTACGTTGTCCGCCAGCCTGGCCCTGGGATTGACATATGCTAAATTGGAGACCATTATGCTGATTATTTGTTTTTTATCACCTGTGCCGTCATCTCTCCTTCAGCAACAAGACGATTTCCCACATAGGCATGTCCGAACATGATGACTATTCCCCTCCTCATTGGCTCTATCATCTCCATCTTTAGAATCATTGTATCGCCCGGCACTACTTTATGCTTGAATTTGAGCTTATCTATCTTGAGAAAATATGTTGAATACCTCTCCGGTTCTTCAACGGCGCTCAAAACGAGAATCCCTCCGCACTGAGCCAGCGCTTCAACAATAAGAACACCCGGCATAACCGGCTCGTCAGGAAAATGGCCCTGAAAAAACGGCTGATCGAATGT
>DIWB01000011.1 GCA_002428385.1 Bacteroidales bacterium UBA6117
CTCTATTCAGTTAAGCTACGGGACCTCAATGTCAAATTCAGGTTGCAAATATAATAATTTTTTCTGCCTCTGTTAATGCTTATCTTTATTTGTCGAAAAACGTAAAATATTTCATATTTTATATCGTTGAAAATCATAAGACAAATTACGTAAGATGAAAAAAGCAACATCAATAATACTGAAATCTTTTCTCGGACTTGTTCTCCTCATCCTGATTCTATTGTTCTCTATTCCCCTTCTCTTCAGGGACAAAATAAAGGAGAAGGTCGTGAATGTGATCAATGAATCGGTTGAAGCCAGAGTGAGTTTTGGCGACTACAAGCTGGGATTCTTCAAAAACTTTCCCAACCTGACTTTTTCACTTGAGAACCTGTCGGTGGCAGGTGTCGGAAAGTTTGAAGGCGACACCCTTGCGGCTGCCAGATCAATTAATCTCGTTTTTAATCTGTCAAGCCTTTTCGGAAAGGAAGGATATGAAGTCAAATCAGTAATAATTGATGGCGCCGGCATTAAGACTCTGGTCCTTGAAGATGGAAGCGCAAACTGGGATATAATGACCGACAGCGAGGAAGAAGAAGCAGAAGTGGAAACAGATTCAGGCATGAAGATACTTCTGAAAGATGTAAAATTGCTCACCAGCTCTGTTTCGTATATCGACCGGGAATCGGATATTTCAGCATGGCTGGGTAATGTGAACGGTTCTCTGAACGGCGACCTTGCCGGCAGTAAAAGCGACCTGGTGATAGCCCTTGAATCAGACGATTTTGATTTTGTAATGGAAGACATAAAATATATCAGCAGTGCAAAAGCAACTGCTTTGGTGAATGTTCTGGCAGACATCGACAGCATGATATTCCGTCTGAGGGAAAATTCAGTTACAGTCAATGACCTGCTTCTTAATTTTGCAGGAACGGTTACAATGCCGGGAGATGATATCGAGACCGACCTGACATTCAGATCAGATGAGACTTCATTCAAATCACTTCTCTCACTTATTCCTGCTTTATATATGAAGGATTTTCAGGATCTGAAAGCTGAAGGCACGTTTAACCTTTCCGGCCTGGCAAAAGGTATATACAGCAGCGCCGACAGCACCATGCCTGACATTTCCCTCGATCTGAACGTAAAGGACGGTTTGATAAGCTATCCTGCACTTCCGGAACGGATAAAAAGGATAAACATCGAATCGTCAATATTTATTGATGGAAAGGATATGGATAAAACCAGGGTTGATGTTTCTGGTTTTCATTTTGAACTTGCAGGTAATCCTTTTGATATGAGGTTTTATCTCAGAACTCCGATTAGCGATCCCGACATCGATGGTTCAGCAAGGGGGAAAATTGACCTGACCGCACTTACGAAAGCGGTACCCATGGATAGCATTAAGCTGGCAGGGCTTATTGATATGTCGGTGGATCTGGCAGGAAGGATGTCGATGCTGGAACAATCGCAGTACGACAGGTTTAAGGCATCGGGGAACATCAACCTGAAGGAAATGCTTGTGGCAATGACGGGATATCCCGAAGTAAAAATCAGGGAAGCAGTAATTTCTGTCACTCCGGCATTTGCGGAACTTAAAAATGCAGATATAAGCATCGGACAGGGCAGTGATTTCAATCTGGGAGGGAAACTAGAAAACTACATCCCTTACGTGCTAAAAGATGAAACCATCAGGGGCAACCTTTTGCTGCATTCACGGCAGATCGATCTGACTGAGATTATGGCAGGTATGGCAACAGAAACAACAGAGGAAGACACTGCGTCGCTTGCAGTCATCAGAGTGCCGGACAACATTGACTTCGATTTCAATGCCAAGGTTGATAAGTTCAAATACAACAGCATAAATGTAAGCAATGTAACCGGTCACATTCTTGTTAAAGACGGGATCCTGACCTTGAAGGATACCGGGATGGATCTGCTCGGAGGTAAAGTGGCTTTCAATGCCGATTATGATACCCGCGACACACTTAATCCATTTGTAAAGGCTGATCTGAGCGTTCTTGATCTTGGCATTAAGGATGCATTTGACGTCTTCAAAACCCTTAAGATGCTGGCCCCTGTCGCAAAGGGTATTGACGGTAAATTTGCTTTTACACTAAATTACAGCAGTTTGCTGCAGAATGATTTCATGCCCAGGATTTCAACAATAACCGGATCCGGGCTTATGAAGTCAAGTGAAGTAACCCTTGTTGAATCAGCAGTATTTAACACCATGAAGGAGGTCCTCAAGGTGGGGGAAGGATACACCAATACGTTCAGGGATTTGTATATCAGCTTCAAGGTCAGGGACGGACGTTTGTTCGTCAGTCCTTTCAATACCCGTGTCGGAAATATAAAAATGAACATAAGCGGTGACCAGGGTATAGACCAGACTATCAATTATGTAATCAAGACAGAAATACCCAGGTCGGAACTGGGCCTTGCCGCCAATTCACTTATTGAGAGCCTGTCGGCGCAGGCTTCAGCATTTGGCGTTACTATTAAACCTGCGGAAATACTGAAGGTCAATGTCAATGTATCCGGAACATTCCTTAAACCGGTTGTAAAACCGTTCTTTGGCAACACACCTCCTGACAGCACATCTGTCGCGGGCATCAGGGAAACAGCCAGGGAAGTAGTAAAGGAAACAGTTGAGGAAAAAGTCGAAGAAGTAAGGGATAAGGTGAAGAGCGAAGCTGAAATACAGGGTGACAAACTGGTTCAGGAGGCGGAAGACAGAGGTCAGCAGTTAAGGGATGAAGCGTCCAAAGCTGCGGAAAAGATCCGTCTTGAAGCCCGGGCCCAGGCCGAAAAGCTGGTTAAGGAAGCAGAATCAAAAGGCCCGATTGCAAAGCTCGGAGCTCAGAAGGCAGCCGACGGTGTGATAAAAGAAGCTGACAGAAAAGCTGATCAGCTCGTAAAAGAGGCCGACGAAAAGGCATTGAAACTTGTTGATGAGGCTAAGGCAAAGCGGGAGGAACTGCTGCAGAAGGTCTAAAACCAAAAAAGGCTGCTCCTCGCGGACAGCCTTTTCTGATATGAATAGATTCTAGAATTTCTTTTCCTTTATGCGTGCTTTCTTTCCGGTAAGGTCGCGAAGGTAGAATATCCTTGCCCTGCGTACTTTCCCATGCTTGTTTACTTCGATCTTGTCAATCGAAGGCGAGACCAGCGGGAATATTCTTTCAACACCAATATTACCCGACATTTTTCTGACAGTAAAGGTCTCAGTGTGACCGTTACCGCTCCGCCGGATCACTACGCCACGGAATTGCTGAATTCTCTCCTTGTTCCCTTCCTTTATCTTATAGTGAACAGTAACAGTATCCCCGGCAATAAACCTGGGATATTCATTTTTTACTGTCAATTCCTTTTCAACAACATCCATTAAATTCATTTCACAACAATTTTGTTACAAACAACATGATCTAAAATCAGGGTGCAAAAATACAAATTTTCTTAATATTCACAAACACCATAATTTAAATTTTGCCACAAAATGGTCAAACCAACCTTTAATGAGAACCTCCGGCGGGAACCAGCAGCTTGTTGCCTGTGTCCTGAATGACCGATTTTTTCCACTTGTCGTCATAGCCCGGCTGCATCGGGAAATCAGGATATCCGTCCTCGGTAGTGGAGAATTTGCCGTCTTTTTCTTTCTTTATGTTGCCATCGATGTATTTCACAAGCAGGTATTCACTGAGTTTCTTCCATTCGCTGAACGTATTACCGGCTGTTTCCACTGAATACCTGGTAAGGTAATCACGTGCTTTCCAGACATCCTTCTCATAAAGTTTCTTTGCTTCCTCGTCAATTTTTGAAACTGTCTCCTTAATATATCTTGTTTCCAGTTCCCGCTGAACCTTAAGAGCATCCTCGCTCATCATGTCGTAGCGAAGGTAACACTGGTTTGCAACCTGGTTGAACAGCCAGAAAGCAGAGGTGGGGGAGTAGGTAACCATGCTTCCGTTCCCAACCTTAAAACATTCAGGTATCTCGGTGATGCCGCAGTAAATCGGGTTGAAAACAGTTGTATTGGCATCGTCAACGCCGAACCAGAAGATGCCGCCGATGGGATCAGGCAGCCAGTTGCGTGATTCTGAAACAAAGACAAAACCTGTCTGCTGGGTGCCGGTAGCTCTTTCATTGCAGTATGACGGGGCTTTGGGATCGTCGGAAACTTTCCATGAAAGTGGTCTCCAGCGGTATGGTAAGCCGAAGGAACCAGCGCCTATGTCTTTTCTCATGTCAAATACGGTGCCTTCGAGGTGGTCGCGCATGAAATTCATAAGATCATAGTTGGAGACTTTACGGTTTGGTTTGATCCATAGAGGCATTCTTTTGCTAAGGTCATGTCCCGATACGTATCCCTGATACTGATCCATTTCGTTGCTGACAGCCCTGAAGAAAGACCAAACCCTTATTTCGCAGAATCTGGCGCCGTCGAAAGTAATGGGATTGTAGGTATCGGAGAAGCTGAATTCCTGGTTGGTCCCCTTGTAGAGCCCTTTTGTTCTAGCGAACTCAATTACATCCTGGGCATAAACGCATTCCACAACCGGATCAAATATCCTGCGAAGATCCTTTGATGTGATTGCGTTGCTTGTCTTTTTTCCGGTAGCAAGCGGGAAAGTCTGAATCCTTGCCTGATTTGCATGACCGCTTACATATCCGTCAGGAATCAGGCGTGCAACCCATACGGCCCCCTTGTTGCCCTGTCCTTTACCTATTATTTCGAATATCCAGGCCTCATTGGGGTCGGAAATTGAGAATGATTCACCGGAACTTGCGTATCCGTATTCAGAAACGAGTTCAGAAATTACTTTTATGGCTTCCCTGGCATTTTTTGCCCTCTGAAGAGTAATGTAGATAAGGCTTCCGTAGTCTGCAATGCCGTCAGGATCAACAAGCCCGTCAACTCCGCCGTAGGTGGTTTCACCGATCGACAACTGGTGCTCATTCATATTCCCCACAACCGAGTAGGTGTGACTTGCCTGCTTTATTTTTCCAAGGAATTTGCCGGTATCCCATTCGTAAACATCCAGCCAGGCTCCTTCAGGATAATCCCTTGAAGGCCAGTGGTAAAGTTCTCCGTAAAGAACGTGGGAGTCAGCTGAGTATGTTATCATTACCGAACCGTTCGCAGATGCTCCTCTTGTTACTATTAAGTTGGTGCATGCGGCCGATTCAGGAGCCTGTATCATCCAGGCAAACATTATTGCCGTTATTGCTGCAAAGAGTTTTTTCATAAACGATTTATTTTACAATTATTTCGATTGATGATTTCAAGAATTGCAAAGGTAACAAGCCGGACAAAATTTCAAAGTGATTCAGATCATTTTGACTGATTCAATGATTTTTTTTATCCTTTCAGGATCGGCTACTTTTCTTGTAAACTCTGGCATTCCGGTTTGACCTCCCAAAGATATGCCATGACGGCGGAAGATCATTTCACTGTCAATATCCATCCTTCCCGTCAGGTGCAATTCAGTTGCTTTTGTAGCTGTAATTATCTGGGCTGCATTTGTTTCATCAATTCCTCCTCCAGGCATTACAATTAACCTTTCGCCTGCCTGTATAATGAGTTGACGGATCAATTCGATCCCGTCACGGGCCTTGTTTCGCAGTCCGGATGTAAGAAGCCGTGAAGCCCCGGTGGCAATCACGTCTTCAAGTCCGCTGACCGGATCCCTGCACAGGTCGAATGCCCTGTGGAAAGTGGCACTCATGGGGTAGGCAAATTCAAAAAGCCTGGCAGTGCGTTCAACATCAATATTGCCTCCTGGCAGCAGGATTCCGGTCACAATCCCGTCAATGCCGGTTTCAGCGCAGAGCTCGATATCCCTTCTCATTATGTCATATTCGAGGTCGGAATACAGGAAGTCGCCTCCCCTTGGCCTGATCAATACATGAAGCCTGATGTCGAGGTTGCTCCTTGCTGAAATAATAGTTCCGAATCCGGGCGTGGTGCCTCCTTCAAACAGATTGTCGCACAGTTCGATCCTGTCTGCTCCGGCCGATTGTGCATCGATTGCTGAACCAACACTGTCGGTACAAATCTCAAGCGTGAACTTCATCTACAAAAATTAATGCTGATAATCATAGCCACAGCATGACGTATGAAAGATACAAAGTCTGTTTGTCTTTAGGCCGCCTCGAAAAACTACTTTCCCTGGCTCCGTTTTCAAACCAAATATATAGGATGATTTTCGAAAAGCCTAATTTTACCACCCTGTTTTTTATTTAATTAAATATCAGGTACATACATAAGTATATCTTTCGCGTCCGGGCATACCTATCCATGGATACTGCTATTTTTTTTTAACTGAGTACAACGACTGATATTGTAAGTGAGATTCATTAGCCCGATTTTCGTTTTCGCTCTTGCAATCCCAATAGTGCGGATAATGGA
>DIWB01000021.1 GCA_002428385.1 Bacteroidales bacterium UBA6117
TTAATTTAAAGGATAAGGTACTAATTGCTAAAATCATGTCAAGTTATCGTCAGCATCTCTATCATATTGTTATAAGAACAAAGGATAGTGAGCCAACACTCAAGCATGAAAACTCAGATCCGCTTTATGCCTACATTACAGGTATAATTAAAAACAAGGATAGTCACCTGTATCGTATTAACGGCGTTGAGAATCATACTCATATTCTTACAGATATAAATCCGTCACTTGCCCCTGTGGATTTCGTAAAGGATTCAGCACCTTCGGAGCTGACTTCATAGGGTGGATTTCTTACCTCCGGTTGCACCGGAGGTTATTCACATATTGCTCCTTCAGAGCAAGTTGTTGCACCGGAGGTCATTCTCATATTGCTCTTTCAGAACAAGTTGTCGCACCGGAGGTTATTCACTTATTGCTCCTTCAGAGCAAGTTGTTGCACCGGAGGTTATTCACTTATTGCTCTTTCAGAGCAAGTTGTCGCACCGGAGGTTATTCACATATTGCTCTTTCAGAGCAAGTTGTCGCACCGGAGGTCATTCTCATATTGCTCTTTCAGAGCAAGTTGTTGCACCGGAGGTCATTCACTTATTGCTCCTTCAGAGCAAGTTGTTGCACCGGAGGTTATTCACTTATTGCTCCTTCAGAGCAAGTTGTTGCACCAGAGTTCATTCATCGAGTACTCTTTCAGAGCAGGTTGTATAAATCCGGGTGTCGAAAACCTCGGCAGTGGTAGATTATGAACAATCCCCAGTGAAATAACGGTGGCAGAAGTAAATTGTGAATAACCATCCATCGGAAACCGCAACAGCTGTGGATTGCAATCAATCATCGGTGAAAAACCGCGACAGCGGTTTAATGTGAATAACCATCCATCGGAAACCGCAACAGCTGTGGATTGCAATCAATCACCGGTGAAAAACCGCGACAGCGGTTTAATGTGAATAACCGCCGGTGCAACCGGCGGCCAACAGCCGTCCCTGACGTAAACCCTGAAAGGGTTTAATATCAGACATCTGACGAACAATAGATCATTAAGGTTTTCAATTTCAGAGCTAATTGGTGTATGTAAGATCAACTGCATTTTGATCAGGTCAGACACTGCTTCACTGATTCTTCTCCATGTGCTGCTATGTTGAAAACAGGATCTAAATTCTACCTTCGAAAAACCGGGCGCAAACCCGGTTTTTCCATTTAATGTGCCGATCCATAATTTTACTTTCGGAAGGCCGTTTTAAAGTAATAAGGCAAATACAAGTTCAATCCATGAAAATAAATACCAGATATCTAATTTCATCAATGTCGTTGCTGGCAGCTTTTCTGCTTACAATATCGTGTGAAAAGAAAACAACACCTGCTCTTATAGAAAGGGGAACCTTCCCCGATTCACTTATCATATTGTCGGATATCAACTCATCCTATGACGATTACAACTCCGACATTCATCAGCTGTCGTCCGGAAGTCCTATTGTTTTCTCAAGCAACAGGGGCAGCACCGGAGGCCAGTTTGATCTTGTGCACGGAGCATTTGCATACAGTTTTGTACAGGAAAACGGTGATTTCTTCATGTTTTCGGAAATGGCGTCTGATCCCTTTCTCTCACAGCTTGTTTCAAAAGTCAATACGCCCGGGGATGATTTTGGTCCTTACAGGTTTTACAGCCCTGTCGACGGTATGGAATATCTTGTACTGTCATCAGAGAACACTTCCGGAGATCTTGATTTTCAATACACAAAAAACCTTCCCTATTTCGGGACCGCTATTCCGGCGATAGCTGATTCAAAGCCTGTTGCCCTGCTGAATTCCTCCGACAATGATGCTTACTTCTGTTTTAACACCGGTCAGGATACAGCATATTTCTGCCGCGACACCGATGGAAGCTTCGATATCTGGATGTTGCCTAAGCAAACCGAGGCAAACATGGATGAATGGTTTTCGCAGGAAGCAGCAACCCCGGTCAGGGTAGATGCCTTGAGCAGTGCAGCCAGCGACAAGTGTCCCTACATCTTCAGGAAGATCATGGTATTTGCCTCCGACCGTGAGGGAGGACTGGGAGGATTTGACCTGTATTATTCGGAATTTGAGAACGGAACCTGGGGCTCACCGGTAAATTTCGGACCTGATATTAACACCGCGTCGGATGAGTACCGGCCAATACTTTCGGGGAATGAATATTTCACAAATATGTTCCTGCTTTTCTCATCAGACAGGCCCGGCGGAAAGGGCGGATTTGACTTGTATTTCCGCGGCACAGACCTGTTTTAGCCTCAATCTCTTTTCCCGACCGCCATAAGCGTGTTCCGCAGGAGAGCCACCCTGGTCATGGGGCCGACTCCGCCGGGAACAGGCGTGATATATGAACACAGAGGTGCCACATTTTCAAAATCGACGTCACCGGCAAGCCGCCATCCCGATTTTGTGGCTGAAGAAGGCAGACGGGTGGTACCCACGTCGATCACCACAACTCCCGGCTTTACCATATCCGCTTTCACGAATCCCGGTGATCCCAGGGCGGCAACTATTATGTCGGCTCGCTTAAGATGCGAAGCTATGTCCTTTGTCCTGCTGTGCACCACGGTCACCGTTGCATCCAGGCCTTTCTGAGAAAGCAGGATGCTGAGGGGACGACCGACAATATTGCTCCGGCCGATCACAACGCATTCCTTTCCTGATGTTTCGATGTTGTATCGCTTCAGAAGTTCAACTATTCCGAAGGGTGTGGCGGGAAGGTAACAATCAATGCCGATAACCATCCTTCCGAGATTGACCGGATGAAAACCGTCGGCATCTTTTTCGGGATCGATGGCTTCCGTAATCCGGCTTTCGGAAATATGATCAGGCAGGGGAAGCTGGACTATAAAGCCGTCCACATCAGGATCGCTGTTAAGCTTCCCGATAGCTTCAAGGATTTCTTCTTCCGAAACATCGTCCTTCATTCTGACAAGCGTGGATATGAATCCCACTTCTTCGCAGTCTTTTATCTTATTGGCGACATAGGTCTCGCTCGAACCGTTTGATCCGACCAGAATTGCGGCCAGGTGAGGAATCTTCATCCCTTTTTGGGATCTTTCGGCTACTTTACGGGCTATTTCATCCTTGATGAGGCCCGCGGTCAGTTTTCCATCGATAATTTTGTACATGGCAGTCAGGTTTATCTTTTGCCCATCATGCGTGCGGCATTTTTATTGGCGGTCATCAGTTTCATCATACGTCTGGTTTCATCAAACTGCTTAAGGAGGCGGTTTACATCCTGGACGGTTGTACCGCTTCCCGATGCAATTCTTTTTCTCCGGCTTCCGTTAAGCACGCCGGGATTGGTTCTTTCCTGGGGTGTCATGCTCCGGATTATGGCTTCAATCCCCTTAAAGGCGTTATCGTCTATGTCGAGGTCCTTAATTGACTTGCCCACACCGGGGATCATTGACATGAGATCCTTTACGTTTCCCATTTTCTTGATCTGCTGAATCTGGGATATAAAGTCGTTAAAATCGAACTGGTCCTTCGCAATCTTCTTCTGAAGCTTCCTTGCTTCTTCCGTATCGAACTGCTCCTGAGCCTTTTCAACAAGTGAAACTATATCCCCCATTCCAAGGATCCTGTCAGCCATACGGGTGGGATAGAATACGTCGATGGCATCCAACTTCTCGCCCGTGCTAACAAACTTGATCGGCTTGTTAACGACCGACCTGATTGAAAGGGCAGCTCCTCCCCTGGTGTCTCCGTCGAGTTTTGTAAGCACCACGCCGTCGAAATCGAGACGGTTGTTGAACTCTTTTGCAGTATTCACAGCATCCTGGCCGGTCATGGAATCGACCACGAAGAGTATCTCGTGAGGATTGACGGCATCCTTTATTGATGCTATCTCGTTCATCATCTCCTCGTCGATGGCAAGACGTCCGGCTGTATCTATGATGACCACATCCCTTCCCGTGAGTTTTGCTTCCCTGACGGCGTTGCGGGCAATCTGAACCGGATTTTTATTTTCTTCCTCAGTATATACAGGAATCCCGATCTGGGTTCCGAGTACCTTTAGCTGTTCGATAGCTGCCGGTCTGTATATGTCTCCTGCAACCAGCATCGGATTCCTGCCCTTTTTGCTTTGCACCCAAAGGGCAAGCTTGCCGCTGAAAGTTGTCTTACCGGATCCCTGAAGACCTGCAATCAGGATGACAGAGGGGTTTACCTTTATATTAATGTCGGTCTTGTCTCCTCCCATCAGTTCCACAAGCTCGTCATGGACAATCTTGATCATCATCTGCGAAGGATTCACCGATTTGATCACCTCCTGGCCGATAGCCCTGGTCTTCACCATATCGGTAAACTGTTTGGCTATTTTAAAGTTAACGTCAGCGTCCAGAAGAGCTCGGCGCACTTCCTTCAGAGTTTCAGCAATGTTTATTTCGGAAATTCTTCCCTGTCCTTTAAGAAGTTTAAAGGATTTTTCCAGTCGTTCGCTGAGTGATTCAAACATGGTATCAGAATAATAGAATAAATATTTTACTTAAGTTGCTGGCTTTGCCCTCTGAAGCTTTAGCGAAAGAGGGTTGCTGGTTGCTGGTTGCTGGCTTTGCCCGCCATAGCTTTAGCGGAGGCGGGTTGCTTGTTACATCCGTTCCGGCATGTCTATTCCAAGGAGCCACATGCCTGAAAGCAATACCTGGCTCGTGACCTTTGAGAGCAGCAGTCTGAAATTCCTCAGTGAAGGATCTTCTTCTCCGAGGATCGAAAAATCGTGATAGAACTGGTTGAATTCCCTTGCAAGGTCGTAGCAATAGTTTGCTATGAGCGCCGGGGAATAGGTCTCAGCAGCTTCAGTCACAATGTCGGAATATTTCCTGAGCAGTTTTACCAGGTCAATTTCCTTGGGTCCGGGAAAGGCTGACCGTACTCCTTCAGGATCAGGCATCAGACCCGATTGTTCAGCCTTCCGGAATACCGATTTAATCCTGGCGTAGGTGTACTGGATAAATGGTCCGGTATTGCCGTTGAAGTCGATCGATTCGGCAGGATTGAAAGTCATATTTTTGTGAGGATCCACTTTCAGAATAAAGTACTTGAGAGCCCCGAGTCCTATCTTCATAAAGATCTCCTCCTTTTCATCCCCGCTGAATTCAGAGAGTTTTCCGAGCTCCATCGACACGCTCCTGGCTGTCTCTTTCATCTCGGTTACAAGGTCATCAGCATCGACGACGGTACCTTCGCGCGACTTCATCCTGCCTTCGGGCAGTTCGACCATTCCGTAGGAGTAGTGTATCAGGCCGTCGGCCCAGGTGTAGCCAATCTTTTTCATTAGCGCCCTCAGTACCTGGAAATGATAGTTTTGTTCATTTCCAACCACATAGAGGGTCTTGTCGAAGTGAAAATCGTTCTGCCTTGCCACTGCAGTACCAAGGTCCTGTGTCATATAGACCGCAGTACCGTCGGATCTGAGCAGCAGTTTATGGTCGAGTCCCTGGTCGGTGAGATCGACCCAGATTGAATTATCATCATGCTGGTAAAGAACCTTATTCTTCAGTCCTTCAAGAACGATATCCCTGCCAGTGAGATATGTCTCTGATTCGTAGTAAATCTTATCAAAATCGACGCCCAGCATTTTGTAGGTCTCGTCGAATCCCTTGTAAACCCACGAGTTCATCATCTTCCACAAGTCTGTCACTTCCCTGTCGCCGTTCTCCCATTTCAAAAGCATATCGCGGGCTTCGGCCATCAGCGGAGCCGAGTTTCTTGCCTCGGTTTCGTTCATACCGCTTCCGATAAGCTCCTCAGCCTGCTTCCTGTACTCCTGTTCAAACATCACGTAGTATTTTCCAACCAGGTGATCGCCCTTCATTCCTGACGATTCAGGAGTTTCGCCTCCTGAATACTTAAGCCAGGCAAGCATTGATTTGCAGATATGAATACCGCGGTCGTTTACAATATTTGTCTTTATAACCCGGTGGCCGCATGATGAGAGTATTCTGTAAAGAGAAAACCCCAGCAGGTTATTTCTTATATGTCCGAGATGAAGCGGCTTGTTTGTGTTAGGTGAGGAATATTCAACGAGGATGGTTTCAGGCTTCACCGACCGGCATTTTGCATAGAGGTCATCTGCCTTGGCCAGTCCCGCAAAGTATTCAACCCACCATCTGTCGGAGATCTCTATATTAAGGAATCCCTTTATGACGTTAAATCCGGAAACATGTGGTAATTCGCCCTGGAGGAAATTGCCTATTGCCGCACCCGTGTTTTCCGGAGTGTTTTTGGAATACCTCAGGAGGGGAAAAACAACAAGCGTGAAATCGCCCCTGAATTCCTTCCTGGTCTCCTGTATCTGTATAAGATTTTCCGGGACCTCACTATTGTAAAGCACCCTGACCGCTTCGATTATTTTGTTCCTGAGATGAATTTCCATTGCAGTTTAAGAAATTACGCCTGCAAATATAGCATTTTAATGAAATCCATGAATAAAGAGCGTCAGCGTACAATGCAGGCGACAGTTTTATCAGGAGCGCTATATGTTTTATATCAACGAATGTTTTTATTTGACTATTGACCGATTCTTTTTGATTAAAATTTTATAACATAAAAAAAGATGTTATACTTTTGAAGTAGGTCATTCAGATATATAAAAAAGGAAAAAAACGATCCTGCCATGAAGGAGCTTAAGAACTTATTTGTTGAACAAACTGACAAAACCCCTCTGATAGATTTCAACTATCTGAACGGGGAAATGATTCTCTCGGGAAAGTCAATTCCCATTAATGCTCCCAGGATATTTGAACCTCTTCTTGAGTGGGTCAATGAATACGTTAAAAATCCAAGGCAGAATACAAATTTACGTTTAAATCTTGAATATTTCAATACGGCATCGTCGATATGGCTCGCCAAAATTGTAAAGGCTCTCTCAGGAATAAGCAAACCTGAATGCGTCCTTTTCCTTCATATTTATTTCCCAATCGAGGACTTTGATGATATCGATGATATAAAGGATGATCTAAGTCCGGTTATTGATATTGTAGGTGCAGCTACCGTCAGCGTCGGACTGAAAATATACGGTACCGATGATTCTGGAAAGGTACTGAAGGAGTCAATGATATTTATATAGGCCGGCAGCTCAATTTCCTCCTGTCAGCTTCTGTTTCTGATTTTTTTGCCATAACTTTATTACGGTAAACCAATTGCTTTGCACCATGCGAAAGCTTGTGATTGGAGCGGCATTAATATTCATTGTTATGGATTCATCTTCCCAGCAGAGGTCATCAGACAGACAGCCTGTTGCGGCAGGCAGATTTTACACAGCCTCAGGGGAAACCCTTGCTAAAGAAATTGCAGAGCTGTTCGAAACCTGTGTAAAGATACCGGTTCCGGATGGCAAGGTCAGGGCAATAATAAGCCCCCATGCCGGCTATGTTTATTCCGGAAAGGTTGCCGCATCAGCTTTCTCCGCCATTGACAGGAAAGCTGCGTACAAAAACATCTTCCTGATAGGATCCAGCCATGTTATGGCCTTTGCCGGAGCTTCACCATACAACACCGGCGATTTTATAACACCACTTGGCAGGGCAGTGGTTAACAGGGACATCGCAAACAAGCTCAGGGAAAACAAGATTTTCAGTTTCCCCGTTGATGCACACAAGCAGGAACACAGCCTCGAAGTGCAGGTTCCATTAATACAGTACTGGTTCAGCGACGAGCCTGAACTTGTTCCTGTTATTATAGGAACGAACAAAACAGAAGACATCAGGAAGATCGCTGATATACTCAGGCCCTGGTTCACTCCCGACAACCTGTTCGTAATCAGCAGTGATTTTTCGCACTATCCTTCATACAAAACGGCATATACAGTTGACAAATCGACAGCTGATGCCATTGTTTCGGGCGACCCTGAAAAGTTTCTGACCACACTCCGGAAGAATTCCCAGACTGATGATCCGGGGCTGGTAACAAGCATGTGCGGATGGACATCGGGACTGCTGCTTCTTTACCTGGCCGAAGGAAACAGCAATCTTCAATTCAGGAAGATTGATTACTGCAACTCAGGCGATTCAAAGTTTGGCGACAGGGAAGGTGTCGTGGGATACAATGCCATAGGCTTATTTGAAAAACCGAACGCCGGCAAGACCGGAGGCAGACTGTCGGATGAGATCAGGTTCACAGATAAAGAAAAGGCCGGTCTGATTTCGCTTGCACGCGATAATATAAGGTCGCTGCTTTATGAAGAGAAAAGGGTTGCTGTCGACAGGGAAAAACTGCCTGAAATATTCAAAAAGCCTTTGGGAGCATTTGTAACCCTGAAGATCGACGGCAATTTAAGGGGATGCATAGGAAGATTCGTCTCCTCTGACCCGCTGTACGAAGTGGTGCTGGAGTCGTCCCAGTCGTCGGCTTTCGGCGATCCCCGGTTTTCGCGTCTTACCAGGGATGAATTCTCCAAAACGGACCTGGAGATCACTGTTCTCGGACCGATGAGGAAGATAGAAAGCATCAATGAAATCGAACTTGGCCGGCACGGGATATATATAAAGAAAGATTACCGGTCGGGGACGATGCTGCCACAGGTTGCCACGGAGAATAAATGGACGGTAGAGCAATTCCTGGGCTATACATCGCGCGACAAGGCTGGTCTGGGATGGGATGGCTGGAAAAATGCCGACATATTCATCTACGAAGGCATTGTGATCGAGGAAGAGAAAAAGTGATCATGAACGATGAATTTTTTTCCGAAAGATTTGACCCGGGCAGAGCCCTATTTATAACAGGTTTCTTAAGTTCCTCCGTTCAGCTCCTGATGCTCAGGGAGATGATGAACATCACCGGAGGTTATGAACTCATTGCAGGCGCCTTTCTGTGCTCATGGCTCATAGGTTCTGCCTTAGGTTCTTCACTTGCCAGAGGTTCGGCCGTTTCAGGTATCGGAAAGATATGCCTGCTATTCACCGCAGGTCCCCTGCTTTCAATAATCCTGATGCTTTCGCTGGCCAGGCTGATCCTTAATCCCGGCGAGACTCCCTCATTTCCGGCCGGTCTGATCTTCACCTTCCTGGCGCTTCTCCCCTTCTGCCTTTTATCTGGCTTTACCTTTATAAAGCTTACTGAAGCAGGAAAGGCATCCGGAAAAACCCCGGGTGTTTCCTTTTCGGTCGAGACGGCCGGCGGAATTCTTGCCGGTATCGCGATTTCTTTGCCCGGTGCAGGAATCCTGAATACCTATCAGGCCCTTCTTATAATTACCCTGATGGGCATAACCTGGTCGCTGCTGACATTCTTCATAAAAAACAAAACAGAAAAACTGGTTTTGAAAACAGGGACATTGCTGTTTGTCTCACTGATGATTTTATTTCCTCCGGATTTCATCTTCAGACAGCTGCTGCTGAAGGGTATAAAGGTTACTGAAACCTTCGACACCCCATATGGAAATATCACCAGGGGTGAATATCACGGCGAGGCAAGCACATATTACAACCAGCGGCTGATCACTTACAGCAGTGATGCTGCAGAAAGTGAGGAGGATATTCACTATGGCATGCTGCAGACCAATGACCCCGCCATGGTGCTGCTGATATCAGGATCAGCAGGATCGAGGATTAAGGAGATATCCAAATACAATATAAGGGAACTGGTTTATGTTGAACGCGATCCCGCGCTGTCGGCTGATATTGAAAGTGTCGCAAAAAATGAGAAAGTTTTGCTAACCGTTATCAACAACGATGCTTTCAGTTACATAAGGGAGACCGGCAAAAAATTCGATGCAGTAATAATGCTTCTCCCCCCTCCTTCTTCACTTTCGCTTAACAGGTATTACACTGTGGAATTCTTCCGGTCGGTTAAAAAGATCATGAATGAGGGAGCTGCCTTCTCCTGTTCACCCGGTATCAATCCCAACTACTTCAACAGTGAGGCCGTAAGGCTTTACTCTTCAGTTTACAACAGCCTGAAGGCAGTATTCGGCAATGTTGTGCCTGTTGCGGGCAGCAAACTCTACTTTATTGCTTCTGACGATGAAATTTCAACTGCATTCTGCAGGCTGACAGATGAAAAAGAACTTGGTAACTCCTATGTCTGTTCCGATTATCTCTCCGACGATCTGGTAACGGCCAGGTCCAAAGAAATCACTGCGCTGATGGACAGCACCGTGAAGCCCAACAGATCGACTGTTCCTGCAGCATGTTTTTACTATCAGTCATTCATACTAAGCATGGACACAAGTGCGAAGACACCCTCAATAGTTCTACTGATTATACTCTTCGCACTTTCACTTTTGAACTTCAGAAAGGACACGGGGCTTATGTATTTCAGCGCATTGGCCCTTGCAGGATACGAAATAATACTGCTTCTGATGCTTCAGCTGACCCTGGGCAACATGTATCAGGCAACGGGGCTTATAATTGCCGGGCTGATGGCCGGTCTTGCCACAGGTTCGGGTAGCAGCCGGCTGTTTCGTACCAGAAGGCACATGGCAATAAGAACCTTTATACTTGTCGTACTGTATGCAATCTCAGGCCTGCTGGCAGGGAGAATCCTGGCTATGACCTGGAAGCCGGCAGTAACAGGGCTGTTGATACTTCTGGGATTTTTGCCTGCAGTTATCACTGGCAGTTTCTACAGGGATCTGACTTCAGGAGGAAACATTGTTCAGAATCCCTCGAGGGTTTACAGTTCGGATCTTTCAGGATCAGCAATCGGGTTCCTTGCATTTTCAGGCATAGCCGTTCCCTTACTGGGAATCAGCATTTCTTTATATATACTGCCTTTGCTGGCAGCAACAGGGTTTCTGTTTTACCTGGCATCCAAAAACCGCTAGTTTTTCGTATTTTTGGGTTTGCAACTCCTTATCCATGGAACGCAGAGAGAGTAAGATAAACAAAAGAAAATTCATAAAGCAGTGTGCAGCATTGTCTGCCGGAATGCTGTGTCTTCCGGGTCATGGATTACTGGCCGGAAATGCCGGAGAAGACCAGAATGATTTCAGGAGGGAGGCCATGTTTCAGGAAAAGACGGCCCGCGGGACCATGTGCCGGATCTGTCCCAACGAGTGTGTGCTTCAGGAGGGTGAACTAAGCCAGTGCAGGAACAGGAAGGTGAACAGGTCGGTGCTATACACCCTGGCTTACGGGAATCCCTGTTCTGTGAATGTTGATCCGATTGAAAAGAAGCCTCTGTATCATTTCTTACCGGGAACGCGTGCTTTTTCGATAGCCACTGCCGGGTGCAACCTTGCATGCCTTAACTGCCAGAACTGGACCATATCGCAGACAGGACCGGATAAGACAAGGAATATCAGCCTGATGCCCGACAAAGTAGTTACGGAGTGTCTGTCAAAGAACTGCAGTTCGATAGCATATACCTACTCCGAACCGGTTACATTTTATGAATATGCCTTTGACTCTGCTTTTCTTGCAAAGCAGGCCGGGATCAGGAACGTATTCAAATCAAACGGCTATATTAATCCGGAGCCGTTAAGAAAGCTCTGCACCGTGATAGATGCCGCCAATATCGATCTCAAATCGTTCAATGACAGCACCTACCTGCGGCTTTCAGGCGGGAAGCTTCAGCCCGTACTTGATTCCCTGAGGATTTACAGGGACATGGGAGTGTGGCTTGAGATAACCAACCTTATCGTGCCGGGCTGGACCGACGACATGGATGAGATTAAGAAAATGTGCAACTGGCTGGCAAAGAACGGATTCAGCAATACTCCAATTCATTTCAGCAGGTTTCATCCCACATACAAGCTTGAACAACTCCCTCCCACTCCGGTGGAGGCGCTCAACGCCGCTGTAAAGATAGCCCGCGATGAGGGATTGCAATATGTCTACACCGGAAATGTTCCCGGGAATGAGTTGTCAAATACAAAGTGTCCGGATTGCGGCACCCAACTTATAGTCAGGCAGGGATACCGGATTGTCGCCAATACCCTTGCCGGGAAGAAATGCAGCAAATGCGGAAAGGTAATTGACGGTATCTGGAGCTAAATCGATAAAATCAGATGAATCAGGCAGAAGCAAAGGGGCGCATCGAAAGGCTGCGCAAGGAGATTGAAGACCACAATCGGAGGTATTACGTTTTAAATCAACCTGTTATTTCGGATTTCGAGTATGATCTTCTCTTAAATGAGCTGGAAGCGATTGAGAAGAAGTATCCGGAATTTGCCAACCCTGCCTCTCCCACCCTTAAGGTAGGAAGTGATATTGCAAAAGAATTCAGGCAATATGAACACAAATACCCGATGCTTTCACTTGGTAACACATATAATTTCGATGAGCTTCGCGACTTTGATGCCAGACTCCGGAAATCGGTCACCGGTGATGTTGAATATGTCTGCGAACTCAAATTCGACGGCGCATCAATCAGTATTACTTACATCAACGGTGTGATGTCCACTGCCCTTACCAGAGGCGACGGGACCAAAGGAGATGATGTCTCGGCAAATGTCAGGACAATAGGCAGCATACCGGCGGTGGTAAGGAGTTCTGAAATTCCCGGGGAGTTCATAGTGAGAGGTGAGATACTTTTGCCAAGGGCTGAGTTCCAACGGCTCAACGAGGAGAGGGAAAAAGAAGGGCTTAACCTGTTTGCCAATCCCCGCAATGCAGCAGCAGGCACACTCAAGACGCTCGATTCGTCAGTGGTTGCCTCCCGGAACCTCGATTGCATGTTTTATTTTCTCCTGGGAGAGCGACTTCCATTCAGTACCCACTACGAAAATCTGAAGGCTGCAGCCGGCTGGGGCTTCAAGATCGATACACATACTCAGGTTTGCCGGAGCATAGAGGAAGTTATTCAGTTTATAACAGTGTGGGATGAAAAAAGGGTGCATCTTCCTTACGACACCGACGGAGTTGTAATCAAGGTGAACTCCATCGATCAACAGGCAGAGGCAGGATATACTGCCAAATCACCCAGGTGGGCAATAGCGTATAAGTACAAGGCTGAACAGGCACTTACCAGGCTGTTGTCGGTGGCATACCAGGTGGGAAGGACAGGAACGGTAACACCTGTTGCCAATCTGGACCCCGTTCAGCTTGCCGGCACTACGGTAAAAAGGGCATCACTGCACAATGCCGATCAGATATTCCTGCTCGACCTTCATATCAACGATATGGTTTATGTTGAAAAAGGGGGTGAAATCATTCCCAAAATCGTTGGTGTGGACAGCTCGGTGCGCGACGAGTCGAGCAGGAGGATTGAGTTCATTGATAAATGTCCCGAATGCGGCACCGCTCTGGTGCGCAACGAAGGTGAAGCCAATCATTATTGTCCCAATTATCTTCACTGTCCGCCTCAGATAAAGGGAAGAATCGAGCACTTTATTGGCAGGAAGGCCATGGATATCGACGGACTCGGGGAAGAGACTGTTGATCTGTTGTTCAGCAGGGGGCTTATCAGGACTGTTGCCGATCTTTACGACCTCAGGGCTGAACAGCTGGTGCCGCTCGAAAGGATGGGTGAAAAATCAGCGGCCAGAATAATATCAAGCATAAAAGGATCGGTCAGCGTACCATATCACAGGGTTGTATATGCACTGGGAATAAGACACGTGGGTGAGACTGTGGCAAAGACACTGGCCTCAGAATTCCCTTCAATCGAACATCTGATGTCGGCTGATATTGAAACGCTGACCGCCGTGAATGAAATTGGTCCGAGGATAGCTTCAAGCATTATTGCCTGGTTTGCCGATCCGGAGAATATTGAAATAATAAACCGCTTAAGGGCTGCCGGAATAAAAATGACGGGCGAGGCCAAAAGCGCGGATTCGGGAAGTGCGTTAAAAGGAAAAACAATTGTGATATCAGGTGTTTTCACGAAGCATACCCGGGATGAATACAAGGATCTTATAGAACGGCATGGAGGAAAGAATTCCTCATCGATATCCGGAAACACCTCTTTTATACTTGCCGGAGACAACATGGGGCCCTCAAAAAGAGAAAAGGCCGAGGAGCTGGGAATCAAGATCATCGGCGAGGATGAATTTCTGCTCATGACAGGAAAATTTTAGCAGCTGCACCTTGTTTTCATTTACAAAAAACTGTTAGGTTTGCACAATGGAATTATTAAGGAACCTTCGGATCAGAATCGGGAAATCGAAGCTGGCAGGCAGAATGGCCAGGATAAGAAGGAAACCGCTATATATCAACTTTTTTCATATCAGGACCATCGGCATAGTATGGGATGCTTCGAGTCCTGACGACTTCAGTGTCCTGACCAGGTTTCACCAGAAAATGGCCGAACAAAACAAGGATGTCAGGATACTTGGATATTTTCCGGGAAAAGAATTACCTGACTGCTACACCGCAATAAGATATTTCACATGTATTAAAAAGACCGAGTTGAATTTTTTCTATTGCCCTTTTCATCCGGATTCGGAATCCTTCATAAATACAAAATTCGATCTACTGATTGATATCAATTTCATGAACCTCTTTCCTCTGTTCTATGCAAGTTCCCTTTCGCAGGCAGGAATAAAGGTGGGGCTTTCAGGAGAGAACCCCGAGACTTCTCCATTCGACCTGATGATATCGATGAAGAGTCCGGTAAATACAGAAAAGTACCTTGATCAGGTACTGTATTACCTCGACATGATCAATTCAAAATCAGCCAGGAAAGCAGTATAATTATTTATAAGATGAAAAAATTAAAAGGAACCGGAGTTGCAATAGTTACGCCGTTTAAAAGTGATTCGAGCATCGATTTTGCCGCCCTGGGGCGCGTCATAAACCACGTCATCTCCGGAGGAGTCAATTATATAGTTGTTCTTGGCACTACCGGAGAAACGCCCACCCTGTCGAAGGATGAGAAACAGGCAGTTGTATCGTATGTTGTTGAGTATGTTGACAGCAGGGTTCCCCTTATTGTGGGTATCGGAGGAAACAACACCAGGGAGGTTGTCAATAGTATCAGGCAGGCCGACCTTACAGGGATCGATGGTGTCCTTTCGGTGGCCCCATACTACAACAAACCAACTCAGCGGGGGTTGTTCCAGCACTTCAAGGCTATTGCGACATGGTGTTCTGTCCCGGTTATAATATACAATGTACCGGGGCGTACAGGATGTAATTTAACTGCAGACACCTGTCTTGAGCTGGCTCACAATTGTGAGAACATAACGGGAGTTAAGGAGGCCAGTGGCGATATCGGCCAGATAATGAAAATAATAAAGAGTAAACCTGAAAACTTCGACGTGATATCCGGTGATGACATGTTAACAATTCCTGTGATTGCTGCCGGAGGTTCGGGTGTCATTTCCGTTCTGGCCAATGCGTTTCCTGCTGCCTGTTCGGAGCTGGTCAGCCACACTTTGAGAAACAATCTTAAATCGGCCAGAGAGATTCAGTTTCGTTATCTCGAGATGATAGACCTGCTTTTTGCTGAAGGTAATCCGGCTGGCATTAAAGCCATGCTCAGTGTACTGAATATATGCAGCAACAATCTCAGGCTTCCGCTTGTTCCGGTCAGCAGACCGACCATGACAAGGATTCAGAAGACTATTGAAGAATTAACAAAAGCCTGATCACCGGGGAGGCGCCTGACCTGCCGGAGCTGATGGCTGGGTGCTCCCATGGCAGTTCTTGTACTTCTTTCCGCTGCCGCAGGGACAGGGATCGTTCCTGCCCACCTTCTTTTCAACCCTGACAGGTTCCACCTTCTGATTCTTTTCCTGCTGAGCTCCACCGCCGCCTGTGTTGCTGTATTGGGAGAAATCGCTTTTAGAAGCCCGGTAATTGCTCATATCAACCTGCCTTTTGCGCTGTGCCTCTTTTACCTGATCAGGATCCTGAGTGGGTATGGAACCCTTCATAAGTGTACTTACTACATCCTTGTTCGTTTTCGCTATAACTGTTTTGAAGAGCTCAAATGACTCGAATTTGTAAATCAGGAGAGGGTCTTTCTGCTCATAGGTTGCATTTTGAACCGATTGCTTAAGCTCATCCATTTCACGCAGATGTTCCTTCCAGATTTCATCGATAGTGGCAAGAACAACGGTTTTTTCATAAGCCTTTGCCAGTTCCCTGCCTTCCGATTCGGCCGTTGCCTTAAGGTTGGTAACAACCTGGAAGACCCTGACTCCGTCGGAAATAGGAACAACCACATTTTCATACACATGTGACATTCTCTCGTAGACATCCTTCAGAACGGGGTAGGCCTGATTTGATATTGCCTCGACCTTTCTCCTGTAAGTATCGAGAACCTTTGCATAAACTTTATCAGTAATCTGCTGGGCGCTGTCCTTCACAAAATCCTGTTTGGAAACAGGTGAATCCATTGAAAACGACCGTATCAGGTCGAATTCGAAATTTTCAAAATCACCATCCTTATGATAAGTCTCCACAAGGCTCTCGGTAACGTCGAACATCATGTTGGCAACATCGACCGAAAGTCTTTCGCCAAGCAGTGCATGTTTTCTTTTCTTATAGATTACCTCCCTCTGGGAATTCATAACGTCATCATACTCCAGAAGCCTTTTCCTGATTCCGAAGTTATTCTCTTCAACCTTTTTCTGGGCACGTTCGATCGATTTGGTAATCATCGGATGCTGTATCTCCTCACCGTCTTTCAGACCGAGCTTATCCATTATGCCGGCGATCCTTTCTGATCCGAAGAGTCTCATCAGTTCATCCTCGAGCGAAACGAAGAACTGGGATGAACCGGGGTCGCCCTGCCGGCCTGATCTTCCTCTTAGCTGGCGGTCGACGCGGCGCGATTCATGTCGTTCCGTTCCAATGATAGCCAGTCCGCCTGCTTCCCGTACCTCAGCGGTCAGTTTTATATCGGTACCACGGCCTGCCATGTTGGTAGCAATTGTTATTGTTCCCGTCTTTCCGGCCTCCGCGACTATTTCAGCCTCTCGCTGGTGCAGCTTGGCATTCAGAACATTATGTTTGAGCCCCTTCATTTTCAGCATCCTGCTGAGCAGTTCAGAGATCTCCACTGATGTTGTGCCTACAAGAACGGGGCGTCCGATCTTGTTTAACTGGAGAATCTCATCAATAACCGCGTTGTACTTTTCCCTTTTTGTTTTATAAACAAGATCCTCCCTGTCGCTCCTGATAACCTTCTTATTGGTCGGAATCACAACCACATCAAGCTTATAGATGTTCCAGAACTCTCCGGCTTCGGTCTCAGCCGTTCCTGTCATACCGGCGAGCTTATGATACATCCTGAAATAGTTCTGCAGGGTTATGGTTGCATAAGTCTGGGTAGCCTCTTCAACCTTAACATTCTCCTTTGCTTCAATGGCCTGGTGAAGGCCGTCGGAATAGCGGCGGCCCTCAAGTATCCTGCCTGTCTGTTCGTCGACAATTTTTACCTTGTTGTCGATCACCACATACTCTACGTCCTTGTCAAAAAGAGTCCAGGCCTTTAGAAGCTGAGTCATTGTGTGTACGCGCTCGGATTTCACTGAATAATCCTGAAGCAGTTCGTCCTTCTTTCTGAGTTTTTCCCTCTCGTCCAGTCCTGCCTTTTCAAGATCGGCAATTTTTGAACCCATGTCTGGAAGCACGAAGAAGCTGGCATCCTGAACAGAATCGGAGATAAGGTCGAGGCCTTTTTCGGTCAGTTCAATTGAATTGGCCTTTTCATCGATAATGAAATAGAGTTCATCGGTGACCTTGGGCATCTCCTTGCTGTTATTCTGCATGTAAAAGTTCTCGGTCTTCTGGAGCAGGGTTCTGTTTCCTTCCTCGCTCAGATATTTTATCAGTGCATTGTTTTTAGGAAGTCCCTTGTAGGCTCTGAGGAGCAGTTTCCCTCCTTCCTCGTTATTGCCTTCGCCAATCAGTTTCTTTGAATCAGCAAGAATTTGGGTGACCAGTCGCTTCTGAGCGCTGACGAGCTTGTCGACCTTAGGTTTAAGTTCATCGAACTGCTGAGTATCACTTTTTGCCGTGGGGCCTGATATTATAAGAGGAGTACGGGCATCATCTATGAGCACGGAGTCGACCTCGTCGACGATGGCGTAATGATGTTTCCTCTGGACAAGGTCCTCGGGATTTATAGCCATGTTATCCCTCAGGTAGTCAAAACCGAATTCATTGTTGGTACCGAAGGTAATATCGGCATTGTATGCCTTGCGCCTTGCTGCTGAATTAGGCTGGTGCTTGTCGATACAGTCAACGGTGAGTCCGTGAAATTCATACATAGGTCCCATCCATTCGGAGTCGCGTTTTGAAAGGTAGTCGTTGACTGTAACGATATGGACGCCTCTGCCGGCCAGCGCATTAATGAATACCGGAAGGGTGGCGACGAGTGTTTTTCCTTCACCTGTAGCCATTTCTGAAATTTTCCCCTTGTGCAGGGCTACACCGCCGATAAGCTGAACATCATAGTGGACCATATCCCACACTATCTCATTTCCTCCAGCTGTCCATTTGTTGCTCCATACAGCCTTGTCGCCCTTTATTACAATGCTTTCCCTTGTTGCTGCAAGATCCCTGTCGTACTGAAGTGCCGTTACTTCGAGAAAATCGTTCTCCTTGAATCGCCTTGCAGTCTCCTTCATAATGGCAAATCCCCGCGGTACAAGAGAATCTAGAGTTTTCTCAATTTTCTCTTCAATCAGTTTTTCCAGCTTGTCGATCTGATTGTAATGCTCCTCTTTCCGGTCAACATCCTCCTCTTCTTCAGCCTTATGCCTCAGAACTTTAATCTCATTTTCATCAGATTCAAGAGCTTCCATCAATTCCTTTTTCAGACTGAAGGTAAGTTCCCTTAGCTGATCATTTGAAATATTTCTAAGCTTGTCGTATTCCTGAAGAGTCTCCTTAACGTAGGGAGTAATCTCCTTGATGTCCCTTTCATACTTATTGCCGAGGAACAAACCAAGCATTTTATTGATAAAATCCATCTATAATAGTTTTTACAATTTCTGAAAATATCCCGCAAAATTACTCTTTTTCGCAAAGGTTGTCAAAAACACCTCGTTTATATTGGATCAGGAGTATCGGCTGTAAAGATGGCGGGAAAAAATAAAGCCCGGTAACTAATTTGTGCATTGTCAGTTACCGGGCTTCAGTATGTCTTCCCGAATAAAAATTGCGGGAAATATGTTATCGTTGAAATATTGATCCTGTGCCTATTTTTTAGTTCTTAAACTTAAAAGGTCGCGGTCAAACGGATAGAGAGAATGCTTGCCGCCCAGGTTCAGTTTATCGAGAATGCCTCTTGCATTGGATTCTTCCTCTGTTTGTTCTGCAACATACCACTGAAGGAAATTATTGGTTGTATAGTCTTTCTCAGTGAGTGTCAGTTCGACCATTTCGTTGATGCTTGCCGTAATGAATTCTTCGTGTTTCAGGACTTCCTCAAACAGTGACTGAACGCTTTCAAACTCGACCGGAGGTTTCTCAAAAGCAGGGACATTAGCCTTGCCACCCCTGTCGTTGACAAATTTAATAAGTTTAAGCATGTGTTCGCGTTCCTCATCGGCCTGGGCATAGAGCCAGCCTGCGGTACCCTGAAAACCTTTGGTTTCGGCCCATACAGCCATTGCAAGGTAGAGGTTTGACGAGTATCCTTCTCTTTCAATCTGACGGTTGCAGATATCTTCAACTTTTTTCTTCAACATATTTTTCTGAGTTTAAATTTGACTGTTTAACAATCTTAAAAACCTATTGTTCGATTCTGAGAAGCTCTTCAATCCTGGTTACAAGGTCATTTATCGCAAAGGGCTTTGAGAAGACAGCATCAGCTCCAAGGGCCTTTGCCATTTCGAGGTAGTTCCCGGGGCCGGCTTTTCCCCCGCCGGATATTGCGATAACCCTGATTCCTTTTTTCAGTTCCCGCATCATCATAATCACTTTCAGGCCGTCTTCTTCGGGCATAAGAAGATCGGTTATCACCAGGTCGGTAAGGCCGGGTTTGAAGTTTTTCAGCGCCTCCCTGCCGTTATCAGCTTCAACTACCGTATATTCCTTTCTCAGAAGTGCCGTTCTGAGCATCTCCCGCAGATCTCTGTCATCGTCTATGATCATGACAACCGGCATTCCTATCTGGTTTTGATTATTACAAAAACATTGAGAATGCTAAGTTACAAATTCTTATTCAAATAATGTTCATCAATAATCAACCCCTATTAAACAAGGGAAGTCGCACTGTAAAAACAGATCCTTCGTTTTCCCTGCTTGAGACGCTTATTGTGCCTCCCAGGCCGCTGATTATCTCCCCCGACACATAGAGTCCGATTCCCGTGCCAGTACCATCGTACCGTGAAGTAAAATAAGGCTCAAATATTCTTTTCAGTGTCAGAGGATCCATTCCGCATCCGGTGTCGGTTATTGCAACAATGCCGCACCTTCCGGACCGACTGCCATCAACAGCATGCTCTTCCCCATCCTCCCTCACTGAGGTTTGAACGGATAGTGTGCCTCCCTTTTCCCCCATCGACTGGACAGCGTTCCTGATTATATTAAGGAACACCCTGAGCAATTCGGACGGATCGGCATAAACAGGAATGGCTTCAGTGTGGAAGCCGGTAATGAGGCTTATCTCTGATGGTAAGGAAGGACGAAGGAAACCGAGTGTTTCTGCAACCACATCATTCAGGTTTACAACGGTACAATTTTCAGAAGGGCTGTTCCCTGATTCAAGAAGTTTCCCGGTCAGTGACTTTGCCCTGCCCACTGCAGAAAGAATTCTTTCGGCATTCTCTTTAAATGACTCATTACCGGCAAGATCATCCCTCAGCATTTCGGCATAGCCCGATATGACTGTTAGAACGTTATTAAGGTCGTGGGCAATACCTGCGGCCCTTACTTCCACTGAAGTCCGCTCCCCCGGATTATTTTTCAATATGTCGTATTCATCATGCACCGGTCAGAACAGTTACCAGTATTTTACGGAATATCAAGATTAAAGGCCTTTTTAAAATCCTTGAGTCCGGGATATTTTGTCACCAGGTGATTGTATTTCTGTTCATCAGAATAGATAATTCCGTTGGTTTCAGAAAGATCAACCGTTGTAATGATTTCAATTTCACCCGTATTGAACCTCTTCTGCAGGAAAGCGGAAAGGCGTGGTTTGTAGTTCAGGACAAAAAGGTCCTTCTGGGCGGCATTTGAAAGATGGATTGTAATACCTGACTCCTCATTTATTTCAGTCTTCACCGATTTGAACATGCTGACAACCCTGGCGCCTTCTCCTTTCTGTGAATCGGTGAATTCCTTCCAGGCTTTATCAAAAGACTCAGCCGTAAGTTCTTCTGCCGGAACCGGAACCTGATCCTGATGCTTCGCTTCCGGGGCCTTTTCGACAGTCTGATCACTTACAGGTGCATTATCTTTCTTTTCTTCTGAAATAATATCCTTAATTGAGAATGACCGTGTATGTTTTTCGATTACGGGTGCATGCTTTCCGCCGGGATGTTCAGTCTCTCTGGTTCTGAAAGCTTCAGGATGTTCCGCTGTTTCCCTTATTATTCCCGACTTTGAGGGATAAGGTATCTCTTCTTCCTTTTGGGTTATTTCAGGCTTTTTTTTTTCTGTCACTTCAGTTGAGGTTGAATTCAGTCGGGACAACCTGATAAGAAACAATTCGACATGAAGGCGGGGATTTTTGCTCGCTTTGTATGACAGATCAGTATTGCTCCCAAGATCCAGCGCCTTAAAGATAAACTCTTCGGAACAGTTCACTGATTGTTCGAGGTATCTCTGCCGGATAGCAGGGGTTGCCTCAAGAAGTTTCAGGGTTATCTCATCCTTGCTCACAAGAAGATCGCGAAGGTGACTGCACAGGCCCGAGACAAAATTATGCCCGTCAAATCCCTTTTCAAGCACATCGCTGAATATCGTAAGAACTGAAGCAACATCTCCTTTAAGCGCGGCTTCAACCGTCCTGAAATAATACTCAAAATCAAGGACGTTAAGATTCCCTATTACGTCCTTGTAAGTAATCTTTTTTCCGCACAGGCTGACAATCTGGTCAAAGATCGAAAGGGCGTCCCTGAGAGCACCGTCAGCTTTCTGGGCAATAATATGAAGAGCCTCCTCCTCTGCTACAACGCCCTCATTGGCGGCTACATATGCCAGACGGGCTGCAATGTCTTCTATCCTGATCCTGTTAAAATCGAATATCTGGCACCGGGAGAGGATGGTTGGGATTATTTTATGTTTTTCGGTAGTGGCAAGAATGAAGATGGCATGTGAAGGAGGTTCCTCAAGGGTCTTGAGGAAGGCATTGAACGCCTGGGTGGAAAGCATGTGAACCTCATCAATTATGTAGATGCTGTATTTGCCGACCTGAGGCGGGATTCTCACCTGGTCGGTAAGGTTCCTTATGTCTTCTACCTTATTGTTGGAGGCGGCATCGAGTTCATGGATGTTAAACGATCGCAGTGTATTGAACGACAGGCACGATTCGCAGGCATCACAGGCTTCGCCGTTTTCCCTGAGATTACTGCAGTTGATAGTCTTGGCAAATATCCTCGCACAGGTTGTTTTACCAACCCCCCTGGGTCCGCAGAAAAGGTAGGCCTGTGCCAGATGGTTCCCTTTAATTGCGGCTTTCAGTGTATTTGTAATTGTATCCTGCCCCACCACCATGTCGAAGGTTGCCGGCCTGTATTTTCTTGCTGATACTATGAAATTTTCCATATAACTGTTGACTCCCGCACGAATGAAATTTGAAGAAATACAAATATAATCAAAAAGCATTCTGCCTGAAAAAGGAGAAACAAATTAACCCGGGCGGGATGGTCCGGGAAGAATGCATTATTCATCCATTTCTTTCAGTATTAAAATCATGCAAAAATTTTTCTTTAATGAAAATTATTGTACTTTTGCGAGCCAAAATCATTAAAAACAAAAACAGTTAACTATTATGTTGAATCAGTACGAAACCGTTTNNTTGCAACTCCCGTTTTGTCTGAGAACCAGATGAAGGAAGCGGTACAAAAATTCAAGAAGGTCATCACCGAAAACGAAGGTGAGATCGTTCATGAAGAGAACTGGGGCCTGAAAAAGCTGGCCTATCCAATTCAGAAGAAGTCGACAGGCTTCTATTATCTTATTGAATTCAGGGGAACCGGAGACCTTATTGAGAAACTTGAGGTGCAATACCGCAGGGACGAAAGGATAATCAGGTTCCTGACTTTCAGGATGGAAAAACATGCCGTCGAGTATGCAGAAAAGAAGAGAAGACAAAAAGAATCAGGAAAAAGCAAGGAGGAATAAGCTATGGCACAGAACGAATCAGAAATCAGATATCTGACTCCTCCCACAGTGGAGGTAAAGAAAAAGAAGTACTGCCGTTTCAAGAAGAACCGGATAAGGTATATCGACTACAAGGACCCCGAGTTCCTGAAGAAGTTCCTGAATGACCAGGGTAAGATACTACCACGCCGTCTTACCGGAACATCATTGAAATATCAGAGGAAGGTGGCAAAAGCCGTTAAAAGGGCCCGTCATATTGCTCTTCTTCCTTATGTAACAGACCTTTTAAAATAAGGAGGGATAGCTATGGAAGTAATTTTATTGCAGGATACCAGCAAGCTTGGACAGAAAGACGATATCGTCGTGGTCAGGAACGGATACGCAAACAATTACCTGATACCCAAAGGATATGCTATTGCAGCAACTCCTTCGGCAAAGAAAATGCACTCAGAGAATCTGAAACAGAGGGCCCACAAGGAGGAGAAAATCAAGGCCAACGCGCAGGAGATTGCCGCCAAAATGGCCGGAATTTCGCTGGTAGTCGGAGCCAAGACCAGTACATCGGGCAAGATTTTCGGTTCAGTGAACACAATTCAGATTGCAGAAGCGCTCAAAGAGAAGGGATTTGAAGTTGACCGCAAGACTATCACCCTGCCGGAAGACCAGATCAAGGAAGTCGGCAAGTACAAGGCTGTTGTCAGGCTTCACAGGGAAGTAAAGGTTGATGTAGACTTTGAGATTATTGCCGAGTAACAATTCAGCAGGATATTATAGAAAAGGACATGTTTTTGCATGTCCTTTTTTTTGCCCGCCATCGGGAATCCTGTTAAAAGTTATCGTGAAAATCCTTGCGACGTTCGTATTTCAGGTCGGCCAGAATCGATGACTTGACCCGGATAGTGAAATTCCACATTTTCATCGATCCGTTGGGTACCCAGTTAAAGCTCATAACCCAGCAGTGAAGGTCGCGGGTTATTCCTATCTGTGTCATCGTGATTTCCTTGTGTGAAAAATCATAACCGGTGGTATAGGTCAATGCGGTTTTACCGGTCAGGTTTACGTTACCGCTTGCCGATAAGGTCTGAGTCAGGTTAGACTTCAGTCCGGGCTTTGAGTAGTGAAAAGTGTAGCTGACCCTCATCGACCATGGAACATCGAATATATAGTATCCGTATTCGTCGAACAGCATAGAGGTCGGATCGCCCGGATTGCTCATGTTACGGCTTGCATCTTCAGTCCTCATGCCCTGGCTTGCCGGACCGGTCGGGGTTCTTTGGGAAGATTGCTGTGATGATCTGTCCTTATCGCCCATAATAAGGCGTCCCAGGTCGAAATCTAGGCTCATTGAAAAATTGGTAAGCCTCATCAGTTTCCTGTTCTGTTCAAATGCAAAAGTGTTTATCGGAGTCCCCCTTTGGCTCAGGCCGTAGAGCGAAAAACTGCTGGCTGCCGACACTCCTATATTATTCATAAGGGTTGTCCGCATGCCCATCGAAACCGGCGCCCATCTCATCGAATCGGCAAACACATTGTAGGAGGTGGATATCCCCAGATTATCGATCAGCTTGACCTTTTTGGGTTTACCGGATGTATCATTTTTTTCGAAAACCTTGGCTTCCAGGATATTGGTGATATTGAAGCTGATATTGCCGCTTCGTCTCGACAATGAAGGCGTTCCGTAAATATTCCTGTCAAATATCGAATATTCTGTGAAATTCCCCAGGGTGTCCGACTGCACACTCCGGTAAAGATCGCTGCTCAGTCCCTTGAAAGAAGGAATATAGCTGAAGCCGACTGAAGGTTTTATAACATGCCGGATTGCCTGCACCCTTGATTCGGGTTTGAAGTTAAAAGTTCCGAAAATCTGAGGATTGAACCCTGCACTTATCGAGGGATTCATCGAATGACCGTAGAAAGTACCACGTATTGTATCGGTGACCACCTGCGGGACTATCTCATTTCTTGAAGGATTGAAATACTCAGGATCCCATCTTTTCTCAAACTTCTGTGTATAGAGAACACCGCTGTAGGTTAGCTGGGGTGAAATTGAGAAGTTCCTGAAGGGGCGGAACTGAATGCTGACAGGAGCTTCATGCTTGAATCCATTTCTCATATTGTTCCAGACCTTGTTTGAAAAAAGAAGGCTGTCGTAAGTATTAATCTGATTATCAAGCGAGGCAGAATATTGAAACTGAAGTTCCTGATACCATTTGGACGATCCTGCCGCACCTTTCCGCTTCAGGGGGTATATTCGCGCCATGTTGAAATTGATTTTGGGCAGGTTCAGGGAGACAGTTTTATTCCTGACGTTCTGACTATGGTTCATGCTGGCAGAAAGGTTAAACGGCGTGCCTGTCCAGGTTTTTGAATAACTGACGCTCGACTGCCGCTGCGTTGTGACATGTTCCATCACGTCGTAGCTGTTGTTTTTGTCGAAACCGCTTGAGCTCATGCTTACGTTGGCTGAAAACCTCGATCCAGGCTTTGCCTTGGCATCCTGGCTGTAAGTCCAACCTATTTTGTAGTTCGATGTCTTGCGGTAATCATTCAGACCCTTATGTCCGCTGATGTTGTTGGCATAGCTGAAGCTGAACTGTCCGTTGAACCTGTACTTCTTTGAATAATTCGACTGGGTGGTCAGCATCCATGTGCCATTCGTATAAATACTTCCCCGGAGCGCGAGGTCGAAGTAATCATTGACGGCAAAGTAGTAGCCGCCGTCAGTTAAGTTGTATCCCCTCTCCTGCTCCTGACCTATCCGGGGGATTAAAATACCTGAGGCTGCCTTCTTTGTCTGGATCGGGAAAAAACCGAAAGGGAGCGCTACAGGCAGTGGTATTCCCTCCAGTACAAGGTAACCGGGGCCCGAAATAATTTTTTCACCAGGGTAAATCTTTGCCTTGGGAAGGCGTATGTAGAAATGTGGATGTTCAGCGTCGCATGTCGAATAGGTGCTTTGGGCAATATTCGAAGTACCGTCGTCGAGCATTTTCGTAACCTGGCTTCTGAGGAGACCATCTTCCTGTTTTGTAACAATTTTATAGGCAATTGCTTTACGGGAGATGAAGTTATAGAACAACGAATCGGATTCTATTTCCTGTGAACCCTGGGTAAAAACGGGCTTGCCGGTTAATTTGCCCACTGAATCGAGCCTTCCTGTTGCAAAGACCGTGTTGTCAACCATGTCAAACACAATGGAATCGGCGGTAATCTTAATGTCGTCGTAAATGACCTCCGCCTGATCGGACATGAAAACCCGTTTATTCTTAAGATCATTTCTTTTTGTGCCTGCCGATTTATAGGTAACCTTTTTGTCGATTGCCTCAGGAGAAATTGTTTTAAAGTTCCGGGTTAAGGTGTCGATTACTATGGTATCGGGGCGAACAGCCAGTGAATCACTGAGGGAAATGTCTTCCTGCGAAAATAATGAAACAGAACAGACCATCACAAGGAACACTACAAGCAGCCGTTTTTGTTTTAAAAAATACAACTTTAATACTATTTTTGTACAGTTTTTGTAATGACCTGATGTCAGGCGCAAAACTAATTAAAAAAACATGAACTGAATATGGGTTCAGATTTTAAAAACGTCAAAGAACGTACCAATTATATAAAGGTTCCACGATTGGTTTCATTGATTCTGCTGGCGGTCATGTTACCCTTTTTACTTTCACCGGTCTCTGGATCGGAGAGGAAATGGGTTGTGGTTATAGATCCCGGACACGGCGGCAAGGATCCGGGAGCCCTGGGAGCCATAAGCAAGGAAAAGAACATCAATCTGGCAATTGCCCTTAAGGCCGGAAGCTATATCGAACAAAACCTCAGGAACGTTGAAGTGCTTTACACCAGGAAGACCGATATATTCCCGGCTTTGTATGAAAGAGCCGAATTTGCAAATAAGAACAAGGCTGATCTGTTCATTTCCATTCATGCGAATGCAATCTCGAAAATGACAATAAAAGGGACTGAAACATGGATTATGGGGCTGGCGATGGATGACCAGAACCTTGAAGTGGCAATGAAAGAGAATGAAGTTATACTTCTGGAGGACGATTTTTCGACAAAATACGAGGGATTCGATCCAAAATCACCTGAATCGTACATTATGTTCACTATAATGCAGAACACGTACAGGGAACAAAGCCTCTATCTGGCGACGAATATTCAGAATCAGTTCAGGAACAGGGCCGGGAGGGTCGACCGTGGGGTCAAGCAGGCAGGTTTTCTGGTGCTTTATATGACCTCTATGCCGAGTGTTCTTATCGAAACCGGATTCCTGACCAACCCGGAAGAGGAGAAATACCTTAACTCAAAAGAGGGACAGGATTACCTTGCGTCGGCAATATACAGGGCAGTAAGGGATTATATAAACGAAATCGATAAGAAGACAAATACTTCATCATCCGCACAGGAAAGCGCTGCCACTGTCAAATCAACTGCGGTTCAGGAGGGAGCATCACCTGATGATCAACCCAGATTTATGGTTCAGATAGCCACTTCAGCCTCAAAGAGACCACTCACACCCGCAAACTTCAATGGACTGCAGGATGTGTTTGAAATTGAGTCGGATAATCAGTTCAAGTATGCTGCCGGAAGTTTTGACAACTATTCAATGGCTGCCGAATACCGCAAGAAGATTGAGTCATTTTACCCCGATGCATTCATCATTGCCGTCAGGAATAATAAAATATTACCTTTACAGGACGCACTTAATTTAAAGTAAAATCTAAGCAGCAAAATGAAACCCACATGCATACAATCACAGTCCAGAGTAAAAATATCAGAACCATGTGGGTTCCATGCGACCTTTAAAATCAAAATCACATACGCATGAAAAAGATCTCGAATGAAGCCAGGATTGGGGTTACTGCAGTATTAACCATTCTGGTTTTCATATGGGTTTTCAGTTTTCTGAAGGGCAAAAACCTTTTTAACAGTACCGCCAGCTACCATGTTGTTTACGATCAGGTTGGCGGACTCGCCGAATCGAGCCCGGTGGAAGTTAACGGCTATAAAGTCGGAGTTGTTCAATCAGTAAAATTCGTGGATCCTGTCAGCGGCCGGTTGCTGGTAACCCTGTCGGTCGATAAAAGTTTCAAACTTCCGGTCAACACCGTGGCTGAAATCACAACAGCAAGTCTGATTGCAGGAATGAAGATCAGGTTTGTTTACGGTGAAGGGCCCGGCACATATTCAAGCGGCGACACTATACCCGGAAGACTTGCAACTTCTCTGCTTACAAGGCTTGAGGACGAGCTTCTTCCGTTAAAAGACAAGATATCGGATCTGATCCTGACACTCGATACCGTAGTTGGATCGGTCAATGAAATCATCGACCCCAGGTTCCGGGCTGACCTTCGCTCAGGAGTATCGAGCCTGAGCAGCACCGCCCGGAGTCTCGATGAAGCTGAGCTTAAAGCCACGCTGATGAATATAAATGCCTTTTCGGCCATGCTTGCTGATAACTCTGAGAAATTCACCTCGACATTCAGCAGACTGGGAAGCGTAGCCGACACGCTCGCGGCTGCCGATCTGTACGGTTCAATAAATAATCTCAAATTGAGCCTCGAGAGAGCATCATCTCTGATCAGTAATCTCAACGAAGGAGAAGGAACAGCCGGAAAACTGATGACAAACGACTCCCTTTACACTAATCTTTCCAACAGTCTCGGAAGCCTGGACATGCTTTTACAGGATATGAAGACAAATCCGAAGCGCTATGTGCATTTTTCATTGTTCGGCAAAAAAAATACCCGGGAACAATAGCTTTTTTCTAAAATTCAGATTATCTTGAACTTAAAATAAAGCAGCTTAATGATGGCAAAATAGTCCTCATTTTTTTGCTTTTCCGGTAAAATTTTACCACTTTGTATAAGAGTTTGTCTGTCATGGAAAATCCGGGAGTTGTGCTTGTAAATTATTGATATACAATAGAATAAAATGGAAATAATTATTTTGCCGTTTAAGTTGCTGATGGTTAAAACCATATAGTTTTTTTGAATTTAACAAGCGAAAAAAATTTTTTTTTTAACTTTTTTTTTTACAAATATTGCTGTCGGAATCAGCATAACGGATAACCTACGACAAACACAATATATTTTCATGAACAAATCACACGCCGATGTATGGAATAATTGCCTGCAGATAATTAAGGACATTATTCCCTCCATCAGTTTTAAGACTTGGTTTGAGCCTATTATTCCTCTGAAACTTGAAAACAATGTTTTGACGATTCAGGTACCCAGTCCGTTTTTCTACGAGTACCTCGAAGAGCAATATATAGATATCCTCAGGAAGACTCTCAGGCGTGAGATTGGTGCTGATGCCAAACTCGAATACAATGTTGTGCTGGAGAATGCGAATTATTCCGACGGCAAGCCTTATACCGTAAGGTATCCGTCGAGAAACAAGACGGATCTTCACAACAAACCGGTTCAGGTTCCATTCAATGTTACTCAGCCTTCTATCAAGAATCCTTTCGTTATCCCCGGGATCAAGAAGGTGCATTTTGATCCCAAGCTCAATCCCGATTACAACTTCAGCAATTATGTAGAGGGAGAATGCAACAGGCTGGCCAGGTCGGCAGGAATAGCAGTTGGCAACAACCCGGGAGGTACGGCATTCAATCCTCTTATGATCTATGGTGATTCGGGACTTGGCAAGACTCACCTTGCACAGGCAATAGGGATCCTGGTGAAGGAAAAACATCCCGACAAGGTTGTGCTGTATGTCAATGCAAATAAATTCCAGACTCAGTTCGTTGAATCGGTCAGAAACAACAACAAGAATGATTTCCTTCATTTTTACCAGATGATTGATGTCCTCATCCTGGATGATGTTCATGAGTTTGCGGGAAAAGAAAAGACACAGGACACTTTCTTCCATATTTTCAATCACATTCACCAGTCGGGCAAACAGCTGATACTCACGTGCGACAGGCCGCCAGTGGAGCTTCAGGGAATGGAGCAGAGGCTTCTCTCGAGGTTTAAATGGGGTCTGCAGGCAGATCTGCAGAGGCCCGACTATGAGACCAGGCTCGCCATACTGAAGAAAAAAGCATACAACGACGGCATTGAACTGCCTGATGAGATTTTTGAATATCTGGCTGCCAATATCTCCAACAACATCAGGGAACTGGAGGCCGTATTGATATCCTTATATGCCCAGTCAACCCTTAACAGGAAAGAGATCACTCTCGACCTGGCAAGGCAGATGGTGGAAAAGCTGGTAAGTACATCCAGACGCGAAATAACAATAGAATATATTCAGAAGATTGTTTGCGACTACTACAAGATCCCGATCGAACTCATACAGGGCAAAACAAGAAAAAGGGAGATTGTACAAGCCAGACAGGTTTCCATGTATTTCTCCAAAAACCTTACGAAAGCATCGCTTGCAAGCATCGGATCGCATATCGGAGGTAAGGACCATGCCACAGTGCTTCATGCCTGCAAAACTGTCAATAACCTTATTGACACCGATAAGCACTTCAAAAATCAGATCAGTGAGATTGAGAAGAAGCTGAAGGTTTAAGAAAAGTTTATCGTTACTGGTTACTGGTTACTGGTTACTGGTTGCTGGTTGCGGGTTGCGGGTTGCGGGTTACTCGCTACTAAACCCTTTTATACCACCGTCATTGCGAGTCCCGCTTCGGCGGGAGGAAGCAATCTTTTACCCTTAACACAATCCCGCCTTACCGTCTTCCTTTGAAGTAACGGCTCTCAATATCCTTCACGCACCGGAATCCAACTGTTGCATTTCGATCGTATCCCTGCGACACCATAAGCATTATCTGCGTCCTGTCAAGAGGCTGGGGTCCTCCTTTAACGTACCACCAGCTTGATTCGGGATTATAGAAGCTGCCTCCCCTTATAACCATCATGTAATAAGATCCGTTGAAATACATGTCATTGGTCATCTGCCATACATTTCCGACCATATCAATAACTCCCCAGGGGCTCATCCCTTTGCTGAAGGCATCAACAGGAGTAGGCTTACCGAATGAGTTATTGCATAAAGTACCGTGAAACTCATTTCCCCACGGCCATTTCCTTTTGTCGGTACCCTGGGCCGCAAGCTGCCATTCTGCTTCTGTAGGAAGCCGCTTCCCTGCCCATTTTGCATAGGCCTTCATGTCCTCGAGGCTCAGATAAACAACCGGATAATTTTCCTGGCCAGGCAAATAGATTCCATATTCCCAGTGCCTTAAATACCTTGCTGTATCAACAGGTCTGTAACCCGAGCTTTGAACAAATTCATAATACCGGGCATTTGTAACAGGGTAAAGGTCAATCAGGAAGCTGTCGATGCTTACGGTTAAGCCGCTGACTCCGGGGTAAGGCATGAAATCCTCAGAGGTGCCGACCTCATAGGAAAACTCAGTTCCGGGTATTAAAATCATGTCCGGGGCTATCCCGGTAGCCCTGACAGTTCGCTCCACCCTGCTGACCAGCCATGGTAAGCCTCCCTCGAGATGATGAATGTTTTCATCGAGGAGATTTTTTCCGTCAAGCAGCTGTACAACTATCTTTCCCTCATAGTAGCCAAAGTGATCCCTGAGGCTGATTATCGTGTCGCTTCTCAGACGGAATTCCCTGAAAGCAGTACTATTTGAAGGATTTCCTTTCCAAACAAGCACCCTGTGATTGTCTGCCGATCGCAGCATAAGTGAATCGCCCCTGAGCTTCGATCCTAGAAGGAGGGGAAATTCAGCAATGCAATCAAGCGAACCCTCCATACGGGTTCCCGACAATGAGGCCGGCCATCCCTCAGTGGTGGACGTGAGCCAGGTCATACCTCCTTCCGTAACGGGAATGATATTCTCATGATTCCAGAGCGAAACATAATGCCGGGTTATATTGCCGTCGATCCTGAACAGTTTTCCCTCAAAGCCTTCATGACGCATGTTCAGAACCGTATAAAGGGTTTTCTCCCCTGCCCTCCACCTGTTTACATAGATTCTGTCGGCCTGGGTCCCGATCATTGGTGTCCACTCCTTATCAAGGAAGGCATCGTTGTTCTGACGAAGAATAAATGTTGTTCTGGCGAGATATTCAAGGTCCTTCTGGTAATTTTCATCCCGTCCGCCCGGACGGAACATATTCAGCTCGGTGCCATATCCGTTGAAGAAAGAGATTGCAATCTCGCGGTGCAGAACGTCTTCTCCGACATCACAGACCCTGAAGATTGAAAAATCGGGTTTTATCAGTTTGTTAAGGTTCAGTTCGGGACTCAGGAATATGGCATTATGAACCCTTCCCGAAATTATTCCCGGCATATCCCGGGGAACGGCCATGCCTTCGGAGTACATCACCACTCCCTTCCTGACACTGTCGGCTGCCAACTGGAGCTGACGGCTCGAGCTGCCCTGAGTGTCGAGAACCACTCCGTCTGCATCGGTTTCGGCAATCAGAGAGGCCATTCCCTTCATATGGTTTTCAAGCCTGGTGCTGGTATCCCAGGGATTATAAGCTATAAACATCCTGGTATTGTTCTGCCGGGCCAATCCTCCGAATAATATCCGGAGCTGTTTCAACCCTCCGGGCAGATCCCTGTAGAGATCCCACTGATTACGCTGGTCCAGCCCAAGACGGGGCCAGGTCGGCCATAAACCGTACACATCAATATATCCGAAGAGATCCATACCTTTTCTGAGGACATCTGCAAAAGTGTATAAGCCGGTCGATCTGTCGAAAAACTCCCTGTCCCATGCCATCTGGAGCATAATCAGATAGCTTTCCCTGATCCAGGCCAGGTCGGCCCTTTCATACAATGAATTGTCAAATTCACTGATATCATAAAGGTAGCGGTCCCTGAACATCAGTTTCAGCCCATTCTGCCACTCCCCCCTGAATATGTCGGCATAAATCCTGTAGCTGACCTTTGCTTTGGGAGGCAGTACCGTTTTATATCTCCGGTTCAGTCCGCCCTTTGTTTCCATTCGTCGCGCAACAGCGCAAACCGAGATTCCGGTCTGAACATCGAAAGAAGTGTAGCCCAACTCCCATGCGTTGTCGGGAAGAATAACCCTTACCGGCAAATATCCCGGGCGCGACAGCCGGGCCCGGGCCAGATCGTCGGGCCCCATTCCGGTTATACTGACTGATGCGCTGTCGGAACCGAAAGGAAGGACGTTGCTTATTGTAACAGTATCACCGGAGATATTCTCAAATTCAACATCGCACCGCCATCCCAGGGAATCAGAATCAGTCTGAATCAGCTGAATCCTGACCGAATTTCCAAACTGCAGGGAGTAACCATTCCCTTCAACAGAAGCCTGGGCTTCGGCTGTAGATTGCATTTTTTCATCGAGCAGGAAACTTAAAACAGGTTTTTCCCGTTTAAATGGTAAGCCTGAGTTATCCGACAGGGTAAGGCTGTCGGCCGAAAGACCGGTGAGGCCCGAAAAATGGACCTTAGAAATGGACTGAGATAAGGCCGGGCATGGAATGATAAAGGAACATATTATTAATGCCCGGATGAATATTTTTAAGTTGAACATAAACAGGATCGGTAAAGTTTTCTAAAAACTGATGCAATTTAAAACATAAGCAAGATTTTTAGTACTGTTTTAAAAAGTATTAAGAAAATAATGCAAAATATGGCACTCCTGAAAAAAATAGTGAAACTTTTCTTTTTGTCACTCCTTTCCATTATCATAATGGGAGGTTGTGCTTCATCAAAGAAGAATCCGTATTACGAAAAAAGGATACAGGCATCAAGGACCAACACCAAGCAGCTTGGGAGAAACCGGTATTATTTTTCCAAGGACTATCAGAAGAAGTTGTCTAAAAGCTATAAAAGAAAGGTCAGGTATTAGTTCACTCGCCGCAAACAAAGCTTAGTCCGTCGTAGGCAAGCGCAATGCCGGGAGGAAGTGATTCAGACACCTCCGCATGAAGTCCCATCTGATGGCTGATATGAGTAATGTAGGCCTTTCGGGGTGAAATCTCCCTTATAAAATCAATCGCCTCGCGGAGAGAGAAATGCGATATATGTTTTTCTTTTCTAAGTGCGTTAATAACCAAATACTTAACTCCAAACAATTTTTCCTTTGTCTCCTCGGGAATATAATTTGCATCGGTGATGTATGCGAAATCGCCTGTTCTGAACCCGTAAACGGGAAGCCTGTAATGGTAAACCCTGAGTGGGGTAAGGAGAACGGAATTCACCTGGAAATTGTCTTCGCTGATATTATTCAGGCGCATTTTTGGTATTCCGGGATACTGGTACTCGGCAAACACATATGAATACTCCTTCCGTACTGCTTTCTGCACCCTTTCCTCGGCGAATATGTCTATAGCATCACGGCTTTTATAATTGAATGCCCTCACGTCATCCATTCCTGCGATATGGTCCTTGTGTTCATGAGTAAGAACAATTGCGTCGAGTTTCCTTACATTTTCGCGGAGCATCTGCTGGCGGAAATCAGGTCCGGCATCAATCACGAGAACCGTATCCCCCTTTTCTATCAGTATCGAGGTACGGAGTCGTTTGTCGTGCCGGTCTTCAGAACGGCAGATCCCGCAATCGCATGCTATGACCGGAACACCTTGAGAGGTGCCTGTTCCAAGAAAGGTAATTTTCACTTTAAGCAATTTCAAGGCAAACCTAAGGCAAAAATCAATAACTGCCAATAACACTTATTATTTTTTATTTCTTTAAATCCTGAGCACGGTTAATAATATTATTTTTACAGTCACCCCAATTCTATGGCAGCCGGAAAGATATACCTCATACCTGTCACCCTGGGCAATCAGAATTACAATGATGTCATACCCCAGGGAGTTCTGGAGATAACCAGGTCGCTGAGGCTGTTTGCCGTGGAAAATATCAGGAGCGCACGGAGGTATCTGAGGCTCATTGACAAGGACTTCCCAATTGACGAGACTGAATTTCTTGAGTTCAGCGAACACACAGGCGAATCGGAAATCAGTAAATTCCTTGAGCCGGTTGACAGGGGAAAGGATATGGGATTAATGAGCGAAGCAGGTCTGCCCGGGATAGCTGATCCCGGAGCTCTGCTGGTTTCAGCAGCCCACAGGCTCAGGATAAGGGTCATTCCGCTTTCGGGTCCTTCCTCTATCCTTCTGACATTGATTTCCTCCGGTCTCAACGGGCAGAACTTCACGTTTAACGGATATCTTCCGGTCAAACCTGCAGAAAGGTCAGCAGCGCTTAAATCGCTTGAAAAGAGATCAAGGAATGGGATGGCTCAGATTTTCATGGAAACCCCCTACCGCAACCAGAGGATGGTCGATTCCATACTGTCGGTATGCAGTGATGACACTTTGCTCTGCATAGCCACCGATATTACTCTGCCGGGAGAAAACATCCGCACAATGACCATCGCGGAATGGAGAAGGAATGTCCCCTCCATCAACGACAGGCCCACCGTGTTTGTCATTCAGTAAAGTCTTCCTTTCAGTCGATATGCTTGACCAGTTTTACCAGATTAATCTGGCAGATAAAAGGTGTATAGGGTGGGATGAAGTAATTTCCCTGTTCGCCGTATGCAAGCTTGGAAGGAAGAATGAACAGCGATGTTCCTCCTTCCTTCATATAAGTGAGAGCTTCATCAAAACCAGGAATAAGTTCTCCCTCGTTGACAGGCTTAATCAGGGTATCCGACGTATCAAGGTTTGAATCGAGTATACTCCTGTTAATATAATGTATTGCGTAAAATATATACGCAGTATCATGTGTCTCCGCCTGAAGACCGGTTCCGGGAATATAGTCGAGATAGTACAAACCGCTTGATGTCAACTGAAAATCAAGAGTGTCGTTATCTGAAAGAAAATTCTGGATCTGGAGTCTCTCATTAAGCTCCGGGTCATCCGGTCCGCTTGAAAGGTCACAGGATGGCAGAAAAAATAACGAAAACAACACGGCCAGGACTAATGGCTTCTGATAGTAGAAATATTTTTTCATCATAGTTAAGTTAGAATAGAAAGTTCCAGCAATAATCGTTCCATTTATTCAGATCCGATAACAGTTACCCGGTAAACAACGATAGTTCTCGGAGGTATTTTCTTTCCGTCTCCAACAAGGCCGTGAGCCAGGAACGGAGGCAGGATGAACATGGCTTTCCCTCCAGGCTTAAGCAACCGTAAACCTTCATTCAGTCCGGGTTCAATATCCGATTTCCCCACGGTCACCTGCATAGGGCCCGATTCGTCAGAAGAGTAACAAAAAGTGCCGTCTATGAGCTCGCAGCGATAGGCGATCTGTATCCTGTCGTTATCCCTTAGCCGATTGCCTTCTCCCTCTTCTTCAATCATATACCACAGCCCTGCCGGAGACTCCTTCATCGTGAGTCCCTTCCTTTCGATATAATTTTCAATGATTTCCCTGTCCTTTTGCACCAGGAACCTGTTCATTTCAGCCATTTCATTTTTGCCCGGCTTCTGCGGCTGTTCTCTGTCGGGGTTGCCGTTCCTGCATGAGCAGGAAAGCAAAATCAGCATCCATATTACAAGCAGGCTCTGCTTCATGATCACTTGGTTCACTTTTAGTCTTTCAAAAGCATATCTTCCTGTTCCCTCAGCACTTTGAGAAAATAAGCAATAGTATTTTCGAGGGTGTCGTAATATTCTCCCCCTGAAGCATTGAGGTGACCGCCTCCCGAGAAATACCTGGAGGCAAAATCATTGGAAGGAAAATTCCCCTTCGACCTGAAGGATATCTTCACAAAATTGTCCTTCTCCATGAAGAATACGGAAAAGACTATTCCCCTTATCGACAGGGGAAGGTTTACAAAACCCTCCGTATCACCTTTAACATGATTAAAATCAGCAAGATCTTTTTTTGTAAGATAGATATAAGCCGTTCTGTACTCTTCAAGAACAGTCATTCGCTGATAGAGCGAAAAACCCATGAGTTTCATCCTTTCGGCCGAGAAATTGTTATAGACCGTATTCAGGACATCTTCCCTGTCGATTCCGGTGTCGAGCAGGTCGGCCACAACCCGCATTGTATTGCCGGTGTATGCACCATGCTCAAAATTGCCGGTATCCGTAATGATCCCGACATAAACACTCTCGGAATAGGAATGGTCGCGGAAGGGTTCTCCGTTCATGATGGTTACAATCTCATGCACCAGTTCGGCGGTGGAACATTTTGAGGGGTCCGATATCAGGAGGTCTGCAAAATCCACAGGCTCCAGGTGGTGATCTATTATAACCTTTTTCGCCCTTGAAGAAACAACGAAAGATTCCGCCTCTCCAAGCCGGTTAGGCAGATTGAAATCGAGCATAACTATCAGACCGGCATTTTCAATGAGCTGTCTGCATCTCTTTCTTTTCCTGATAAAGACATTAATCTTATCCGAACCATCCATCCATTTCAGGAACTCCTGAAGGTTATTCGGACACATCATTTCAACCTTCATACCCTTACCTGAAAGATACCGGTAAAGTGCGAGCTGAGAACCGATTGCATCGCCATCGGGATTGATATGGCTTATCAGCAATATATTGTCAGACGATTCCAACAGTTCCGAAAATTCTTTTGTATATTTGGCCAGATCTATCACTTTTACTTTTGCTTAATCAAGGGGTTAAAGATAGGAAATTATTTTTCAGGCATAGTTTCAATAAGGATATGGACGGAAAATATACTTTTTCAATTATAAAACCGAATGCGGTAAGGACCGGAAAGACAGGTCCGATACTTTCAATGATCAATGAAGGAGGTTTTGAGATCTCGGCCATCAAGATGGTTCAGATGACCACTTACCAGGCGGAGGCATTTTACGAAGTCCACAGGGGAAAGCCCTTTTATGAGGATCTTGTGGAATTCATGACATCAGGACCCGTTATTGTATTGATTCTCAGGCATGAAAACGCAGTCAGCGAATTCCGCAGACTGCTCGGGGCCACTGATCCTGAAAAAGCTGAACAGGGAACTGTCAGAAGGAATTTTGGCGTTTCGGTGAAAATGAATGCCATTCATGGTTCCGACAGCGATGAAAATGCAATCAGGGAATCAAACTTTTTCTTTTCTGATATTGAAAGATACTGCTAATCGTATGGAACCAGAAACAACAGGAACTCCTGCCGGAAAAAGGCAGATGGAGAAGTATTCCTCAGCTTTCACCCTTTCGGATATGGAGATCTTCATTTTCCCGGATCTGTTTTATCCGCTCGTCCTCGCCAATATTATGTCGCCTCTGATCTGGAGATGGCGTGATGATCCATGGTTTGCTGATATCGAAAAGAAAGGATTCACATACAAGGTAAACAGGATCAAGCAGTACATAATCCAGAATTACGTTTTCAACCTTGATCTTGCCACATGGGGTCTGACAACAAAGACAAAGGAAATTGAACGGTTTAGCGAATTCTTCGACATAGAACTGCTTCGCCAGTCGAATGCCCTGTTCGGCTATGAAGGAGACAAATACTATTTCGATATAGACATCAGAAAGCACTTCGGTCTTGACAGGTTCACTACTGATGTGATCCCATACTGGAAGACTGAAACAGTTGAAGCCATGACGGCCTTCAGATACAGGGAAAACTTCACGACCGGAGCAGGCGAGTGTGTTTCACTGGCATCGCTTTATGCGGCCGCAATGTTTGTCGTCGGCAAAATTCCCCTCGAAAAGATATTCCTTATCGCGACACCGCTTCATTCACAAAACTTTATCACCGAAAAAGAAGGTCTGATAACAAACAACAGGAGGATAGTGACCAGGAACATGTGGTTCAACGGCACTTCACTTACAGAGAAGGCAAGGCGTGCCCTCGAAAATGAGAAAGTAACCGTTGTAGCGCATATTTCGGGACATATCCATACCGTTTACAATGAGGCAACAATAGATCCGGATTCCTACCAGATGTTTTCGTCGAAGCTGAAGGCATTCCTGAGGACGGACATCACCGACCTGATTTTCATCAATTTTCTCAGGTTCAAGCAGAAATACAAAAACCTGTTCCAGTACATGTGCGAGTGCTCCGGCAAAAAGAGATACATTTCGCTTGAAAAGATGTTCGAATATGAACACACGAGCAAATACAATCTCTCGAAAGAGACCAGGGCCAGTCTTGTAAATGAAATAGAAGGGGATGAATTCCATCTGAGTCCGATCTATGGAAAGATAATGCTGAACGACATTGAGGATATCTTTTGCGACGAAAGGGGATGCAGTCTGGATGAGTTCAGAACGGAATTCACAAAGTATTCCTGCGGAGTCAGCGAAGCATTTCTGGCCGGGATGTTTGAAGATCTTGAAAAGTTCACTGTCACAGAGCCAAGATTGCCCGACAGTGAGAAGTTCTATACCGCTGAGATAACTCCCTCAATATCTACAGATAACACGAGAGAGGAAATCATTAAGACAGTTACAGGGCTTACCGGCAAATCCGAAATGGCCCTACTTACCATGTATGTGTACAGGCAGATGGACATGATCGACTGGATTCCGTTCATTAAAGCCTCAATGGAAAGGAATCCAGTATGCTACAGTGAACTCGAATCCATGCTGGTTGACGAGGTTTACGGTATATTGGGAAAGATGCCTGATGAATCGATTTACGACAGCAACCGGCTTGCACTTCCTGATGAAGTATGGAACTTCAAGCGCGGCGACGGGGTCGAGAAGGCCCTGATGCTTGCTGATTTCATAGGGATGAAATACCCGGGATCGCCGGTTCATATTGAGATATCGGATTCAAGGGTTGTTTTAAGGTACAGAACCGAAGAATATCCTTTTCATTCAACAAAGGGATTCAGGAAGCTGATTTCAATATCCGGAAAAGTCTACGGTGTAAAAGACCTATCTTAAAACGATTTCCCGGATCAATTCCTTACCTGACTTCTCGTTCAGCTTCTCCCTGAGAGCTTCCCTGAGCATCATCAGTTCGTTCCGTGCAACCGATGAGGTCAGGTGGACATACAGGATATGATCCCTTATATATACTTTTGAGGTCCTTGACGATATTGCTTTCCCGACCATCTCCTCCCACGAGTTTATAAGATTGACTTCAAGGAGCTTGCCTTCAAGGTTCATTTCCCTGATGTAATCCTTCATAGCCTCGGCGATCGATATGGTCCTGCTTCTTCTCATTTTTCATGTATCCCATTCCCTGTCACTCCGTCAATGCCATCCTCATTTATCCTGAAGAGCCGGTAATCGGTTTTAATGCTTTCAAGAATATCATGAAGGCGATCCTGGTGAGTGTCGGTTATGAAAATCTGACCGAATCGGTGATTACCCACGAGCCTTATTATCTGGGCCACCCTGCCTGCATCGAATTTGTCAAAAACGTCGTCGAGGAGCAGGATAGGCGGGAATCTGGCCTTTCTCTTTATGTAATCAAACTTGGCAAGCTTCAGAGAAACAAGAAATGATTTCTGCTGACCCTGCGAACCAAGTGATTTGACAGGATAGCCATCCATTTCAAAAACAAGGTCGTCTTTATGGATACCAACTGTAGTATACTCCAGCGCCCTGTCCTTATTAACCGAAGCAGAAAGCATCTCCTGAAAATCTCCTTCACCCAGGTGCGACCGATATTTCAGACCGACTACTTCCTTACTGTTTGATACCATCGTATAGTACTCATAGAAAACAGGTACGATCTCATTGATAAGCAGGCTTCTCTCGGCATGGACCAGGCTTCCGTACCGTACCAGCTGAGCATCCCAGATTGAAAGCATATCGGGATCAAACTGCCCTGAATCTGCAAAATCGCGGAGTAGTTTGTTCCTCTGCTGAAGAGCCTTGTTATAATTCAGTACAGCTTCGAGGTATTCGGCATTATACTGGCTTATAATCTTATTCATGAACTTCCTCCGTTCCTCACTCCCTTCCAGTATAAGGGCGCTGTCGGCCGGGGAAATCATCACAACGGGATACCTTCCTACATGATCCGAAAGCCGGGCGTATTCCTTCCCGTTCCTCTTAAGCGTCTTCTGTTTCTGCCTGTGGAAAGAGCAGAAAATATTATCCTCCTCCCCGTTCTTTTCAAATATCCCCTGGATGATGAAGAATTCCTCATCGTGCATGATGCTTGCGCTGTCGATGTTATTGAAAAAACTCTTTGTAAGCGACAGATAATGAATTGCATCGAGAATATTGGTCTTACCCACACCGTTATTGCCCACGATGCAGTTAATCCTCGGGGAGAATTCAATGTCGGCCTGGCCGTAATTCTTGAAGTTTGTCAGCAGAAGTTTTTTAAGGTACATTTTCAGGCACGGGGTTCAGGTTAGGTACAAAATACAAATTTATAAAAAAGTCCCTTTTATAGAAATTAATCGTCAAACAATTGATATTCTATAAATTAAGCATCTAATTAATACTACTGTTTTTTTTAAGCAATTATTTCAAAATTACTTTAAAAGAACTACTTTTGCGCAGTTATTTTTTAAGTGATTTAAGCATAAACTGTTATGGCAAAAAGTAAGAAAGATGAAAATCCTCAGGGGATTAAGAACGTAGAAGAGACACTGACCAAAACAGAACAATTTCTTGAACATAATTACAAGCCGTTACTTATCGGCCTTGTCGTTCTGGTTGTTTTGGTGGGACTTTTCTGGCTGGGGAGGATGTACGTTACAAAACAGAATGAGGAGGCTCAGGCTCAGATGTACCAGGCCCAGCGTTACCTTGAACTTGATTCCATCAATCTTGCACTTAACGGTGACGGCAACTATCTTGGTTTTATTGACATTGCAAAGGAATACAAGTTTACCCGGGCCGGTAATCTTGCACGCTATGGAGCAGGAATCTGCAACCTGCATCTCGGCAACTACGAAGAAGCCATTGACTACCTCGACAAGTATTCGAAGAAAGACAAGGTTCTGGGATCGATTGCCATAGGTGCCACCGGTGATGCGCTTGTTGAACTCGGACAGACTGAAAAAGGTATTTCCAAATATATGGAGGCTGCTGAATTTGCAGATAACTCATTCAATACCCCGCTTTACCTGATGAAGGCCGGCGAACTGTATGAATCGACAGGCAAATATGCCGAAGCGCTGAAAGTGTATGAAAGAATCAAGGAGGAGTATCCGACAAGCACTGAAGGCTCCTCGATCGACAAATACATTGCAAGGGTAAACCTACTTTCAAAATAATGAGCACTGCTGATCTTTCGGATTACGATCAGGGCTCTGTCCCTGATGCCGCCAAGCTGAGATTCGGAATAGTAGTCGCCGACTGGAATCACGACATCACATCCTCCCTTCTCAATGGTGCCCTGCGTACTCTTAAAAAGCACGGAGCAACAGACAACAATATAGTTGTCAAGCATGTACCCGGAAGTTTTGAACTGACGCTTGGCGCCCAGTTCTTTGCCGAGTATGACGACCTCGACGCAATAATTTGTCTGGGATGCGTCATCCAGGGCGAGACACCGCATTTCACCTATATCTGCCAGGGTGTGACCTATGGAATCACAAAGCTTAATCTCGACTACAACATACCCTTCATATTCGGGGTGCTGACCACTCTCAATCATGAACAGGCCCTTGAAAGGTCAGGCGGAAAGCTTGGCAACAAGGGCGATGAAGCTGCGGTTACTGCTATCAAAATGGCTGCACTACAGAGGGAAATGGAATAATCTCAGATCTGTTTTTTATCTCCTGCACAATCCCCGGTAAGGACAGTAATTGCATTTGGAAAGGTTTTTCGTCATCCTGATAGGTTCCCCGGAGCTGAATATTGAAGCAACCACCCCGGTGATCCCGGCCATAAAGGTTTCTCTTACAGTCCGGTAATCCTCAAGAATCCATTCACTGTTTTTGTCCTCCTTTATTTTCAGAGCGTCATCAGGTTTAGCATCTATCAATTCTTTCACCCTGTAGACAGATGGTCTTACTGCCTCGGCCGGGTTATTCGACAGAAAGGCTTCACAATAAAGCAAAGTCTGAAGCCATCCGTCAAATTCCTTCTTCCTGTCATCGGCGAACAGATCATCCAGTGAGGCAATCCTGGAGGCAACCTCCCCGGTCTTGTAATCCACTATCCTGAGCCTTCCCCCTGCCCTGTCTATCCGGTCGATACTTCCTCCTGTCCTGATTCTCAGCTCCGTACCTTCACTTACGAGCGGTAAAAGGAAACGGTACTCCTTTTCTGTGCCGACCATTGCAAACGGTGAAATATATCTGTCGGCAGCCAGAATCCTTCTCAGGTAGGCAAGGAGTATATCCTTGATGATAATATCATTACCGCTCTCCGGACGCCTCAGATCCTGACCATAGATCGAGTCAACAGTCTGATCGATAAGCCCGGCAAGAAATTCCGTGTCTCCTGAAAGGGTATCAATATAATCAGCGGTGATTTCCTTTCCGGGTGTACCTGAATATATTTCCTTCATTATTCTGTGAAGCACTTGTCCAAAGACAGCATGATCAATCTCCTGAGATATCTGATCGGGTTCCTTAAGTCCGCTTATGTATCTGTAGTAAAATCTCATCCTGCAGTTCAGCCAGGTGTTTATGGCCGTTGGCGAAAGCATTGACCTGGCCTGGTCGCCGGAGTAAAGTCTCAGCAGTCTCTCCCGGTGCATGTCCGTCTTTTCAATTTCCGGATTTTCAGGGGAGCTTGTCCTTAGGTCAAATTTAAGGGTAACCGTTTCAGGACTGATCAGGCGTGCATATTTCATCTGGGTAAGGAAGCGGCTCATTTCACCGGTTCGCATACCGGACGAATCGGAATTGTAAACGAAAGTGACATTTTCGGCGCGGTGAAGGAGCCTGAAAAAATGGTAAGCATAAAGCGATTCCTGGTGGTTTATTACAGGGAGCCCGAATGCTTCCCTTATGCTGTATGGAATGAATGACGATCCGGTACTTACTGATGGCAGCGCTCCTTCGTTCACGGAAAGCATTATTATGTTCCTGAAATCAAGCGCCCTGGTTTCGAGAAATCCCATTATCTGGATTCCCGACAATGGTTCGCCGATGAAAGGAACTGACTGGTTCCTCAGGATCTTGTCGAGAATCCTGATATAGGTATCAATCCTGAAGGTCACAGCCTGTGACTCTGCAACAGGTTCAAGACGGCTGATTGTCTTCAGTGCCGAATGAATGAATTCATTCCTCAGTTTCCGCTGCATCAGACTGTCAGGATCCTCCTGATCGTCCCCGGACCCTCCCAATGATACAATTTCAAGGATATTTGTCAGGTAATCGGAGAATTCAGACGGGGTGGATGATTTCCTGAAAACGGCTTCCATAAGGCGGGTTTTGCACAGGAAACCGGTGGGTATCCGGAAGAGGTTTCCGGATATAATTTCAGCTGAAATACTTTTTTCTTCATCACCAGATACATCGGCTATCAGAGGGTGCCTGAGAATGTCGATGACCTCCCTGCGGCTGAAGAGGATCTCGTTTCTTTCCGCCGAAGCATTCCGCTGCAGGTTGAAAATATGCTTCACCAGGCTGTACACACCGGTCATTTTGAGCGGATAACCCATTGTGATATTTATGTCGCCGATGTCACCCGGCAGGCTGGTCAGCAGGGGAACAATAAGATTTTCATCAACCAGTATTACTGCCGTGTGGTGAGCTTCTTCCGGCGGCACCGCGGGTAAAGAGCCCAGAAGCTCTGGTATAAGCTTCACCTGAACTATATCCGAGGCAGTCCCGATAATCCTTCTGGTCACCTCAGTGCCTGGTGTTGAAAGAAGTGTGTTGTACTGCCAGTCAGCCGGCATATCATTCCTGAACACCTTAAGGTTCCTGTTCATGAACAGCCCGGCAGAGTTGGTGTTTCCATCCCTGATGTAAGAAGTGTCGTAATCCCAGTAAAAGCAGGCTTTCCCCTGATCCTGAAGCCGTTTCATGAGCGTGAGCTCACACTTGTTAAGTGCATTGAACCCTATGAAATGAACCTTATCCCATTTCAGACCTGGCATTTCACCTCCGCCGGAACTTTCGGCCACATCCCTCATTATCATACCCTCATAAGCCAGTCCTGAGGAGCGGAGTGCCTTTCTGAATCCGGAATATAACTCCTCAAGGATCGACCATACGGTGATAAAGCCGTCTTTCTGCGGAGATTGCTTTTCAGGTTCAAAATTGCGCCAGAATTGTTTTATTATCTCAGCCTGATCCGGATCGAGATCTCCAAACCTTTCATCAATATTCCTGAAATCCTCCACGTTACGGAACACCACGCGGGCATCGGCCATATACTTGTCGACATCGTCAAAATCGTTTAACAGCATATCCCCCCAGAAGTAAAACTCATCAAAGCCCTCTCCCCTGCTGTTAAGACTAAGGTAAACCCTGTACAATTCGAACAACAGTACTTCAGTGTCGGCAACCATCAGGTCCGAAAAGGAAGCGAAGAATTCATTCGACGTCATGGTCACCGGAGCCCAAGCTGGTTTCTCAAGCAGAGCAGAATAGTATTTCAGGAAATAAAGTCCGGCCCTCCTGCTGGGAAACACCAGGCAATGCCTTCCAATGTCACCGCCGGCGCTTTCATACAGATGCTTTGCTATTCGTTCCAGAAAATATACCATAATTTAAAGTCTTGCGGTCATGCGGTCGTTCGGTCTTGCGGTCGTGCCAGTCTACCCTGCCATGTATTGAGTTCTTCGAGCCGTTTTTCAATCAGACCGACAATTGCATCAGTTCGTTTCTTTCCCCACATTTCCTGAGCCAGGAACCGGGGAGGAGCCTCTCCAGTGAATCGTTCAATCTGGATTGAGGGATTGAGACGCTCAACAAACCTGATTATAAATTCGAGGTAATCCTCCCATGAAAAAATCTCAAAATCCCCGGGTCGCTCATTATACTCCTTTTCCATGGCAGTGCCCCTGATAATCTGAAGCTGGTGAAACTTCACCCTGTTCAGGGGAAGGCCTGAAATTATTTCGGCTTCCCTGAGCATTTCTTCCCGTGTTTCACCGGGCAATCCGAAGATAAAGTGGGCTCCCGTATCAAGTCCCCTCGAATGCGAAGCCTCAAGCGCCATCACCGCGTCGGCAAATGTATGTCCCCTGTTTATCCGTGCCAGGGTGCTGTCATAACATGATTCAATGCCGAATTCAAGGAGAACGATGCAATTCTCCGACAATTCCTTCAAAAGGTCGAGTACCTCATCATTTACACAGTCAGGACGGGTACCAATCACAAGTCCCCTTACATCCTTGTGGCTTAGGGCCTCATTGTACATTGCACGCAGGACTTCAATGGATGCATAGGTATTCGAATAAGCCTGGAAATAAGCCAGAAATGCCTCAGCCCGCCGGTAGCGGCGCCTGTGAAACTCAATTCCCTCATTTATCTGTTGAAGAACAGGTTTCTCCGGAGTGCAATATGATGGGTTGAAAGCCTTATTATTGCAGTAGGTGCAGCCGCCTGTGCCTTTAGCGCCGTCGCGGTTCGGGCAGGTAAATCCTGCATCTATCGATACCTTCTGCATCCTCGAACCATGGGCCGCCCTGAAGCTGTCGCTGAAGGCGTTGAACCTCCTCGGGGATCCCCAGGAATAACTGACCGGTATTTTGATGTTTCCTTCCATTCAGACAGTGACAATCCTGTTGACATCCACATACCATATATACGCACCGGCTACATCATAGCCCATTTCAGTCAGAATCTTCCTGTAATTCCTGACCTGGCTGAGATGACTGCCGCTTTCCTCTCCGAACTTGAAATCGACAAGGTAAGTCTTTCCGTCCCTTATGATCACACGGTCGGGCCGGCGTGTGCCGGAATCGGGCATCAGAACCGTTGCTTCATTCATCACAATGTTTCCTTCCCGGAACCATTCACTCACAACCTCCTGATCAATAAGGGAATGTATCTTCTGAACCAGAGAGGGTTCTTCCTGCTCAGTGATTTCACCGGCCTTTACCATCTTTCTCACAGCCTCCGGAATGTCACCTGCGGTTATTATCAGGCTGAACAGACCATGCATCATCCTGCCGTAAGAAATTTTCTCCCTTGCGCCTGATTTGCCGGCATTGAGGTAATCCTCCCAGTGAAGTTTCAGCCTGAGTGAGCCGGTATAGTCATTAACCGGATACTCACCGACGAATAATCCCTTTCCCTGAGTAAGTTCTCTTTGAATATCAGGAAGAATTCCAAATTCAAGAGTGCCCGATTGAGGATTGAAGAAATTATGAAGGAAAGCCGGTGATCCGTCGGGATGATTCCCGGTGAAGGCAACAGCCTCTTTTATCACCGATGCTATCCTGTTCTCATTTCCGGGTTTAGCCGGAGCAAATCCGAAAATGGCACTCACAGCCCGTGTGAAAGCGACATAGAGGAGGTTTATATTGTCGAGATAAGCGGAGAGCCTCTCATCGAAGTATTGTTCTGCGAAAATTGTATCGGAAAGTTCACTGCTGTATCTGAGCGGCACTATGCCAAGCCTGTTGAAAGGGGGTGAAGCAGGCACTGCCCAGAGGATATTGGAATGAAAGGATTTATGATCGAGGTTCCATGAGAGGAAAGGCAGAATCACAATTCCAAACTCAAGTCCCTTCGACTTGTGGATTGTCAGCACCCGCATTGAATCCTGACTGTCGGGAACCGCGATCGACTTTTTCACACCTTCAGTGTTCCACCATTCCAGGAATGATGCTATTCCGGGATTCCTTGCAGAAGCGTACCCAAGCACTATATCCTGAAAAGTGTTAAGATATGGAACATTGAAGGAGAACTTGCCAAGTCCGAAAAATCCGATTACTCTTTCGGTGATATTCCATAAAGGCTGGTTTTTAAGACCATCGAGAAACTCACGGTATCCCTCCGGAAAGTAGTTCTGAGAAAACCCGATCAGCTCTTCTCCTGGAAGAGGTACCTGTCCGGCATCTTCGGTTCCGGTTGCAAGAAGGAAATTTCTGAGCATCAAAGCCCTGGCAATCATGTCCTCCGGATTGTCGAGCGCCATCAAAACGGCAATAACAAAGTTTACGGCAGGTGAGTTTGACAGCAGAAGCGATTCGCCCGACACTATATTGTAGTTGTACCTTGCCTTCTTTTCCTCAGGGCAGGAGCAGCTGTAATCAAGAATTTCCTTCAGAACCACTGCTCCTTCACGATTATCCCTTACCAGTATGCCTATATCGGAAGCGCTGTAGCCCTTGTCCTGAATCGACTCGATCAATTCCGGAAGTCGTTTCAGGGCCTCTTCCTGCCAGGTTGATTCTTCAGTGCTCTCAATGAATTCAAGCTTTACATAGCCGTCCGTTTTCTTTCCCGGATCTTTCTGTACAACCTCTGAAAAAAGCTCACTGAACTCTGAAACCTGTCCGTCTGCTGACAATTCCGATTCTATCTGCCCGGGTATTATTGAAAAAAGTGAATTGTTAAACCTGATTATGTTTGAACAGCTCCGGTAGTTTGTTCCGAGAGGTTTTGAAATGAACCTCTTGCCATCGACACCCCGCTTCAGGTCGCGCAGGGTGTGCCAGTCGCTGTTGCGCCACCTGTAGATCGACTGCTTTATGTCTCCAACCACAAGGTTGTCAAAGCCCTGAGCCATGCTGTTGCCCATAAGCTGCCTGAAATTCTTCCATTGGATCACCGAGGTATCCTGAAATTCATCGATCATGAAGTTCTCAAAGGCATTTCCCACCTTCTCATAAATAAAGGGGGCCTGGTCCTTTTCGGTTATCAGGTAGATCAGCTCTCCGGCATCAGAAAGAAGAAAAACGTTTTCATCCCTGGTTATGAGACGTACCTGTACCAGTATATCTGACAATATACCAAGAATATAGATGTACGACAGAATTACTTTTGCAGTTTTGTAACCAGCCGTATTGCTGTCATAATAACCGACCAGATCCCTTACTGTCTCGTCCAGTCCTGCTCCCAGAGCCTCTTCCAGTGCAGGAGCAGGTAAGCCTGAATACCATCGTGGAGGATCGGCTGCCGCTGAACGGACATAAGAATTCGGGATCCTGAACTCGCCTGCCGCTGCAGCCCTGACGAATGAAGGAACACCTTTTCCCTTCTGAAAAAACATGTCATCCGTGAGTCCGTAACGGTCAAAGAGGCCGATTGCTTTCTGACCTGCCTGCCTTATGTACGCCGTGAAGTCCGACATAAGGGCTTTCAACTCCCCTATATAGGATAGCAGGAACTCCTTGTCGCGGAGCTTCTCCTTTTCTTCGATTGGAAGAAGTTTGAACTTTTCGTTGAATAATTCTCCTGCCAGAGCCGTAATGCTCCTCTTAAGATCCCATGACTTGCCCTCCCCGATGTTCGACCGTGCAAACATCAGCAGCCAGTTTTTAACCGTGCTGTCATATGCTGCCGAGGAGATCATATTATCGACCGCCTTCGACAGTATCATTGTATGGTCGATCTCTATGTCGAAGCCTGAATGGAGGCCGATATCCCTGGCAAAGGCCCTGACGATCTTCTGATAGAAACTGTCGATGGTACTGACTGAGAATCTTGAAAAATCATGAAGTATGGATGTAAGAATCTCCCCGGCCTCTTTCCTTATTGTTGATTCGCTTTTCCCAGTCGAACCAGAAATATCATTGAGGTATGAAGAGGCGCGACCGCTGGCAAGCTTGTCGAGCTCATTGAGGATCCGGTCCTTCATTTCGGCAGTCGCCTTGTGAGTGAACGTAACTGCAAGGATCCTCCTGTAACTGAGCCTCGACCTGAACAACTTTTCGAGATAAATACCGGTAAGCTGATGGGTTTTGCCCGAACCTGCTGAGGCGCTGTATATTGTTAACGTTCCGACACTCATAACCCGATAAAGTTAGCCATTTTAATTAACTTTGCGTCGTGAAAAAGAAGGTGGTATTAGGATTGTCAGGAGGTGTCGACTCGAGTGTTGCGGCCTGGCTGCTGATGCAGCAGGGGTTTGATGTGGAAGCGCTTTTCATGAGGAACTGGCACGACACTACAGGCTTGCTTCAGAGCGACTGTCACTGGGAAGATGATGCCATGTTCGCGGAGATGGTGGCGAAAAAGCTGGGAATCCCGTATCATTTCGTCGATCTGAGCGATGCATACAGGCAGAAGGTTGTCGACTACATGTTCTCGGAGTATGAAAAAGGCCGGACTCCAAACCCTGATATATTGTGCAACAGGGAGATAAAGTTTGATTCCTTTGCCGATGAAGCGAGGAAGCTTGGAGCCGATTATGTTGCCACGGGTCACTATTGCCGAAGGGAAATACTGAATACTCCCGGAGGGGAAATTTACAGGCTGCTGTGCGGTTCTGACGGAAACAAGGACCAGAGTTATTTTCTCTGCCAGCTCAGTCAGGAACAGCTTGGTTACGCTCTCTTTCCGGCGGGGTATCTCACAAAAAGCCAGGTAAGGGCAATTGCTGCAGAACTCGCACTGCCAACAGCCACAAGGAAAGATTCCCAGGGCATCTGTTTTGTCGGAAAGGTACACCTTCCCACATTCCTGCAGCAAAAGCTAAAAGCAAAAAAAGGAAAGGTGATCGAAATCCCGGCCTCATTCAGCCATAAAAAATGGGAACCCGGTATTCCTGCCGGCATAAACGATGATTATCTCATTGCAGCGTCAGAACCTTTCCATTTCACAAGGCTTGCGGGGAAGGTTATCGGGGAACACGACGGAGCTCATTTCTATACGATCGGGCAGAGAAAAGGAATCAACATCGGCGGATACAAGGAACCACTTTTCGTCCTTGGCATCGATATAAGTGAAAATATTTTGTTCACGGGAGAAGGTCAGTCTCATCCTGGCCTTTACAGGAAGGGGCTTCTGGTAA
>DIWB01000052.1 GCA_002428385.1 Bacteroidales bacterium UBA6117
AAGGACAATAACTATGTATCAGCCACATTCGAAAATTTCAAGAAGAATGCGGTGATTATTTCCGGCCGTCGTGCTGAGGCGAGGCAGGAGGTTGATCCGGGATACGATCCTGATATCGATCCCGAGACCGGGCAGCCCATGGCTGACGGTTTCAGGAGCGGCTACGGAAAAACTTCGCGTGAGGTTCTTATCCCGGCCTTTTATGCTGCCTATACAAAATCCGATCCCGGAAAGGTTGACCTGTCGACCTTCCCATCTGCTTTCAGGATGATGCCGAACTGGAGAATATCATTCGACGGCTTCTCCAAGTTTGAGTTTGTCCGGAAGTTTTTCAGATCGATCAATATCACCCACCAGTACAGGAGCGTTTACCAGGTCGGATCGTATACAACCAACCTGAATTATTTCGTCGATGGCAACGGGATAAACAACATAAGGGACCTACAGAAGAATTTCATTCAGCAGTATGAGATAAATACGGTAACCGTCAGCGAACAGTTCAGCCCGATGATAAATGTCGACATGAACTGGAAGAGCAACCTGACCTCAAGGTTTGAGTGGAGAAAATCGAGGACAATTTCGCTTAATCTGACCGGCAATCAGGTTACCGACAGCCGTATCAACGAGCTTGTTGTCGGAGCCGGCTACCGTTTTGATGATGTCCAGATAGTGTTGAAGACCGGAGGCGGTCAGAAGACTCTCAAGAGCGACCTGAACCTCAGGCTCGACCTTTCGCTCAGGGACAACAAGACGGTTGCCAGGAAGCTGATAGAGGATGTAAACCAGCCCGTGGCCGGTATAAAGGTGATGACGGTCGGGGCTACCGCCGATTATGTGCTGAGCGACCGGTTCAACCTGCAGATCTTTGCCGATCATTCAATGAACAACCCGTTTGTCGCCAATACCTTCCCGACATCGAACACCAATTTCGGCTTCAGCCTGAAATTCACCCTTGCACAATAGTTTTTAACTTAAGGAATACGCACTGTTAGGGGATACGAAAAAAAACTATAAATTTGGAGTAAACAAAAATTCAAAAATATGAATGTACCGGCAGATTTGCTTTATACCAAAGACCATGAATGGCTCCGTCTCGAGGGCGAGTTCGGATATGTCGGAGTGACTGATTTTGCCCAGGGTGAGCTTGGGGATATTGTATTCCTCGAGATTGAGACGGAAGGGGAGACTCTTGAGAAGGAAGAGGTTTTCGGGACTATTGAAGCGGTTAAGACCGTATCCGATCTCTTCATGCCCGTTGGAGGTGAAATTCTTGAGGTAAACCCTGCTCTTGGCAATTCGCCCGACCTTGTCAACAAGGATCCGTACGGGGAAGGATGGATGATTAAGCTCAGGATCACTGATCCCGTTGAGGCAGAATCACTTCTTTCAGCTGAAAAGTATAAGGAGCTTCTATAAGGTCTTTTTGACCTCCACTTGCTGGTATCCTTCTACAATGTCGCCGACTTTCAGGTCGTTGAAGTTTGAAATGTTCAGGCCGCACTCATAACCGCCGACAACCTCTTTCACATCGTCCTTGAAGCGTTTCAGGGAGCCAAGTTCGCCGGTGTAGATTACTATACCGTCGCGGATCACCCGTATTTTTGTGTTTCTGGTGATCTTTCCTTCCTTGACATAACATCCTGCCACGGTGCCGACCTTTGTTACCTTGAAGGTGTCCCTGACTTCGAGGGTGGCTACTATTTCTTCCTTAAGCTCAGGTGAGAGCATGCCCTCCATTGCCGATCGGATCTCCTCGATAGCATCGTAAATGATTGAATAGAGTCGGATATCGATTTCCTCCTTCTCAGCCAGTTTACGGGCGTTGAAGGATGGTCTTACCTGGAATCCTACGATAATGGCGTTCGAGGCTGCTGCCAGAAGAATATCCGATTCGGAGATCTGACCAACGGCCTTGTGAATTACGTTAAGCTGTATCTCAGGAGTGGAAAGTTTAATAAGAGAGTCGCTGAGCGCCTCTACCGATCCGTCGACGTCTCCTTTCACGATAATATTGAGTTCCTGGAAGTTGCCTATTGCAATACGTCGGCCGATCTCATCGAGGGTAATGTGTTTCTGGGTGCGTAAGCCCTGTTCTCTCTGCAGCTGGGCTCTCTTGGTGGCTATGTCCTTGGCATCGCGGTCGCTGTCCATCACATTGAATTTGTCACCGGCCTGCGGTGCGCCGTTCAGTCCGAGCACAAGAGCCGGAGTTGCAGGTCCTACTTCATCCACCTTGCCTCCTCTTTCGTTGTACATTGCCTTGATATGACCGTAGGCGGTTCCGGCGATCATGATATCGCCCACCCTGAGGGTACCCGCTTTCACCAGTACAGTTGCCGTGAATCCGCGGCCCTTGTCAAGAGATGATTCAATGATTGTTCCAACAGCCGGTTTGTCGGGGTTGGCCTTCAGGTCGAGCATCTCTGCCTCGAGCAGCACTTTTTCAAGAAGCGCATCAACATTAAGACCGCTTTTTGCCGATATCTCCTGCGACTGGTATTTACCGCCCCAGTCTTCAACCAGGAAGTTCATATTTGCCAGAGCTTCCTTGATTTTTTCAGGATTGGCGGTTGGCTTATCTATTTTGTTTATCGCGAAGACAATAGGCACACCTGCTGCTGAAGCATGGTTTATTGCCTCTTTTGTCTGGGGCATCACCCCGTCGTCAGCGGCAATGACGATAATTGCGATATCGGTAATCTGTGCACCCCTGGCCCGCATGGCCGTGAAGGCTTCGTGACCCGGTGTGTCGAGGAAGGTCAGTTTGCGGCCGTCGTCGAGCTGCACTGCATAGGCTCCGATATGCTGAGTTATGCCTCCGGCTTCGCCGGCAATCACGTTTGTACGCCTTATGTGATCGAGAAGTTTTGTTTTTCCATGGTCAACATGTCCCATGACCGTAACGATAGGCGGTCTTGGTTTGAGTTCTTCCTCTTCGTCTTCCTCCTCCCTGACGGTTTCCTGCAGTTCGGCGCTTACAAATTCAATCTTGTGTCCGAATTCGTCAGCGAGAAGGGCAAGGGTTTCAGCGTCGAGCCGCTGGTTTATTGAAACGAAAAGTCCGAGGTTCATACAGGTTGAGATGATCTCTGTCACGGGGACGTTCATCATCGACGCAAGTTCATTGGCCGAGACGAATTCTGTTACTTTCAGGATATTCTTTTCTTCTTCAATCCTGTCCTCCGACTCGCGGTTTTTCAGACTTATAAGGTCTCTCTTTTCCCTGCGATATCTTGAGCCTTTTGATTTGCCCTTAGTGGTAAGGCGGGCGAGGGTTTCCTTGATCTGCTTCTGAACTTCTCCCTCATCGACTTCTGTGCGGACAGGTCTTTTCCTGAGCACTGGTTTCTTTGCCTGTGATGTTTTCTTGTCGGTCGGGAGAGGTTTTGAAACAGGGGCAACCTCTTTCTCCTTTGTTATCCTTTTTCTTTTCTTTTTCCTTCTGAAATCCGAATCACCGTTCACGTTAACCTGCTGGTAGCCCGATTTTTTCTTTTCTTCCACCGGGAGGTTGATTTTCCCTACAACAGTGAGTCCCATTAGTTTTTCCACATGCGGCTTGAATATTCCGGAGTCTGCCTTTTCTTCCTCAACGGCCTGTGCTGCTACAGGTTCTGCCTGAACTTCGGCGGGAACTTCGGGCGCAACTACAGGCTCTTCAACTGGTTTCTGATCAGCTCTGGCAGGAACTTTCTTCTCATGAACCTGGGGTTTCTGTTCCCTGGCAGGGACTTTTGGCGAGGCTGGTTCCTTTTCTTCCTTTTTCGCAGGTCTTGCTTCTTTCGGAACTTTATCGAGGTCGATTTTACCTACAATGTGTAAATCGATGGGAGCCTTGTCTTTTTCTTTCTTCTCTGGTTCCTTTACTTCAGCGACTGGTGCCTCTGCTGCCGGTTTTTTAACCGGTTCAGCCGGCGGGGCAGGCTCTTTTTCTGCCTTTACCGGTTCAGGAGGGGCAGGCTTTTCAGGCTGCACAACTTTTGGCTTGAGTGTCTTTTCAAGATCAATCCTGCCCACCAGTTTGATGTCGGGCTTTGGAATCTCGGTCTTGATATCCACAGTCTTTTTGACAGGCGAAGTATCCTTGATCATAACTTCTTCATCCCTGTCCTGATCCTCGCTTTTTGCACCGGGCACATCATCGATTGAAACGCTCTCCTTTTTCCTGTGGAGATCTTTCAGCATCAGCTTCTCTGACTCCTTTTTGACGTTGAGGTCGCCGCTGTATTCTTTCAGCAGAAAAAGGTAAGCTTCATGAGGCAGTTTGGTATTTGGATTAGGATCAAGATCAAACCCCTTCTTGTGGAGGAATTCCACAATAGTCGAGATCCCGACGTTAAATTCGCGGGCTGCTTTGCTTAATCTTGTTGCCTTGATGTCTTCAGTCATAGATAAGTCCTCAGTCTTTCTTAAATCTCAAGCGGGTATTATGATAATTTCTATTCAAATTCGGCTTTAAGGATATTAATTACCTCCCTGACGGTCTCTTCTTCCAGATCGGTACGTTTTACCAGGTCGTGGATTGAAAGGTTCAGAACGCTTCTGGCGGTGTCGCATCCGATCGATTTGAGTTCCTCGATTATCCACTCGTCGATCTCGTCGCTGAATTCCTCAAGGTTCACATCTTCTTCATCCTCGCCTCCCGGTTCTCTGTAAACATCAATTTCATAACCGGTAAGCTGGCTGGCCAGTTTTATATTGAGGCCGCCTTTTCCGATGGCAAGCGATACTTCGTTGGGCTTCAGATAGATCTCCGCCCTTTTTGTTTCTTCAACGAGTTTGATCGATGTTATTTTTGCGGGGCTCAGCGCTCTCTGAATGAACAGCTGGTTATTCGATGTATAATTGATCACATCGATGTTTTCGTTTCTGAGTTCCCTTACAATACCATGTATCCTCGACCCTTTCATCCCCACGCAGGCGCCCACCGGGTCGATCCTTTCGTCGTACGACTCGACTGCCACCTTGGCGCGTTCGCCCGGTACGCGGACAATCTTCTTTATTGTTATGAGCCCGTCGAATATCTCGGGAACCTCAAGTTCGAACAGCCTTTCGAGGAATACGGGCGATGTACGGCTGAGTATGATGAAAGGAGTGTTGTTCCTCATTTCAACCTTAATCACAACGGCGCGGATTGAATCGCCCTTGCGGAAATGATCGGACGGGATCTGCTCGCTTTTTGGAATTATCAGTTCATTTCCGTCATCGTCAAGGACAAGTATTTCCCTTTTCCATACCTGGTACACTTCACCGGTGACTATTTCACCGATCCTGTCCTTGTATTTTATGTATATGTTGTTTTTCTCAAGGTCGAGAATCCTTGCCGTAAGGTTCTGTCTGAGCGACAGGATGGCTCTCCGTCCGAAATCAAGAAATTTGACCTCATCCGAGACTTCTTCACCCACCTCGTAATCCTCATCGATCTCCTTTGCCTTCGACAATGGTATCTGCAGGTTGGGATCAACCAGTTCATCGTCTTCCACAACCACCCTGTTTCTCCAGATTTCAAAGTCGCCCTTGTCGATATTGACGATAATGTCGAAATTGTCGGCCGAACCGTACCTCTTTGCAAGCATGCTTCTGAAAACGTCTTCAAGCACGCTCATCATGGTCGGACGGTCGATATTCTTAAGCTCTTTGAATTCCGAAAAGGTGTCGATCAAATTGATATTTTCCATCTTCTGAAATCTTCTTGATGTTATGTTATCGTTAGAACAATTTTTGTTGCTTTTACCTGATCAAAGTTAAAGGGGATATCCTTTTTTTCCTTTCCCTTACCCTTGATCTTCACTTCAGTTTCAAGATCGAAGCCGCCGCTTGTAACATTTTTGAGGATACCCGAATATTTCGTTCCCTCATTGTCGACGACGGAGACCTTCTTTCCTTCGTTCTTCTGGTACTGCTCAATCACCGTGAAGGGCGAGTCGAGCCCCGGCGATGACACCTGCAGTTCAAAATCCTCAGCATCACGGTCGAGACCGTTCTCAATATGACGGTGCAAAAGCACGCACTCGTTAATTGTGATGCCTTCCCTTGTATCGGCAAGCACCGTAATCCTGTTGGCGGCGCTTACCTTCACCGACACCACGAACATCCCTGTGCCGCTGATGTATTCCTTTATCAATTCCTCTATCTTATCCTTGTCTGTCATCCGCTGAAACTGATAATAAAATAGGGGACTCTGGTCCCCTGTTTCTCAAATTCCCCTCAATTCGGATGCAAAGATAACTATTGTTTGAAAATACGCAATATAATTGGTGATCTTTTTTCTGTTCCAGATAAGTAGTGTCTGCAGAATATTATCGTTTCAGGTAAAAAATTTGTCGTAAAACGATAACCAGGATATCGTAAAACGATAAAAATTCTGTTGTTTTTCATAAGCTGCATATAGTTAATTTTGCAGTCGTGATGACAAAGGATATTTACACCGGTGAAGAGATTGCCCTTTTATCTGACTGCACTTTGTGTCCGAGGGAATGCCATGCTGACAGATTTACGGGAAAGCCCGGGTATTGCGGGGCTGACGCCGGAATGAACATTGCTTCGATTTGCATTCACAAGGGAGAGGAGCCGCCTGTAAGCGGTCCGTCGGGCATCTGCAATATATTCTTTTCAGGCTGCAACCTCAGGTGCGTTTATTGCCAGAATCACGAGATAAGCCGGCCGCCCGGCGGATGCAGGCCGCGAATCACCGGTCTTGACGAGGCTCTTGATATCATTGAGAGTCTGCTCGGAGATGGTGTGAAAGCAGTCGGATTCGTGTCCCCGTCGCATGTGGCGCCTCAGGTGAAAGCCATAATACGGGGACTTCATTCCAGGGGTTTAAGTCCTGTCTTTGTTTATAATACAAACGGTTACGACAAGGCAGAGGTTATCGGCAGTCTGGAGGGGCTGATCGATGTATGGCTTCCCGATTTCAAATATGCAAGTGAAGCCGTGGCCCTGGAGTATTCCGATGCTGCAGATTACCCTTCCGTTGTCCTTGGGGCGCTGAAACTTATGTACTGGATGAAAGGCTCTCCCCTCCGGACCGACAGTGAGGGCAGGGCGGTGGGAGGGATCCTTATCCGCCACCTTGTTCTCCCAGGTCATGCCGATGAAAGCAAGCTGGTTTTAAGGAAGATAGCAGAGGAGCTGTCGCCGGGGGTGAACATCTCGCTTATGTCGCAGTATCATCCCACTCCAAACGTAGCCGGGCATCCTGTGCTGGGCAGAGCGCTTTATAAAGCTGAATACGATTCGGTAGTGAAGGAAATGGAAGAACTGGGCTTCAGGAACGGCTGGATACAGGATCCGGAAAGCAACCAGAACTACAGACCTGATTTCTCGAGGGATCATCCGTTTGAATAGCTTCTTCTTTAAATACTTCTTGTCCCGCCCCTGCCGGCCGCTGGTTTCCTTACATGAATTTTTCCCTTTTCTGGAGGTTGTAAAGACCTGCAAGCAGGAACAGTATGCTTCCGGCAATCAGTATGATCCGGTTTTTAAGCGATATGATGGCCCAGGTGGTCTCACTCACGTCCCATGCCGGACTGAAAGGATTAAGGAATATGTTCCACTGGCTTTTGCGAAGCACATCAGAAAAGAACATAAACAGGATTCCCAGTATGATCATGATCACCGCAGTTCCGTTTCCGTTCCTTACGACCGTCGACAGCATGAATGACATCATTCCCAGGAACAGAACAGGTATCATAACCTGAATTGTGACATAAACGAACTCGAACTTTACTATCAGGACATTTGAAAGGAAGGTAAAGAAAAGCATTATAAGGAAAGCTATCACAAAGATTAGTATGATCCTTAAGAGCCAAACCTTGTACCTGTAGTTCGGTATGCCGAAGAGAATCTCTATAGTCCGGGCATCCTGATCGTTCTGGATGCCGAATACAACGGGGTAGAAGACCAGGAGGATGCCCGAGAACAAGAATACCCCGTAAAGATCGCGCATCGCCGAAACGTCTTCTGTCAGAGCGTATATTACCGATAATCCGAAGTAGAAAACAACCGATCCTGCCAGGAACCAGATAAACTTATTCGCGAAGATGATTCGGAGGTTATAAAGGATCATCCTGCTGAATAGAGTATAATAATTATGAACTGTGCTCTTTTTCATTGGCCATTAAGATGATTGATGTCTTTTCTCCTGAGAAGCCACAGGTATGCATCCTCCAGGTTGGGTGTTGTAGTCACCGCGTTAGCCCAGGGCTGTGATTCCGAAATGACTCTTACTCTTACGCTGTCGCCTTCCGACATGTGATGGACGACGAGGTGGCTTGCAGCCATCTGTGTGAATTCGGAGGCAGGGATATTAAACTGCCAGACGTGTCCACCGGCCTCTTTTGTCATATCGGAGGGTTTGCCGAGGTATCTCAGCCTGCCTTTATTAAGAACCGCGACCTGATTGCACGAGCTTGAGATATCCTCAATTATGTGAGTCGAGAAGATAACAATCCTTTCGCGGCTCAGTTCCACAAGGAGGTTCCTGAATCTTATTCTCTCCCTGGGGTCAAGTCCGGCGGTAGGTTCATCGACCACAAGTATCCTCGGAAGATGCAGGAGTATCATCGCTATTCCCATCCGCTGCTTCATCCCTCCTGAGAATGAGCTTATCCGTTCGTGCCTGTGTTCATCCATGTGGACTGCCTTCAGCACGTAGGTCACCCTCTCTTCCCTGGTTGCGACATCGATGATGTTCTTCAGCATCGCCTGGTAGTGGAGGTATTCGTGGGCGGTCATGTTCTCATAGCTTCCGAATTCCTGCGGGAGGTAGCCAATCAGGCCCTGCAGTTCCTCGCGCTTCAGCTGGGTGTCGAGTCCGTTGATCCAGACCTTTCCGTAGCTCTGTTCAAGGATTCCGCATATAATTCTCATGAGAGTCGTCTTTCCGGCGCCGTTTGGTCCGAGCAGCCCGAACATGCCGTTCTCAATATTGAGAGAAACGCAGCTCAGGGCCTTGAACGGCTTTTTTCTTTTGCCTATCATCGGAACTGCAGCCACTATCCTGTAAATGGTTTTTCTCAGTCCCCTGAATCTCCCTTCGAGCCGGTATATATCGATATTTTCCTCGCTTAGTTTTTGGCCGGTTGTGTAGATGAACAGCCCGGTGAACCAGAGGACGCCAATAATAATTACAATCGCGATGTTGTTCCATTTCATCTGAAACATAACCAGGTTCATCAGGGGCATCATCCAGAAGACTATGAAGCTTATGACCGGGATAAGTCTTGCAGGCATTTTCCTGCCGGTTTCAGCGGAAAGGTTTTTGAAAAGTTCCCTGAACTGGTTCCAGATGGCGGAAAGGAAGAACCACACTATTACACTGAAGAAAAATATCCAGAATCCTTTCTTGAGATAGAAGTATGTAAAATAAACCATAAAGGCAAACACGGGGAGTTCCCATGAAACCGTTACGAGGTCTTTCCACTTCCGGAAGTGCGTTTTTAAACCCAGCCTCTCCCTGATCCTGGCGCCGGCCTTCCATTCGCGGCTCCACCTGTTTTCCCGTTCGTAGATTTTTACAAGGCTCTGAACGCGGATATTGATGGGTACGTCGGGAGGGATAACCGTTTCCCTGGCTTTTCTGAGGCTGTTCATGACAAACCAGGTTGCAGCCGGTACTACTATCAGAACAAGAATGGAGGTTATCAGCTTCCAGATGAACTTATCGATATGGTTATAAATAAGAAATATCAAAATGCCGAATACGGCCAGCTGCATTGCCTTGATTTTCCAGTTGAGCGATCTGATCCAGTCAAGTGCATTTTCAAGACCTGAGTAGAAGGTAGGAATAAATACAAGTGTAAGCAAAGTGCTCAGGGTAAGTCCGCCGATAACTGTTATGGCGAATGAAGCTCCGATCACCGATACGAACTCAGCTTTTCCCATTGCAAGCGGGAGCATTGCTATTACAGTTGTTGAAGCGGTTATGATTATCGGCCTGATCCTTGCCATGCCGGCAGTCATCAGTGCCCTTGAACGGCGGAAGCCTCTTTTCCTGAGGATGTTTGTGTAATCGATAAGGATAATGCCGTTGTTCACCACAACCCCGAGAAGGATGAGGAATCCGGTGAGGGTGTTGACACTCAGCAGGGTATTCCCCGTCAGGATAAGCGCTATCAGCGATCCGAGGGCTGCAAGGGGTATGCTGAAGAGCAGAACGACCGGTGTTGAAAGGGATTCGAACACTGCGGCGAGGACCATGAAAATAAGAAGGAAAGCTATACCGATCAGGTAATAGAATTCCTTGAGCTGGTCTTCTTCCTGAATTATTTCGATTGCAATTCCCGACGGGATATTCAGTCCCGATACAATGGACCCGACTTCAGCGCGGGCCCCTGAGAGGAGGTCCTTGGATGATTTTATCTCATCCTTGTAACTATAGGTGACCGTCACTCTTTTTTCCTGGTTCTCGCGGTGAATATTACCCATGCCGTAGGAGAAAATGACATCCGCCAGTTCTTCCATTTCCATCACGGCCCCGTTCTGTCCCGATACCTCGAGGCGTTTAAGGTCGTCAATGGTTTTGTCTGCTGAAGAGTTGTCAAGAGAGTCAGTATCGGCGTATTTGATCATGATGTCGTAGCTTTCCGTTCCCTGCCGGAAGGTGGCTCCGGAGGAGTATTCCCTTCCGAACGATGAAAGGGCGGATGCCAGATCGCCAAGTGTGTAGCCGTTGCGGGCAATGTAATCCATGTCGAAATGGAGCTGGACCTCCGGTGTGTTGTCCTGAACATTTATCCTTGCATTGTCGACTGTTTCGAGATTGTTTATGTATGTCCGGATATCATCAGCCAGGTCTTTCATCTGCTCAAAGTTCTGTCCCTTTATGATTACCGATTCCGGCTTTGATCCGATTCCGAGGAGTGATTCAAAATCGGCCCCGGGGTTGCTCATGCCTGCACCCTCGCTGCTGCTTGTGAAACCCCCGCTTGTTGAAATCTCGTCCATGCTGATTTCTGCCGAGGATATATTCTTTGTCTTCTCTGAAATATCATTTTTTATCTCCGCCAGTTTTCTCCTGCTTTCCTTGTCCCAGTCTTCCTTAAGGTTGATTGTAATCGTTGCCTGATCTTCCTCGATGCGGCTTACGATGTCTTCCTTTTCAGGAATTGATGCAAGCCTCGACTCTATTTCGGAAACCACGGCATCGGTCTTTGCCAGTGTCGATCCGGCCGGCATTGTGACGCTCATCCTGAATTCGGAGGTTTCCACTTCATTGCCCGAACTCAGACTGAGACCGAGACTGACCAGGAGAGCTGTGAAAAAGAGAGCCAGTGTACCGATTATTGTGGCGGCCGGATTTCTCATGCATGCTTTCAGCACAAGGTGGTAAGCCTGGATAAGCCTGTCGTGAATGGAGAGTCGCTTGAATACTTCAGTGTTATCTGCAGATGGTCCTGACAACAGGTAAAAAGTTGCCATCGGGATAACCAGCAGGGCAACGCAGAGTGAAACCAGCAGAGTTGATATTATAGATACACTGATATTTTTTCCAATAAGCTTTATCAGGAAGTTGGTTGTAAAAAGGAATGGCAGGAAGACTATAATTGTTGTTATGGTTGAGGCAAAAATAGCACGAAGAACTTCCCTCAGTCCCTGTTTGACTGAGGTTTCCGGGTCTTTTCCCGCCCCGGCCAGCCTGTAGATGTTTTCGAGCACAACCACAGAATTGTCGACAAGCATGCCTATTGCCAGCGCGATACCCACCAGGGTGAGGCTGTTTATGCTGATGTTGAAGGCATAGAAGAAGTTGAAAGCGGTGTAGACTGATATTGGCAGTGAAATGGCAATTACAGTGACGAGACGGATGTTCCTTAGAAAGAACCACAGGATAAGAACAGCCAGCAATCCGCCCGTGATGGCCAGGTTAATAATCTGGTTTATGTTCTTCTCCATGGTCTCGGCGCTGTTGTACCGGACGGCTATTTCGACTCCTGATGAAGCAAGTTCCCTGTTCAGCCTCTCTATCTCTTCAAGAGTGGTATGTGACAGCCCTATTAGGTTAGCCTGCCTGTCATTCACCAGGTTGATTGTGATTTCATCGAGGCCGTTCACCCTGCTTATTGTGCTCTGTTCCTTGACTCCGTAGAAGATCTCTGCGATATCCCTGAGAAGCACCGGCCCGTCCTGTTTCACTATGATGTTTCCAAGGTCCCCGACATCGGTATAGGATGAGGTTACGTTTACATACATCTCCCGGCTCCCGTCTATAACCTTACCGGCGAAGGTCTTCTCCCGGCTGTTATTGTTAAGCAGGGAACTGATCTGGTTCATTGTGATACCCAGCGATTTGCATGCTCTTCTGTTAAGCCGGATCTCGATAGCGTTCTCCTTGCCTCCGTAAACCTGAACACCGGCAAGTCCGTCGATATTTTCGAGTTCAGGCTTGATTTCCCTGTCGGTGATGTTGCGTATCCTGTCAACGCCTCCATCACCACGTACCTGGAGAGCCATGAACTGGTTTGTGAGCTGTTCGAGGTCAATCTTTATTACATTCACGAAGAATTCCTGTGGAATGGAATTCCTGATAAGGTCAATCTTCTCCTGAAGCTTCAGGTTTGCATATTTCAGATCTGCATTCTTGACATAGTAGATAAATATGGTTCCGTACCGGGATGTGATGTTTGATTCAATCTTTTCCACATCCTCCAGTGTGCCGATGGCTCCCTCGATCGGAATGATGGCCTGGTTTTCAATGTAGGAGGGATCGACTTCGAGGGGTGAGCCTACCTGTACTATCAGTGTCGGGAATTCGGCATTGGGAAGCAGCTCCACGGCCAGCTTCCTGTACGAAACATAGCCCAGCGCTGACAGCCCTATGAAGAGCATGCTGATAAGGACCTTTCTTTTTAGAATGAAATCCATGCCTTCCTAAGCTTTACTGGTCATATTGTTGCCCATCTTTCTCCTGCCTGTCAATAAATCACCGAAGCTGTCGACTACCCAGTAGACGCAGGGTATGACTATCAGGGTGAGAATGGTTGAGGAGAAAAGTCCCCCTATCACCGCGAGGGCCATGGGTGACCTGAGTGATGCACTTTCACCGATTCCGATTGTTAGTGGTACAAGCGCCAGGATTGTGGTGAGGCTTGTCATCAGGATGGGTCTTATCCTCTGCGCTCCCGCCAGGATAATGGCATCCCTTTTGGGAGTTCCCGATTCCCTTAGCTGGTTTATCCGGTCGATCAGGATTATGGCGTTGTTTACCGCTATCCCGGCAAGCATTATTATTCCAATGTATGCCATCATGTTCAGGGGCTTGCCAAGGATGAAAAAGGTGAGAACTGTACCCACTCCTGCCAGCGGAATGGTGAGCATTACGATGAACGGCTGGAGTATTGATTCGAACTGCGAGGCCAGAACCATGAACACCAGTACAAGTGAAAGGACGAGCGCAAATGTCAGGTTCGACATTGATTCCCTGCGCTTGAGTTCCTCCCCGGTAAACTCCAGTTTATAGTCGGATGGAAGCGCCACAGACCTAAGTGAATTTTCTGCATCCCTGATAACTTTATCAAGAGGCTGATCCTTGTCTGTCATTGCATAGATATAGGAGGTTCTTGACTGGTTGCGGCGTGTGATCTCCCGAGGGCTGGTTATGGTTCTAATCCTGGCAAGTTCGCTCAGGGGGACCCTGACATTCCCGGCTGTAATTATGAGGTCGTTGAGCTGGCTCAGGGATATATCGCCCAGTTTGATAGTGATGTCCTTTAGTTGGCCATCCTTTTCGAAGGTTCCGGCGGCGGCTCCCTGGAGATAACCTCTTATCTGGTTTACAACACTTTCGACAGTCACTCCATAGTAGCTTGTCTTAAAACGGTCGATTTCCACTTCCACCTCGGGAGTCCCTTCGTCGAGTGACGTTGTGATATTGTCAAGGCCCTTGTTTTCCTTAAGTATTAACTCCGATTCCCTCAGTATCCTCTCCATTTCTTCAAAGTCCTTTCCCGATATCTCGAGTGCAAAAGGCGATTCGGTGGTTCCTAGCGACGACTGGAGGGCTGTTTCTTCCCGTGAGAAGCTTACCTCGATGTCGGGGATAGTACTGAGATATGACTGTACCAGGCTTATCGCGGATTCTGTTTCGGAAGCAAATTCATCCTTCAGAATGACTTTCAGGGAAGCGTTGTTCTCCCCCTTCGATACTGAAGAAAGTGAAAGCGAGGAAGTATTGTCACTGCCCGACTGGGTATAGATCAGTCTGACCTTTTCTCCAAGAAGGCTTTTTATTATCTCTTCAGTTCTGACGGCGGTGTTGTTTGTCCTTTCAAGGCTGGTACCTTCGGGAAGCCTGAGTCTTACGGTAAATTCGGCTGATTCGGAACGTGGCATGAATTCGCTTCCAAGCCGGGGAACAAGAAAGCCTGATGCAGCGAGCACTAAAATTGAGACAAGAATAACAAGCTTTCTTTTTTCGAGGATCCTGCCAAGGTAATTGCCATAGCCGGTGAAGTTTAATGCTCTGGCAGATACTGCTTTTTTCTTTTCTGAAGGAAGCAGCGTTGATACCAGCATCGGTATCACAAGCATTGCAACGATCAGGGATGAGATCAGTGCAAAAGCCACTGTCCATGCCTGGTCGCGGAACATCTCGCTTGAGGCGTCCCTCAGGTAGACGATCGGCAGGAACACAACTATAGTGGTGATTGTTGAGGCGGTGATTGCTCCGCCCACCTGACCTGTACCGGTAATTATGGCTTCTTTCAAAGGCAGTCCTTCATCCCTGTTTCGGGATATGTTCTCAAGCACAACTATTGCATTATCGACCAGCATCCCGGCGCCCAGTGCAAGTCCTCCGAGCGTCATTATATTCAGTGTCAGATCGCTGAAATACATCAGGTTGAAGGTGGCAATAATTGAGATCGGGATGGCAAGGCTTATGACGAGTGTTACACCGATCCTTCTCAGGAAGACGTACAAAACTATTACAGCAAGGAAGATCCCGATCAGCAGGGTGTTTTTCACTTCGCCTATTGAATTCTGAATATAGGTTCCCTGATCGAGGACCTTGACGAATTCATAGCCGGGGAGGGCTTTGCCGAGCTCTTCAAAAGCCGTTGACAGGCTATTCACCACATCGACGGTGTTAAATTTCGGTTCCTTGTAGATTGAGAGTCCGATGCATCTTTCGCCGTTGATGGTTACAATGTTTTCCGGGTCCTTGTTTTCAAATCCTATCCTGGCCACATCCCTGAGGTAAACAGGCACCCTTTCGCCGGCGGAGGCATTGCCCGCGGCCTGACCTGCCGCAGACTGCCCGCTTACTGCCGGGGCAGGTGTTTTAAATCCGACAATAATATTCTGAAGATCCTCAGTATCTTCCAGAACGCTTACACCCTTAACTACATATTTGGTACCCATGTCGACTATGGAACCGCCCGATACATTTCTGTTATAGTTCATTATCTGGGCGGCAATTGCATCGGTAGTAAGTCCGAACGATTCGAGCAGGTACTTATTGGTCTCGATGACCACTTCACTTTCTTCCTTTCCGACTATCCTGACGTCAGCCACCCCTTCAATCCTTACAAGTTCATTTCTGACATAGTTCTCAGCCACCTTTCTCAGTTCATCCATATTTTCTATCCGCGGATTCCGGAGGCCGACTATCATCACCGGTGAGGCGTTGGGATCGTACTGCGAGATGGTGAAATCCTCAAGGTCGGAATTCTGGCTGAATGAGCTGAGTTCCTTCTGAAGGTCGAGGAAAGCTTCATCCATGTCCTTGTTCCAGCTGTATTCGACTGTTATAATGGCTGTTCCTCCCCCCGAGACGGAAGAAACGCTTGAAACATCACTCTGCCTCATCGCCAGCGACTCAATCTGGTCGACATAGTTCTTCTCGATTTCTTCGGGAGGTTTCTCCCCCGCCTTAAGTTCTATATATATTTTTGGCGTATTGAGATCGGGGAAAAGATCGGTTCCCAGCTTCCCGAACGATATGAATCCCAGCAGGATGATCGCCAGCACAAGCATGAGAACCGTTACTGGGTTATTTACGGCAAATCGGGCAATGGACTTCATGATAATTATTTGATGATTTTCACCTTCGACCTGTTGCTCAGTGTTTCGAAGCCGCTTGTCACGACCCGCTCATTCTTTTCCAGGCCTCTTGTTACCTCAACATCGGTTATATTTTCGAGGCCGGTCTCTATGATTCTTTCCACCGCCAGCCCCCTGTCGACAACAAACACGGTCTTTCCCCTCTGCCGCGAAAGGATAATATTTTTGGGAATGACAATAGCTGAGTCCTTCCGGTTGGTTACAATATCGGCCCTGACGAACATTCCCGGACGCAGCAGCAATTCCGGATTGTTAATTGAAATGGACCCCCTGAAGGTTCTGGTATCGGGGTTGATGGCAGGAGACAACTGCGTTACATTGCCGATGATCGTGTCGTCGGGGAGGGTATAGTTGGTCATCCTGACAACCTGGCCGGGCTTGATGACAGGTATGTATTTCTCAGGCAGATGAACATCCATGTACATGGTCCGGTAGTCCATTATCTTAACAATTGTAACACCTGCTTCGATATGGGTTCCCTGGGTGTAATAGGGAAGATCGACGATGACTCCGTCGATTGGGGCGGTCAGACTCGTTTTCTCGAGCTGGAGCCTTGCGGTGACTACGGTGGTGCGGGCATTTTCGTAGTTGATCTCAGCGGTCTTCAGCTCCTTGAGTGTCACTCCTCCCTTTTCATAAAGCGATTGTTGTTTCTTTAGCTCACTTTCCATGAGTTCCAGGTTCAGCTGGTTGGTTTCCATCTTGACTGAGTTTACGTATTCCTGGTCCTCAAGCCGTGCTATCAGGTTACCCTTGCTGACGCGGTCGCCGAGCTGCCACAGTCTGCCTGTCCGGGGATTTCTTTCAAGGAAATAGTCAGCCGCGATTTTGGATTTCAGTTCAATTTCGCCTTTCGGGAATGCCGTACCAGTGGTATTGACAAATTCTTCTATCGGTTTCAGCTTCAGATCCTGAACGGAAACGGGGATTTCGACGTCGGCTGTCAGGCTCTGGTCCTGGTTCCTGCATCCGCCTGTTGCAATGAGTGAAGCTGCAAACAAGATTATGATTCTTTTCATCTTATTATAGTTATTTTATTGTTCCAAGGTCATTACGGGTGAAACCTGTTCTTTCTTCTCAAAATCGTAAAGGGTTTGTATCTTGAGGTTAAGCAGTTCGAGCTTGTAGGATATCAGCGAGTTGGTGTACGACAGCTGTTTTTGGGAGAGCTGTTCCTGGAAAAGGTTCAGGTCCATGCCTGTCAGATCTCCGTTACGGTACCTTTCAAGGTTGAGGTCATAGGTCAGCTGGGCATTGGTGACATTCTGCCGGGCAATGTCGATCTGGTTCCTGAGGTTTATGAGGTTTCTGAAGACTTTTCTGATACCGAGAATTATATCATTTTTTTCTTCATCGAGCGAAATCTCTGCAGATTGTATTGCAGCCTCAGAAGCTTTTATCCTTGATTTTCTCTCTCCCCAGTCCAGAAGGGGAATGCTGAATGAAAGGGAGACGTCTTCGTTGTCGGTTGGATTGGCATATACGTCACCCAGTTTCTCGTTGTCGCCGAATAATCCGATCGAAAGGCCCAGGCTTCCCCTGAATTCATTCAGCGATTTTGTCTGGATCAGGTCAAACTGTGAGGCTTCAATGTCGATTTCACGCTGGCGCAGTTCCATTCTGTTTGCAAGACCCTGGTCGATTGCCAGGGCAATATCAACCTGGACTGTATCGACCTGGATATTTGGCAGCACAATGATATCGTCGTACAGGCTCAGTCCGATCAGGATTTTGAACTCATCCTTTGCATTTTCAAGGTCTACCTGGCGGTTTTCATAATCCGACCGTGCGGTTGCAAGGTTCAGTTCAGCCTGGAAACCTTCCTCGCGGGCTGAGATGCCGGCGTCGACCTTGTTTTTTATTATTTCATAGCTTTTCTGCATATTATCGAATGCCTGACGGGCTATTTCGTAACTCTGTTGTTGCTGGTACACATAGTAAAATGCCTGTGAGACTCCTCTTTCGAGCGACAGGAGCTGGACTGCATAGCTTATCTGGGAGTTTTCGAGAGCCAGTTCAAGTTCCCTGAGCTGGAGCTTTGTCCTGTTGTAGGTAAAGAGCGGCTGATCGAGATTGAGCGACAGGCTGTTGCTGAATCCTTTCGTTGTGGAGTTGCTGTACTCGCTGTATGAATCCCTGTATCCGAACCTGTTGACAAGAGAGAGTCTTGCATCGGTGAACATTATCGGCTGCGAAATTGTGAATAGTCCGAAACTTTCAGTAGTTTTCACTGAATTCCATTTGGAGATCAGGTCATTGAACGACCTGTTCTGGCTGTAGCCGATAGGATTTACCGACAGGGAGAACTGTGATTTCAGTGATGCGTTCTGGGCATTCAGGTTTTCCTGGCTCCTTATAAGGCTGAGCCTGGTCCTTTTCATTGCAGGGCTGTTTGATTCGGCTATCTGCATAGACTGTTCGAGGGTCAGTCCCTGCTGGGCTGATGAAAGCAGTCCTGAAGCCGCCAGAACAATCAGAAGAGCCAGCCTTCTGGCTGTTGTTTTAACTTGTTTTATTCTTTGTGTCATAATTATCTGACTATCATTTAATAAGCAATTATTAAAGTTCAGTTTGCCCTTACCCACTTCACGGCATCACCTATAACCACACGACCGGCCGACTGGTTTGTCATTTCCACCCTGGCCGAATCGGATGAGATATAATAGCGGCCAAGCAGATTCCAGCCTGGTTCGGCATTTCCAAAATCAATTGAGATATCTTCGGTGCCTTCGTCATGGTAAATAAGGTAGTGCAAATCCTTAAATTGGTTATCACCCTGAGGTGTTTCACCCGGAGGAGGAGGCGGCCCGCCGCCTGAGCGGACAACCATCCTGTCGGCTGATTTTCCAATATAGCAATATATGTCGTAGTAATCCGCTTTGGGGAGGGGAGTAACCCAGGTCACAAGCTTTTCACCCCGCGAACCGCGGGTAAAGACCGACGACCGGATGTATTTGCCATAGTAGGACGACATCACACCCGCCTGCCAGTATTGCGGCGCCCAGAACATGTTGACCGGCTGGTAGGTATCGGACTGTCTTTTTTTGACTCCCAGAATCCTTTTCAACGGGCTCATTACTGTGGAGTTGTCGGTTGAGAAGCCGGGGTCCTCATTGTCAACCACTATTTCGCCGGGCGACTCCAGGGGAGGAATTGAAGGAAGAAGTTCTTCCCCTTCGTTATAAGCGGTGTGATTTCTTGATTTCACTATGTTATCGATTGGGAGGACTAAAGTGCCGGGAATGTTTTTCGCGAAAAGGGAGTTGGCTATCATCTCGCGCGGTTCGGTATCGAGAATAATGCTTATCTTTTTTGCCTCAGCAGGCCCGAGCACCACTATTTTTGAAATATCAGAGCCGGGTCCCTGACCCTGCATCATTATGTTGTAGCTTCCCCCCCGGCCTGAACCCTCATAGTAGCCGGTCATCTGGCGGCCGCCTTCTGCTGCCGTACGGAAGGTAACATTGAATATCCCGGTAACCGGTTCGGGATTGGATGTCGTAAATGTTACAAGGAATCTGACCCTGTTGCTGATTATTATTTCCCTTGCCTGAATGCCTGAAAAGATAAATCCGGGCTGGCCTTTGCTGTTGAACCAGTCGTGGAGGTAGGGGTAGAACTCAAATCCGAACTTTTCCTTCATATCGGCGTTGAGGTCAGTTACTTCGATGCTCCGGTACCGGTGACTGTCGAGGTAAGCTGTGAACCAGTCGTTGAACTCATCGATGCCTGCCTTAGCCCTGAAGAGGTTGAATAAGTAATCGCCCTTAAGGGTAAGCACGGTCCTTATGGTGTCTCCTTTGGGGTTCATGGCCAGTACATCCCTGAAGCTGGTGTTTCTCAAAACGAGGTTGGCCCTGTCATTTTCCTGCAGTTCCCCCGACATACTGCTGAACTGGTCCGTTTCCGAAACCTGTTTCTGAAGATGGGATTCAAAAACAGCATTTATTACCGGGTATTCGGCTGAGCGGAAATTGTTCCTGAAAAAATAGAAGTTCGGGCCCAGCCGGTAGCGAACAGGCTCGGACAGCCTTTCCCCGTTCACGTACCTGGTATTTTCTCCGCTTATGAAAGCGTTCCTTGCAAAATCGTTGAACAACCTTACCTGAAGCTCCTTGTCGGTGATCACCTGATTGTTTCTTGTATTTCTGTTCTTCTGCCGCGTGAATCGTCTCCGGAAGCCGGCGTTATCGATCATCGACAGCTTTTCTGGGAGCAGAACCATTGAAGGCTGAAGTTCAGCCATAGTCTGGGTGCTCATCCGCGGAAAGGAATGGAACTGTACCGGGACCTCCACCAGCTTAAGTGTACTGAACGGATATTTGGCCGAGTAACTGGTTTCAATATCCCGCATGATGCCTGAAACAAGAAAACTGATTGTGTCTTTTAATTCGGCCAGGTCCTTCTTGTAATAATCGTGTCCGGGATAATAATAAGTTATATAAGTGACCGAGTCGACCGTAAGTGTGTCGGACCTGTAGTTTCCTATTGCAAGCGATAGTCCTGTGAGGGGCGAATCGGATGTTATAACATTGTTATAACCTTCTTTTTTCATGTTTCCCTGAGCAATTGGCATTAGGTCTTCCCTTGTCTTAACCTTTAAGATGAATTCCGTGAAGTCGACCTTCAGCCTGGCAGGGTTGGACGGGTAGTAGTTAAGTCCGGGCACCGGGTACCAGTGCGATTCCGGTGTAAGCAGCACGTAATCAGGAGTAAGGAAGGCCTGTCTTTTGTTTACATTCAGCATCGCCACCCTGTAAGGAGCGGTATTTACATTATCGTTATTATCGGGAAAGCAGAATGTTTCATCGATCTTACCTGACCAGGAAATACTTATACTGTCTTTTTCACCCGGGGCCAGCGGTTCAGCCGGATCGACCGCGATGATATGACCAGTCATTTTGTAGTTCAGCTCTTTACCTGATCTGTTTACCCCGTCGACCCTGAGGCCCGGATTCAGGGAAAACAGATAAGTATCGAGGGGCTTGTCGTTATTGTTTGTGAAATGAAGGTCGGCGGAAGCGCTGAAAGAATCGCCGAGATGTTCGAAATCGATCCCGGCCTTGCTGAGGCTTACAAAACTGCTGTTCTCAAAAAGCCTGTTGGTTTCGGTTACAGTTTTTTTATCGTTCTGGTCGGTACTGTAAACCGACCATGTATTCCATGCGCAGAAGGCGGTTAAGGCGAGAAAAACAAGCATGAATACTGCCGAAACAGTTGTGTGGACCCTTGATTGAGGAAGACGCTTAAAGAGCAGAATGGTTGCGAGTATGAGCGAAAGCCCAAGGAAGAACCAGGTAAGCCGCTGGTTCAGGATAAGCGACAGATTGTCGAATCCTATCATGCCTGATTTGAATACGGGGAGGCCGAATGCCATGTAGTCGAAGATATATCCGAACCTGAAGTTCAGCCAGAACATATTGAGCGCCGCGATGCCGAGGAGTATCAGGAAGGTGATAGCCTGGTTCCTGAGGAGTGACATCAGCATGAATGAAAGTCCGAGGCTGAAGATGATAGTCGGGATGACAATAATCAGGAGGAACCAGAAGTACGAAGCCAGATCGATCGTCATGGTCTTCGAAATTATATTCATCAGAAGTCCGATAAGGAGTATTATGATATCGAGGCCGAGAAAAAGCCGGAGGACCCCTGTGGTTTTGCCCATCAGATACTCGAAGTTCGACATCGATCGTGTATAAAGGACCTCGTTGGTATCAACTTTTTTATCTCTTTTGAGGAAGTCGGAAGCAAGAAAGATGACTACAATGGCCTGACCGATATTCAGAAGATAGAGGTTGATGTGCGGGATCGAAGCAGGGAATGCGACTACCTGCCAATCCTCTTCGCCTGCAGGAGAGAAGACCCCGATATTCATAATCGTGAAGATAAAAATGGCGCCAAGCGAAAACAGTCTGAAGAACCAGCTTCTCCTGAGTATCCTGGCTTCGTACCTTGCCACGGTTCTTATGTTGTGAAAGAGTTCCATCAGGTCAGTTCAGCCTTGAGTTTGTGTTCCATATAATATACATAGGAGTGTTCAATGTTGGGGATTATAGCAGTATGGCTGAAGGGAGGGGGATCATCCGAAACGATCTGTACTTCCCAGCCGCCGTCGACGGGTATGGTTGAGATGACATTGTACTTTTCCTTAGCCATGTCGTATTCCTGCTGCGAAAGGGTAAGCCGGAACACATGACCTTCAGCTTTCCTGACCAGGTTTTCCGGAGAACCTGAGAACACCACCTCCCCGCGATTTAGCAATGTCATTGTCTGGCAGGTTGAGGAGATGTCCCCTACGATATGTGTCGACAGGATTATTGTGACATCATTCTGGCTAAGCTCCGAAAGGATGTTACGGAACCGTATTCTTTCATCGGGGTCGAGCCCTGTTGTAGGTTCATCCACAACAATTATCCCCGGTTTTCCTATCAGTGCCTGAGCTATTCCGAGCCTTCTTTTCATCCCCCCGGAAAGTCTGTTTGCCTGCCGGTCGCGCACTTCGAGAAGACCGACCTGATCGAGGAGCCTGTCTACCTCGGCGATCCTGAGCTTTCTGTTCCTCAGGCCGGCCAGCGATCCTGAATAATCGAGGAATTCCCAGGTTTTAAGTGAGGTGAAGAAACGAAAGTCCTGGGGCAGGTAACCAAGCAGTCTGCGGTACTCCTTACGGATGGTCTGGATATCGCGGCCATCGGCAAGGACCACTCCTGAAGTCGGTTTCATAAGAGTCACCAGGATACGCATCAGGCTTGACTTGCCTGCCCCGTTCGGTCCGAGAAGTCCGAACATCCCTGTCCCGATCTCAAGATCGATATCCTTAAGCGCATGATTTCCGTTTGAATAAATCATATTAAGGTTTCGGATCTCGATCTTCATGTTTCAGGGTAGATTTGTCTGTCTTAGCAGAGCTTTGACGATATAAAGACGGCAAAAATTTCAAATATGACAGTAAAAGGCGAATATTTAATGTCTTTTCTGTAAAATTATAAATTTGTCTGAAAAGGACGGGTTTCGATTATTTTAGCGCAATCGAAACAAATTCATATTTTTGTAGCTTAAGTAAACAAAGGGTGGCATACCTGACAAACAAAAAAAAGATCATTAATGATCCGGTATACGGTTTCATAAGCATACCGGACGATCTTATTTATGACATCATTCAGCACCCCTGGGTTCAGCGCCTGAGAAATGTAAGGCAACTTGGCCTTACAAGCTTTGTTTACCCGGGGGCAAATCACAGCAGGTTCCAGCATTGTCTGGGTGCTTTGTACCTGATGGACAATGCTCTCAAGACACTCAGAAGCAAGGGAGTCGAAATATCTGCGGGGGAAGAGGAGGCTGCCCTTATAGCTATTCTGCTTCACGACATAGGGCATGGCCCTTTCTCCCATGCCCTGGAGAACTCGATAATCAGCTGCATCAGGCATGAGGACCTCTCTCTTCTGCTCATGGAGAGGCTCAATGATGAATTGGAAGGGAAGCTCAGCCTGGCAATCGACATTTTCAAGGGCACCTACGGCAGGAAGTTCCTCCATGAGCTCATATCGGGGCAGATGGATATGGACAGACTCGATTACCTGAGGAGGGATTCGTTTTTTACCGGTGTCATTGAAGGATCGGTAGGTTCCGACAGGATCATCAGGATGCTTAATGTCGTAAATGACAGACTGGTCATGGATGAAAAGGGGATCTATTCCCTCGAGAAGTTCCTGATAGCCCGAAGGCTCATGTACTGGCAGGTTTATATGCACAAGACGGTTCTTTCGTCGGAAAGCCTTCTGGTTAAGGTTCTTAAGAGAGCCCGGGAAGTGTCGCTTCAGGGAGTTGAGATTTTTGCCACTCCGGCGCTGAAGTTTTTTCTCAGGAACAATATCGGCCCGGCCGACCTCGGCCCGGGCGGTCTTTTTACCCCGGGCAT
>DIWB01000038.1 GCA_002428385.1 Bacteroidales bacterium UBA6117
TAATCATAAATAATCTTCCTAAACTAAAGAAAGAAGTCGAGGATCTATTAAAACAATAAAACGGCTTCGTCTATCACTGACGGTGCTATGAAAAGCACTGCCCCGGGTTAACAACGGTAAAGAATATTCTTCTCCTATAAACTTCTTAAAAAAATCCTGTATCGTGACAGTTTACCGGTTCCGATCAAACCTTAAGAAAAGTTAAAATCTTTCTTGGGATGAATTCGGGAATTAACTATTTTTAATGTCAGAAAAACATATTTGTCAGAAAATATGTGTGTAGCCGATTTCGGATTCCTATATGTTACAGGCAGTTTAGCAACGATATGGATAAATTTAACCAATGATGTAAGTTTTTGTCATGTACTTATAAATTTTATTTAATTTCCGATGAATCACATTATAATCGGACTTTTATTGTTAACCATAAGTAATTCTTATGTTAACAATAATTCTGAACAGGTTTCAGAGAAAGTATATTTGCATATCGACCGGGTTAGTTATACCTCGGGAGATGATATATGGTTTAAAGCCTACGTTGTTGATCCTTCAACCAACAAACTTTCAATAAACACCAACAAACTCTATGTTGAGCTTATTGCACCGGATGCAAGTATCATCCGGAAACGGACAGTCAGGATCGAAAACAGGTCCGGACACGGAGATTTCCAACTGAACGATTCTATTCCTTCGGGAAGGTACCGAATAAGAGCCTACACTAATTTCATGAGAAACTATGATGAACATTTCTTTTTCCTTAAAGAAATTACCATTATAAGCCCTTATGATGAAGTAGAGGGACTGAACAAGACAATAAAGCCTATTGACAATAAGATAGATGTCAGATTCTTCCCTGAGGGAGGATCACTTGTTGATAATGTCACTTCCCGAATAGCGTTCAAAGCTGTAAATGCTCTGGGCAAAGGATCTGATGTCACACTTAAACTATATTCCCCTTCAGGAGAACAGATAGCCATATTTAACAGCATTCACAAAGGAATGGGATATTTCAATATTCAACCCGGCTTCGGAAATTCTTAATACGCAGTTTTACAAAGTGGTGATTCTACAGAAACAAGAGCCTCATTACCACAAAGTTTCCCGACAGGTTTAGTTACCCGGACACTCATAAATAAGGACAAAGACCTGATCCTGACAGTAAGTACGAATGAAGCCACACTTCCATTGCTTAACGGCGTTGATCTTTCTGTTAACATCTCTTCAAGGAACCTGATTAATAAACTAAGCAAAATCAGAATCAACTCTCTTGTAAACCATTTTTTAATTCCACTTGACAGCATACCTGATGGTATAATAAGAGTGACATTATCCGGAGCAGAGGGACTGCCTCTTTGCGAAAGGCTTGTTTTTCTTCAGAAAAATGGCGATGTCAAGCTTAATATTTCTCCTGAGAAAAAAGTTTATAAACCCCGTGAGAAAATAACTGCAGAAATATCACTTTCGGGCGATTCGACTTTCACAGGAACAGGTGAATTCTCATTTTCAGCCGCCGAAGAGCAATTCACTGACAATTCTTCTCCGTGGCCCGCTTCCATCGCATCGTGGTTTCTGCTTGAATCAGATGTTCGCGGGAGGGTTGAAGAACCTTCCTATTATTTTGATCCGGATAATAAGAACAGACTTAGGGATCTCGATATACTCCTTATGACTCAGGGATGGCGGGACTTCAGGTGGAAATATGATTCATTGTCCACATTCAGTCGAGAAGCTGGTTTTACAATTTCCGGGAAGGTTAAAAGAATTGTAAATAACAATCCGGTAGAAGGTGCAAAGGTAAGTCTTGGCCTTTTTTCAGATTATTCCAAAGAGTTCTTATCTGCAAATACTGATACGGAGGGTTCATTCAGGTTTGAGGATCTCATTATTAATGGATTAACAGAAGCAACCTTGTCATCTACAGATAAATATGATAAGGCACAGGGAAGAATTTCTGTCGATCCTGTGAAATATGAGCCACCTGCTATTGAAGAAATTAATGCCGATACAATTGAATTATCCCTTAATACAAAAGATTACTCTTCTCTGCAGCAGGAAGCAACTTTCTGGCTCAATAATCTAAAGAAGTACAAACTTAGTGATACCCTGAACATTGGCGAAGTAACCATTACTGCAAAAAGAGCTGAAACGGCTCAGGAAGTAAGAGTTAAGGAGAGTAGGAGCGTTTATTCTACTCCTGACAAAGAAATCAAGGTTTCTGAGGCTGCGGAAAACTTCACCGGAGATGTTTTTAATTTCATATCAGGCAAGATTGCCGGAGTCAGTGTTATAAGGGGCCAGGATCCATGCAGCATATATTACCCGGATGATGCTGATGTATTTATTCGTGGCCAGTTTATCCTGGAAACGAAGAGATGTGATTATGGGAAAACTATTATTTTAAAACGAGGGGCTTTAGTTCTTCTTGACGGATTTGAGGTAATTCCGGATAATCTGGCAAGTGTACTTGCTCTGCCAATGAATATAATTGACAGGATAGATGTTCTGAATTCATCATCACTTTATGGAATGCGGGGCGCGAACGGGGTACTGAATATCATTACTAAGACAGGAATAAGAAGGACATCTGAAAAACCTTCACCGAATTATATCCACACTGTTGTGAACGGATATGATATACCAAGGATCTTCTATTCTCCAAACTATGAAAACAAAATGGAACAGACTTTCCTTCCAGACTACCGGTCGACCATTTTCTGGGAACCAGACATAATAATAGAGAAAAACAGCAAACCAACGCTTCACTATTTTAATGCAGACAATCCGGCAAAAATCAGTATTGTGGTTGAAGGTATTACTCAGGAGGGAATTCCTCTATCCGGAAAAACCAACTATGTAGTTGAATAAGCCCGGCATGCAGCGCGGGGTGAAGCATGATGGTTGAGAAGTTTGTAAAAAATCAAAAGAGCAGGGTATTTATAAAGAAACTGCCTGATCAGGTGGATAACATGGAATTCTTTAATGATCTCGTGGCAAAAATTCTGAAGTAAGTTCAGTTGGTTAGAGCAATCCCGAAGTTTCGGGATTAATCCTCAAAACTCACTCTCACACTCACACTTTCTTAATTCTTATGGTTTTTTGTTTTCACACCAGAATAACCCCAGGATTTGGAAAGAAACTATTATCTTGCGATCTAAGAACTGATTGAATGAGGTATTTTTGGGTTTCATACATTCTATCCATTGGTCTCATTCTGGCTTCATGTGAGATTAATAATCAGGAATCAGAACCTATAACTGATAAGGATTCCATTCCGGTTATCAGACCTGATCCCGAATACTTCTTCAAGATTGGCAACAATCTTTATTACAGATACAGCGATATTGAATTATATGATTCTTCTACTCACATCCTTTACTTCAAAGCCAATCATCCTGAATTTGAGAAATACTCCCAGTCATATTTTTCTGTCATTGTAAATTGTGATACAGTTTACAAGGGAGATTTCTGGCCGATGTTCCGCTCAGATGCTCCTCAAAGGGTAATAATTGAGACTTACCCCTTCTGGCTCCAGAATTATGCACTCTGGATTGAAAACTATCGCAATATTAAACCCGATCTGAGGAATGCACCGGCAATAATCGAAGCTTTGAAGGAACATAACCTGCTGCATTCAGGTCTTCTTATCGAAATCAAGAATCTGGAAATAACAAGCACCCAGGCTGCATTTTCATTTTCAGTCACGAACAAGGACCAGTCAGCGCTCTGGATAATGGATCCGGACAAGATGGGTATAAACCTTTTTCATTATTTCACAAATGGATTAGTACTCAAAAAAGAGAATAGTCCATATATCTATATCAAGGTTCCTTATGAATCTCCGTCATCCTATAATACATGGAAAATTGAATGGCTTACAAAACTGAACTCAGGAGAGGCAAAAACATTCAACTTTACCTATCCATTGTCATCTTCCATTGCTCCCGGTGAATATACAGTAACATTCCTCTTTCCGGGATTTCTTTCTCAGATTGATAAAGACAAACTGGTACAGGATAATGCAAGGATCTGGCTTGGAAAAATCAGATCATCGGTCTGGATTTCACTCTGATAATCACCTTTCAAAAAAAAATGGATATCTGTATTCAGGAGAGTGGATTTTACCGTGACTAACAAGGGTCTGAGATATCTCAATTCCCAATTGGATACCCACAAAGAATAATTCTTTGGCTCAGATTTAAGAGTTAAATTTTACCACTCCAGTTTGGTTCTGATAAGAAAATGATACATCAAAAATCTTTCACCCGGTTGCAACTTTCCGCAGTCTGGGGAGCAAGAAAAAAGAGTGAGAGTGAGAGCGAGAGCGAGCACTCTCATTCTTTTTTCCTCAAAACTCACACTCACACTCACACTTTTCTCTTACAGGTCCTCCCAAACAGCGAGAGCAAGCACTCTAATTCTTTTCTATTTTTCGACCCTTGTAAAACCCTGGCAATCTTGAACAAAACTTGTATGGGTTCCGTAAAGGGGATGGTTGCAACTTTTCCTTTTTCAAAACGAGTATTTCTGAAAAGATGCAACCAAGGATTTTCCGTTTTGTCTGGCCATCAGCCGCTTTGTAATACCCAGTTAGGTTCTCCAACATCGGGACTGTTTTTGGGCAATCAGCAAAGTTCATACACCGTCATTCCGGGTCCCGTCTGATCTGGATAGAAACCAGCCAAAAGGGTACAGTCATTCCGAGACCCGGGAGCCCGAGTTGCAAAATACGCCAGGTGACCACCGTATTTGAGAATCCCGGGCGCCCGGGGCGAAGGAATCCTGTCCCCCGAAACAAAACCTGCTTAGAGGCCCTCATCATCAGGTAGAATCGATTTTCTGATTACCTGGCGGTCAGGAACTAAGATCCCGGATCGGGTTCTTCCCGATCCGGGATGACGTCATCGATTTGCATCTTCTGAATCAGCAAGCCGCATACCCTGCTTCACCCGCCGAAACCTTGGTGAAGGTGGGAACCTTGTATCACAAACAATATCAGAACCATTTTTTTAGAAAAGCTAAAATTGTTTTTGAATGAATTCGAGGATTGACTATTTTTAATGTCGGGAAAGCATATTAGTCTGATGAGATATAAGTATAATATTAAAACAGAAGAACTTTGGCATACTTATTATAATTATAAAAGAATCCAGTTATTAAAAAGAGGACCTAAGAAGAAGATCATTTTTTAACCCTATTTGGTAGAATAAATATTTTCATCATTGTCACTTTCTCTATTTAAGAATCGATTGGGATCCAATATTAAACAAGTATTGAACTTATGAAAACAAAAAGATCCATTATCCCATTATTCTATTTGTTATTTTTCCAAATACTAATTCTGACAAACTGTAAAAACGACAGGAGTCCACAGTACTCAAGGTACTTAATAGATTTACGTAATCCAATCTTGAGTATAAAATCAGTGCCTCTGAGTGCCATAGGTTCCAGCATACAATATATCTCTTTGGAGACTAATTCAGCTTCACTACTTAAAACAATACTGCATATTGAATTATGTGATTCAATCATTTTTGTTTGCGACAATGATAAACTCCTTAAGTTTGACACGGCTGGAAGGTTTATTAAACAGATTGGTATTAAGGGCATAGGTCCAGGGGAATATCCTTCGATATATGATTTTTCAGTTGATAAGACTAATCAGCTTATATATATAGCAGCATCAAGAATCAAAGAGACACTGATTTTTGATTTTGATGGAAATTTCATAAAGTCTTATAAAGTTCCTTATATCCAGATACAAATTTTAGTTTATGAAATGAATTATATACTGTATAGGAATCCTTTTCCAGATCCAGATGCAAAATTTAACTGGTACATTACTGATTCTGACGGCAAAATATTAACAAAATTCCGGAGTTTCCCGGGGAAAGACAGCAGGTCAAAAATGATAGGACAAAGCACAAGTCCAATGTACCTTTTTGATGGCAAGGTCCATTTTATGGAATATGGTATAGATACTTTATATCTATTAAATAGATCAGCAAAGGAACCGTATGCAATATTCGACTTGGGGGATTTAAAGATGGATCCTTATCCGGTTGATTTTGATACAGATGCATTAAAAGACAAAATCTGGGTTTACAAAATATTCGAAGACAGGAACAATCTCTATCTGAAAGTAAGTAAGGGCTGGACAAGTACATTCTACCACTGTATTTACAGTAAAAAAGAATCAGAAACAATCACCCTTAAGGAAAACGGTTTTATAAATGATCTTGACGGGGGACCAATTTTTTGGCCTCAATTTATAACAAGTGACACTATTCTTGTTAGTTATATTGAGGCCTACCAATTCTTAAATTACCTCAATAAGAAATCAGATGACAGTACTGAAAGTACTAATAATGAAGAATCTGGTCAATTAAAAACTTTGAAAAAACAGTTAACTGAGACATCAAATCCAGTTATTATGATAGTAAAATGAAATTGAATGAGTCGATTCCCTTTTTATAAACAATTAGATTCAATGGACTGCGGCCCAAGATGCCTTCGTATGGTTGCGAAACACTATGGGAAAACCTACTCCTAGCTATCGGGGTATCCGGTGCTTGCCCCCGACCTTCGATCGGGCCAGGATCGGGTAAAACAACCTCCCCACATTTCCGGGCCGTTACAGTGCATTTTAGCCGATGAGAACAAATTTGTCAACGATGTTGTATCTTTGCATAAATGAATAAGAAGACTGAACATATAGCACACAGGATTAAGTTAAATATTTCTGAAATTGACCAAAATGCTCAGGTGATATTATATGGATCACGAGCAAGAGGTGATGCCAGAAAGGATTCTGACTGGGATATTCTTGTTCTGACTGATTATCCTGTGACATACCAGATTGAAAAATCATTTCGTGACCACCTTTATGACCTGGAGCTTGAAACAGGAGAAACTTTGTCTCTATTTGTTTATTCAAAAATAGACTGGAATACAAGGCATCATATAACTCCATATTTTCAAAGTGTTTCTTCACAAGGTATTCAGTTATGATTAGAGAAGAAAGGATTGAATACTCCAGACTAAGAATAGAATCAGCCTATAATACATTTGAAGCTGCAAAGGTTCTTGCTCAGAACGGATTTTGGAATTCAGCAATAAACAGATTATACTATGCTATATTCTACGCTGTTAATGCACTGTTAGTACTTAATGAAATTGATTCTCAAACACATTCAGGTATGAGAAACCAATTCTCCAAGTATTTCATAAAAACCGGAAAACTTGACAAAAAATATGGTAAACTTTTAGTTCAACTTTATGATTGGCGGCAACAAGGGGACTATGATAACCTAATTGACTTTTCTGAAGAAACAGTTAATCAGCTTTTTGAGCCAGTCAACGAAATGTTGGCTACTATTGATAATGAAATCAGAAACTCACTTTAATACGGACAATGCATAAGTTGTTTGTCACGGTTTTTACTTTTCCTGACTGCCTCAGGCAGGCAGGAAGGACTCCTGCACCCAAGACAAATTTGTAATGGCCGTTGAACCTGAACACGCGCGTCTGAAAGCAATTTACATCCTGTACCATGATGCCGTAGTTGACAGCAAGACGACGGGCGCCCGGATATCTGTACTGGCAAATTCCTTCAAAGTCTTCCGGCATTAACCGATCAAGTAATTGAAAAAATTCACGAAAATTTATCGATAAACGATAAGCAGGTTATTGATATTCGACAATTATTTTACCCAAAACGATATGATATTCAGGCACTTTGATGTGTTTTCACGCAATTCCGGTTATGTTTGTACACATGATATAATTTTGACATGTACTTCATTCTGCCTAAATTTATCTCAATAAAATACTCAGCTAATAAAGGATGATATGAACATGAAATTCAAATACCTGGTCCTTGCTTTTTTTCTTTTGACCGGATGCCATAATCCCGCAAAGGAACCACCTGTTCCTGAAGGTAGGGATGCCTGGACGCTTTCCGGTTTTGTAAAGGTAGATTCAATCAATCCCATACTTGAGCCATCGGCCGGACAGGTTTTTAGTTGTCCCGTATCAGGAAAAGCCGTGAAATGGGAGGAACGGAATGTTCTTAATCCTTCCGCAGTGGTCAGGGACGGGAAGGTGTTTATGATTTACAGGGCCCAGGATGAAGCAATGACTTCAAGGCTTGGACTGGCTGTCAGTGACGATGGCCTGCACTTCACGAAGGAGGCGGAGCCGATATTCTATCCAGCCAGGGATAACATGACTGCCTATGAATGGCCGGGAGGGGTTGAGGATCCGCGGATTGTGGAAAGGGAGGACGGAACCTATATACTCACCTACACTTCGTACGATGGTAAGACGGCCCGGCTGTGCCTGGCAAGTTCCAAAGACCTCAGAACCTGGGAAAAGCACGGACTGGTTCTGGGAGAAGGGAAATACAGGGATACCTGGTCAAAATCGGGTGCTATTGTTTCAAGGCTCGATAACGGAAGAATAATTGCCACCAGGATAAACGGCCTTTACTGGATGTATTTCGGCGACACCGATCTTTTTATGGCAACTTCCGACGACCTTATTCATTGGGAAGCAGTTGAGAACAGTGAAAACGGCAGGATGATATCAGTCCTCCATCCACGTCCGGGCTACTTCGACAGCAGGCTTGTGGAACCCGGGCCTTATGCCCTGGTAAGGGATAATGGAATACTTCTGATCTACAATGCGAGTAACTCTTCCGGCAACAACGACCCCGGCCTGCCCAGGTTCACATATGCTGCCGGCCAGGCTTTGTTTGACCGGGACAGACCCTACAAGCTTACAGACAGGACCAACGACTATTTTATCTTTCCGGACAAACCCTATGAGCTGACGGGGGAGGTGAACAATGTCTGCTTTGTTGAAGGAATGGTTTACTTCAGGGACAGGTGGTTCCTCTATTACGGTACTGCTGATTCAAGGATAGCGGTGGCGGTGAGGGAATGAGATGAAAGTAACAATCGGGATACTACGGAATTGATTTTTCGGTTTGAATTTTAGTGGTCTGAACAGCAATCACATAGGGGATTATAGCCAGGGAGCCATGCACAATTTTAGGTTATGGTTTCCATAATGGTATTTTTTTTTGCGATATTTGGTTAGAATTATTGAAAACTAATGAATCGGAGAAATCCTTAACATCATTCAATTAAAATTTGACGAAATGAAAAAACTGAATATTCCGGTAGTTTTTACGCTGTTCACCGCGATGCTTCTGCTGGTGATATCATGTGCGATAAATCCCGTAACCGGCAAAAATCAGATTATGCTTATGTCGGAAGAGCAGGAAGTCGCACTTGGGATGTCTTATGATCCACAGGTTCTGGCAACATTCGGAGTTTACAACGATAACAATCTGCAGAATTTTGTTCAGACAAAGGGCACCGAGATGGGAAAGATATCGCATCGCCCCAATCTTGTTTATCACGTTAAAGTAGTTGATTCTCCGGTTGTAAACGCATTTGCCGTTCCGGGAGGGTATATTTACCTCACACGCGGCATTCTTGCACAGCTTAACAGTGAAGCTGAGCTTATGGGTGTTCTTGCCCATGAAATGGGTCACATAACTGCCCGTCATACGGTTGCAACCCAGAGCAAGCAGCAGATGGCCCAGCTGCTTTTGATCGGAGGGATGATTGCCTCCGAGAAGTTTGCGCAGTATGCCCAGTATGCGATGCAGGGACTTGAATTGCTTTTTCTCAGCTTCAGCCGCGACGACGAGAGGCAGGCTGATGCTTTGGGAGTTGAATATTCGTCAAAACTTGGTTATGATGCCCATAAGATGGCTGACTTCTTCAAGGTTTTAAAGAAGATGAGCCTGGCCGAAAGTGAAGGTGGCATTCCAACATTCCTTTCAACTCATCCCGATCCGGGCGACAGGTACAATGATGTAAACAAACAGGCCGCGCAATGGCAGACCCAGCTGAATCTGGGGATCTACAAGGTAAATCAGGATCAGTATCTTCAGATGGTCAACGGCATAATCTACGGTGATGATCCCAAGCAGGGGTATGTTGAGAATAACGTTTTCTATCATCCCGAGCTGAAATTCAAGTTCGGATATCCCATGGGCTGGACCCTCGAAAACAGCCCGCTTCAGGTCACTGTCACACCTCCTGACGGCAAGGCCCTGATGCTTTTCTTGCTGTCAGATCAAAAGACTCTTGAAGCCGCTGTTGACACAACACTGGCAAGGTACGGACTGACTCCCCAGGGAAGCAAGAGGACCACGGTTAACGGATTGCCGGCAATAATGACACAGGCCAAACAGGTTCAGCAGGACCAGTCGACCGGAGCAACGGCAACAAACCTTGTGCTTAGTTATTTTATCAGCCACGGCGGTCTGATTTATGTATTCCTTGGAGTGTCGACCGAAGCTGATTTCAACACCTATGCCACCACCATGAACACGGCCATGACCACATTTTCGAATCTGATCGATGCTTCGAAAATAAATGTACAACCGAAGAGGATAAATGTGGTTAAAGTTGCAAGAGCAGGTACCGTGGCTGATGCTTTCACATATTTCAGGGTACCCCAGGCCCAGCAGGCAGAGCTTGCATTGCTGAATGACATGGAACTCACCGATAAAGTTGCGGCAGGAAAATTGTTAAAGATAGTGAGTCAGTAACAGTTGTTTCGCTGAAGAAACTAAAAACCCGGATTGAGCTGCAATCCGGGTTTTATTTTTTCACTTTACCCTGCTAATAAGCAGGAAGCTTATATCCGTTGTGATAAACGGGAGTGATAAGTGAATTGGCAGTTTCTGTCGCGAACGACTGGGTGGCATCGTTCCAGCTCACCTTTTCCCCGGTCCGGTATGCAATATTTCCCATCTGGGCAACCAGGGCCACGTTCCTTCCAATATCCAGGCTTGCGTTCAGCTTTTCGGGAGTGTTGTTCTTTAGGCAGTCGAGGAAGTTTCTGGTGTGGAGGTCAAGGCCGTTACCTACATTTTTCTGTACAGGCACTGCTTCAATCTTCTGTTTTTCGGGAACAACTTCCCATCCCTGGCGGTCGAGCACGAGGGTTCCGTTCTCTCCTATGTACGACATTCCGTGAGGTCTTCTCCAGTTGCCAAGTCCAATACCGATTGTGTGTTCCCAGATCATGGTGAAGTCGTTGAAGTCGTAAACGGCTGTCATGGTATCGGGAGTTACCATATCATCCTCGGGGAAAGCGTATTTTCCGCCAATTGCCATCACTGAAGAAGGAATTGACTTGCCCATTCCATAGAGGATGTAATCGATCAGGTGGACACCCCAGTCGGTCATAAGTCCGTTTCCATACTCCCAGTACCATCTCCAGGTGAAATGGAAGCGGTTCATGTTGAACGGCCTGAGCGGAGCAGGGCCGAGCCAGGTTTCATAGTCGACACCTGCAGGAACCGGTTCGTCGGCTACTTTGGGAACAGCGCCTTTCCAGTCAACATACGACCATGCCTTGCAGGTACGGATCCTGCCAAGCTTGCCTGATTTCAGGTAATTGATGGCGTCAACAAAGTGCGGCTGGCTTCTCTGCCACTGTCCGACCTGAACCATCTTCCCGTGTTTACGGGCAGCATTCCGCATGATGTTAATCTCGGCGATGGAATTGCCCATGGGTTTTTCAACATAAATATGCTTGCCGGCTTCCTGTGCATGGACAAACTGAAGGCAGTGCCAGTGATCTGGAGTGCCTATGATAACTATATCAATATCTTTGTCATCCAGCATCCTGCGGTAATCCGAGTAAAGCTTCGGAGCAGCAAAGCCAAGTTTTTCAATATCGGCTGTTCGGCTTGCGAGGAGGTTTTTATCGATGTCGCACAACGCAACACACTCGACCTCGGGATTCTTCAGGAATGATGCCAGGTTGCTGTATCCCTGGCTCCTGACTCCAATGAGGCCGACCTGGATCTTATCGTTCGGACCGGCCTTTCTTTTTCTTGCTTCAGCCAGCAAATCAACCGGAAGCACCGAGCCGGCAGCTATAACAGATGCTGTTTTTAAAAAGTCCCTGCGTGATGAATTCATATTTTACTCCTTTTTGAGATTATCCGGCAATTTAATATTTTCCTTAATTAAGATCAAATTCTTTCTGCATCTTTGTGCAATCATTCCATTATTAGCATGTCCGTTTCATGGATACAGGATATTCCGGCAACAATCAGGCCAGACAAGTGCATCATTTAAAATTCCTGCAATGAGAAAAATAAAGCTTCTTTTAATCGCTGTAATTTCGTTCTTTATTCTGATAAATGCGGAAGCTCAGATTACTTCGCTTTCAGATCCAATCCCTCCCGATCCGGTCATAAAAATCGGGAAGCTTGACAACGGGCTTACATATTACATAAAGAAAAACAGCAAGCCTGAGCAAAGGATTGAGCTTAGACTGGTTGTCAACGCCGGTTCAATATGCGAGACGGACGGTCAGCAGGGACTGGCTCATTTTATGGAGCATATGTGTTTCAACGGCACCAGGAACTTCCCCAGCAACAAGATAATACAGATGCTTGAGGAGATGGGAGTCCGGTTTGGCTCGGAGCTTAACGCCTATACCGGATTTGACGAAACCGTGTATATGATGAAGATACCCTCCGATAAGGAAGAGTGGATTGACAGGGGCTTTCAGGTGCTTGAGGACTGGGCTCACCAGGTTAGTCTTGATGAAAAGGAGATCGACAAGGAAAGAGGGGTCATTATTGAGGAATGGAGAATGGGGCTTGGCGCCGATGACCGGATGCAGTCAAAGTATATTCCCGTTCTTTTCAAAGGCTCCAGATATGCAGAAAGGCTGCCCATCGGAAAGATTGACGTGATAAAAAGCTTTCCTTACGACACGCTCAGGGCATTTTATGAAACATGGTATAGACCCGACCTGATGGCTGTTGTGGTTGTAGGAGATATTGATCCTGCAGCTGCCGAAACCAGGGTAAAGGAGTATTTCGGAAGGATAGCAAGGGCTAAGGCGCCAAAGCCGAGAGTGGAGTATCCGGTACCCGGGAATGAGGAACCACTTGTGAGCGTGGTTACCGACAGGGAGGCGCCAGGCAGCACCATCCAGGTAATGTTCAAGCACCCGGCTGCAGGTTCTGTTACCTATAGTGACTACAGGAACTCGCTGTTCAGAATGATTTTCACTTCAATCCTGAACAAGAGGTTAATGGAGATCACCCGGAAGCCTGAAGCCCCATTCCTGATGAGCGGAGCGGAATATGGCTCATTTATAGGCCGTTCAATCGATGTGTATGGATTATTCGCGGCGGCCAAGGAGAACAGGATCGAGGAGAGCCTCGAAGTTATGATGACGGAAAATGAGAGAGTAAGCAGGTTCGGGTTTACTGAAGCCGAGCTGGAAAGGGAGAAGAAAGATATCTACACTATCTATGAAAACGGGGCGATGGAGGCTGACAAAACAGAGTCGGGCACATTTGCAGACGAGTTCATAAGGAATTACCTGACAAGTGAATCCATTCCGGGTTACCTTAAAGAATTCGAACTCGTTAAGGAGTTGCTTCCGGGCATCACCCTTGATGAGCTTAATGAAACCGGGCGAAAGTGGACAACGGAAAACAACATGCTGGTGCTGGTCACCGCTCAGGAGAAGGAGGGTATTGGTGTGCCATCGGAAAAAACGGTGACAGACATTATAAAATCAGTAAGTTCGAAGGAAATTGAACCCTATGTGGATGAGGTGGCTGATGTTCCCCTGATTGAAGAGATGCCGTCGCCATCGGAAGTTACCGCCAGGGTTGAGAATACTGTTTTCGGATTCACTGAACTGACTTTTGGAAATGGAGTCCGGATGATTCTGAAGCCCACAGAATTTCAGAATGACCAGATCCTTCTTTCATCCACAAGCCCGGGCGGAACTTCACTGTATCCGGATAACGATATAATGTCGGCGATGCTGGCATCGACGGTTGTCACCCAAAGCGGAGTGGGGTCGTACGATTATATGGGCTTGCAGAAAAAGCTGTCGGGAAATACGGCGAAACTCACGCCATTTATTAATGAGTTGAGGGAGGGAGTCAACGGAAGTTGTTCCCCGAAGGACCTGGAAACCATGCTTCAGCTTAATTATCTTTATTTCACCGCTATCCGGAGGGATGAGGATGCGTTCAGTTCCTATGTTTCAAGAATGAGGAATATGATCCGGCCGATGAGAGCTAATCCTCAGATCATCTTCACCGATACACTTACAAAGATTGTTACTATGAATTCACCGAGGGAGATAGCTGTTCCGACTGAGGCCCAGCTCGATCAGGTAAATCTCGACCGGATAATCGAGATTTACATGGATCGTTTTTCCGATGCCGGTGATTTCACTTACGTGATGGTAGGGAATTTCAACACTGATGAAGTAATACCTTTGCTTACGAAGTATATCGGCGGGCTGCCTTCGACCGGAAGGAAGGAGACATGGAGGGATGTAACGCCGGAGTTTCCCGGGGGCCGTGTAATCGTTGACGTACCAAGGAATTCGGAACCGCAGAGCCTGGTGGCGATGGTGTGGAACGGCGACTTTAAATGGAAAGATAAGGAACGCCAGGGTTTTGCCATGATGACCGACCTGATGTCGATAAAACTCAGGGAAGCAATGCGTGAGGAGCAGAGCGGAGTTTACGGGATCAGTTTTGAAGGCACTCCTTCGAAGTTTCCCACGCCTGAATATACTTTGACCTCAAGCTGGGGATGTCATCCCGACAGCATTTCGATGCTTACCCGGACAGTGCTCACCGAGATTGAAAACTTAAGGAAGAAAGGTCCCTCCGTGGAAGACCTGAACAAGGTTAAGGAAACACTTATCAGGGCAAGGGAAACAGCCATGAAAGAAAACAGTTTCTGGCTTTCGGCACTTCAGAGTCATTACATGTATGGAACAAATCTAAGGACACTCGATGAATACAGGAGTTTTGTCAACTCCTTCACTCCCAAAGATATCAGGAAGATTGCTCTCAGGTATCTGGATACCCGGAACTATGTGAAGGTGGCTTTGCTGCCTGAGACCGGAGTGGCCGGAACCAATCCCTGAAACCGGAAAAACCGGCAGATGCCGGCTGTAGTATCGGATGTGCGGGGATCAGGCGATATCAGAACAATCCGTGCAATTCGGCATTGATCTTGTCGATGACCTCGCTCAGGTGGTCGTTGTTATTAGGGAAGTTGTAATGATCGGCTTCGATGATAAGCATTTTTCCCAGCTTGTACGACTGAATCCATGCCTCGTATCGTTCGTTAAGCCTTTTGAGGTAATCGAGACGGATTGAGCTTTCATACTCCCGGCCCCTTTTCTGGATCTGGTTTACAAGTGTCGGCACCGAAGCCCTGAGGTAAAGGATAAGGTCGGGCGGCTGGATGAGGGAGCTCATCAGGTTGAAGAGAGCAGTGTAATTATCAAAGTCACGGGTCGACATCAGTCCCATTGAATGAAGGTTGGGTGCGAATATGTAGGCATCCTCGTAGATGGTCCTGTCCTGCACAATATTCTCGTCGGCTTTTCTTATCTGAATGACCTGGCTGAAACGGGAATTAAGAAAGTAGATCTGCAGGTTGAACGACCATCTCTGCATGTCCTCATAGANNGGATTGTCATCAACATCTTCATAATGAGGAGTCCATCCGTAATGTTTGGCAAGGAGTCCTGCCAGGGTGGTTTTTCCTGATCCTATGTTGCCTGCTATTGCTATATGCATTTTCCGGGTTATTACTTTTCAGCCTCTAAAATACTAAAAATCCATAAAGTTCCTCAATAAATTCACGGGTGTTTGAGAGTCTTGGCACTTTGTTTTGTCCGCCAAGTTTGTTAAGCGATCTGAGCCATCTGGTGAATGTTCCCCGGGGGACACTTTTGACAAGGGGCATCACAAGATTGATGTCCTTGTGCCGTTTGGCCTCGTAGTCGGAGTTGACCGATTTAAGGGTTTCATCGAGGAGGCGGGTGAATTTTTCAAGGTCATCGGGTTCCTTCTCGAATTCGATGAGCCATTCGTGAGTTCCTCTCGACAATTCACCCATGTAAACCGGCCCGGCGGTATATTCAAGGATGGCGGCGCCGGTGCCCTGGCATGCTGCCTCGAGGGCTTTTTCGGCGTTTTCGGCTATCAGTTCTTCGCCGAAGGCATTTATGAAATGCCGGGTTCTGCCGGTAATGCGGAACCTGTATGGATTGGTATCGGTAAACACTATCGTATCGCCGATGAGATATCTCCACAGACCGCCGTTTGTAGATATCACCATGGCATAATTCACATTTTTCTGCACTTCTCCGAGAGTCAGTGCCGGCGGTGAATCTGATCCGACTTTTCCTGCCGGTATGAATTCATAGAAGATACCATAATCGAGCATCAGGAGCATGTCGTTCCTTGCCGGATCGTCCTGGATTCCGAAGAAACCTTCAGATGCGTTGTAAGTTTCCATATAGTGCATCTGAACGCCCGGTATCAGTTTCCTGTAGATTTCACGGTATGGGGTGAAGCTGATTCCGCCGTGAAAAAATACCTCTAGGTTTGGCCAGACATCCAGCAGGTTCGACTTGCCCGTATAGGCGAGCACGCTTTTTATAAGAGTCAGGTACCACGAAGGGACACCTGAGAAACTTGTAACATTCTGTTTTGAAGAAATTTTTGTGATAAGTTCGAGCTTTTTTTCGAAATCCTCAATAAGGGCGGTTGTCCGGTTCGGAGTCCTGATCAGTTCAATATAAAAAGGAGTATTGCTTAAAAGGATTGCAGAGAGATCACCTGACACTGAATTGTTCCCGAGCTGGTTTATCCGGGAGCTTCCGCCAAGGGTGAGGGCTTTGCCGCTGAACATGCGGGTTGAGGGGTAGTTCGAACAGTAGATGGCCAGGATATCCCTTGCAGCCTGGTAGTGGCATTTATAGAGTGATTCCCTGCTTACAGGAATGAACTTGCTTCTGCCTGATGTTGTTCCCGACGATTTGGCGAACCATCTGAAACTTCCCGGCCAGGTCAGATCGCTTTCGCCTGCACGCAGCTTTTCGATTAACGGCTGATAGTCATCATATGATCTTACAGGTACGCGCTCATTGAAATCGGCTGCAGTCCGTATTGATGAAAAACCATACTGCCGCCCCCATTCAGTCGAAGCCGCAGTGGCAAGTATCTCTGAAAGGACTTTTTGCTGAATCCCGGCCGGATTTATCCTGAACTGATTTATCTGATTCAGGCGATTGGCGTACAAACGCCTGATTATTGAAGGTATGACAGCCATTGGCGACAGGACCTGTTTAAGGTTTAAAGATAGAGAAAAGATTTCCATTGGAATGCCTGCGATCAGCCGAAAATTTCCCGCAGCAAAGCGATTGAGTTCACTCTCCTCAATCCCGGGAGGTGGATGCCATAATACTTGATAATGGTTTCAAGCACCTCATTTCTAAGCTGACCTGTCATCGGGATCCTGGTCATTCCGTCGAAGGAGACGCTGAAGAAACTGGCCAGTATTTCTGCTATATGAGGCTCGCAGTATTCCGGATGAGTGGGTGGGAGGTGCAGAAAATTGCCATTCCGGAGATCAAAATATTTTTTTGAAGGATCGTCTCTTTTCCCGGGTTCAATTCCCAGGTATCCGGTGAGTCCTATAAGGAAAGCAATGTGAAAATTTGAATATCCCTGATCGCACTCATCAAGATATCTGATCGAATTTTCGATGTAGTCGAAAAGTTCATGATTAGGGCTCTCCTCCCTGAGTACCGATGCTAGAATCTCCGAAAGGAACATAGCTATGCAACACTTTCTGACGTCAGCGTATATCTGCGCCGGAGAGTGGGCGACAGTAAAGTCCTTCAGCATCTGAACCTCCCGCGATTCCTTGTAATAGATCACCAGGTCGAGGATGAACATTGGCTGAAAGAGGGCATTATGCCTTCCTGATTTCCGGCTTCGCATTCCCTTGATAAGCACAGCCTGGCGCCCGTAATCGCGGGTGTAGAACTGTACTATGACGCCCGAATCGGTATATTTTACCTGGTGAAGTATTATTCCTTTTGTTTTATGAAGCATTACGGCCTATAGTTGGCTCAAATTTAAAATTATTATATTTACCTGTCAATCATATCACCATGATATCATCGGGTAATGAGGAGCTGGTAAGGCGCGTGGCGAAGCTTGCAAGGCAAAACCAGGAACTTGAGGAAAGGATTAAGAAGCTGGAGAAGGAGAATGAAAGGCTGGCCGGGCAAAATGAGAAATACAAGGCAGCAAATCAGGAAGTTCAGCCTGCAGCCGAAGGTTCGCTCAAGTTCAATATGGCGACCATATTGTTTGCCGACGTCCAGGGACTGGAAAAAACCTATGAGGGAATCAACCCGGCAGAGGTCATGGATGAACTTGATGAGATATTCTTTGAGTTCGGATCTATTGCATCAAAGTACAAGACAGAGAGGATCAAGACAATCGGTGATACCTTCATGTGTGCCGGCGGTATTCCTGTGAAAAATATAACAAACCCTGTGGATGTAGTGATGGCCGCCATGGAGATGCGGAATTACCTCGACAGCTATGAAGGGGAAAAGAGGGGTGGAGAGAAAAGAATGTGGGAGATCAGGATCGGGATTCATACCGGTCCGGTCACGGCCGCTGTTTCGGGCAGGAAAAAGGTCAGTTATGATATTAAGGGAGACACGGTTCACAATGCAAGCAGGCTGGAGTCTCTTTCAGAACACGGGTCAATACTGATTTCGGTGATGACCTATGAACTTGTGAAGGAGTTTTTTGACTGTGAGTATTTTGGCAGGCTTCCTGTGAAATACAAGGGCGATCTCCTTGTCTACAGGGTAAAGGGACTTAAGCCTGAGTTTTCACTGGACGGCCAGGGAATACTGCCAAACGGGTCGTTTAAAATCAAGTTTGGACTGATCCAGCTCACCGACCTGCAGGAGATGATTCTGGATAAGCTTGAAAGGGAGCTTCCCGATTTTGTGTTTTATCATAATGTTAAGCATACGGTCGATGTCGTGACCGAGGTTGAGCTTATCGGCTGGGCTGAAGGCTGCACCGACGAGGAGATACTCCTGCTCAAGACTGCAGCCTTGTTTCACGACACCGGAATAACCGAATCATTCGATGAACATGAGTTGCGCGGGACCGTGTATGCAAGGAAGGTTCTTCCTGAATATGGTTACACGCCGGAACAAATAGAGAAGATTTGTTCGATAATCATGGCGACCAGGCTGCCACCCAAGCCTGCAGGCCTTCTCGAGGAAATTATCTGCGACTCGGATCTCGACTACCTCGGACGAAGCGATTTCATTCCCGTATCAAATACTCTTTTCGAGGAGCTTAAGGCTCAGAACAAGATGAAGGACCTGAATGAATGGAACAAGCTGCAGGTAAAATTCATTTCGGGACATCAGTATTTTACAAAAACGGCAAGGAGCCTGAGGGAAGTAAACAAAAAGCTTCAGATAGAAAGGATAAAAAGTCTGATCAAGGATTGATCATCTGGATATGATCATAATCCTGGTGATACACGACTCCGATCCGTCTCCTGAAGCGCAAAAGACAAGATAAACACCCGATCTTACCCTTCGCCCGTTGTAAGTTGACAGGTCCCAGCTTGCCTGTCCCCCTTCGGATGTTGTTTCACTTACAAGATTACCGCTTATATCGGTGATCTTGACTTCTGTATCCCTCACCAGTCCGGTAATTGTAACATTTCCTGTAAAGTCTTCACGTACGGGATTCGGGAAGGAATAGACATTGTTGAAGGATTCATTCCCGGAAGTGGCATTTTCCCTTATTGAAAGAGTTCCTGCGGAAGTTCCGAACCAGACCTCACCGGTCAGATGGTTAATGGCGATGGCTGCAATTGTATCGGAGAACAGAGGGCTGTTGGAAGTGTTATAGTTTTTCAGAAGGGTTGTGCCGTCGGCCGACAGGAGGTAGGCTCCGGAGCTTAGCGTTCCCAGCCATTTCCTGTTTGCACCGTCAACGGCTATTGCAGTTATGGTCTCTGTGCCGAGCATGTAGTCAGCCAGTCCCGATCCGTCATTCCTCGGAACCTTTATCCCGGAACCCCTTACATCACCGTCAAACACACCTTCAGGATTATGATAGATCACCGGTCCCTGTCCGGTGCCCACCCAGATGCTTCCATCGAGGTCTTCAGCAAGCGAAAATGCCGAATTGATGGTATTGTTGTCGTTGTCGGTGATGGTAAGCTTTCTTGTTTTATCGTCGGTGAACATTCCCGCTGTCCCGTTGTCATCAATTATGAATAATCCGTATCCGCCCGGTAGTATAATCCAAACCTGGCCCAAGGATGTTGCTATCAGATCTCCTGCAAGAGGGGCGTTTATGTTAACAGGATAGGATTCCCAGGTTCCGCCGGATTTAAGCGCTTTGATTTTAGACGTGGCGTCAGGCTGAGTGATCCAGAGGTTTCCGGTCTTGTCCCGGGCAAGTCCCAGGACTCTTGTTTCTCCGGATGATCCGGACTCCTGAAGGGGTGAATTTGATGAGTCGAATTGTTTTACCAGGGCATTGTTCTCATACATGAACAATCCGTCTCCCCATGATGAAACGAAGTACCTTGAAGGATCGGACGGATCGATAGCGGCCCTCATGGCATCATACTGAGATCCTGATGATATGTTTTCAAACTTCCGGCCGTCATGAACCGAGACCATGAAAGGCCGTTTCAGGCCGTTCCAGGAGGGATCGGTTCCTCCTGCGCAAATTATTGTCTTTCCTCCTTCCGAAGCGATGGATGCCACCTTATCGGAAGCAGGACCGGATACCGGCAGACCTGTAAAACCTGTCATGTTTTTTCCCTGAATCGTTCCATGGGACCTGTCAGCTATCCAGATGTCGTTTCCGAAAATCAGAGCCTGGCAGATATCAGGTTGTCCCCAGCCGTAGGATGAGATTTCCTTTTTGAGTGTTCCCTGTGAACTGTAGTACCTTAACGATCCGGATGACGAAATTGTAAATCCGTCCGGAGCCGGATCAAAGGATCTGTTGACTGTTCCTGGGGATTGGGAAAAGACAGCTACCCCTTCGCCTATGGCATACACGATATCAGCCCCGGATTCTCCGGGCATGTTGCAGTATAATGTTTCGCCGGCAACAATCACCTGGTTGCACCCTGCAACCGGCATTCCCGGAACCCTTGACCAGTTGCCGGGAAAGGCCAGTCCCTGATTCTGAAGATCAGCCTGCCACAGACCGTTTTCAGTGGCGGCGTAAACCATTCCATTACTGATAGCAAGATCGAAAACCTCATTATCGCCTGATTCCTGGCCAGGTTTCCAGGTATCACGGATCTCCTTTCTGACAATATCGGCAATTATGATTCCATAGCCTGAGGCGAGGTAAGCATAATTGTCCCTTGTTCTTATCCTGTTGATTTTCTTTTGTCCATACGGGAACCTGTTCCGGATATCGGGGATATAAGCGATGCTGCTTCCCTTCACCAGGTCAATATTCAGGCTTTTGTACGCTATTATCAGGGTGTTGTTTGTTTCTGACCAGCCAATTGAGGCAATTCCTGTTTCAGAAAGACCGTTCACGGGAGACAGCTTCCGGATTTCATTCATTCCGGCTTCATAAACCAGTATTGAAGCCCCTGTTGAGGAATATATTATATCTGCATTGCCTGCAATACCGGCAGCAGTATTGTAGTTGAGATGGTCGGTCCAGGAGCCGACCGGTGTCTGGCTCCTGAGGGTGAGCAGGATGAAAGCAAATACTGTTATGGATAACAGTTTTTTCATCTTTCAGGTGGTCGGTATTGACGGATCTGTTTGTATTTCCCCCTTGTAAGCGGACAGGAATGATTTCAGTTTTGCAAAGGCTCTGGCGCGATGGGAGATAAGGTTCTTTTCATCAAGGTCCATCTCGGCAAAGGTTAATTTGCTTCCATCCGGCAAAAATACCGGATCATATCCAAATCCCGAAGCGCCTCTTCTTTCACTGATGATTTTTCCGCTTACTGTTCCCTCGAAAAGATACTCCTTTCCTTCGATGATAAGGGCAATGACTGTCCTGAACCTGGCATTGCGGTTAGTCTTGTTCCTGATAAGTGAAAGGAGCTTGTCGATGTTGGCTTCCGAATCCTTGTCAGCGCCGGCAAATCGCGCGGAGTGGACTCCCGGTTCTCCGTTCAGGGCTTCTGTTTCAAGACCGGTATCATCGGCAAAGACATTCATCCCGGTGGCATTGTGGATGAAGCGTGCCTTATGAAGTGCATTCCCTTCAAGTGTTGGTTCGTCCTCAGGAATATCCTCCTCCATTTTTATGTCGCTGAGACTTAAAAGTTTAAAGCTGTCCCCCAGTACATTATTGATTTCCCTGATCTTATGCAGGTTATTCGACGCAAATACAATATCCATCCGGCCTGTGATTTTCAGGGCGAATTTAATAAATAAAAGTGCCGAAAGTTTTAGAATGTCACAATGGCTTATAAAGTTTGGCGTTAATAAAGTTTAGTGATAAATTTGAAAACTTTAGGTAGAATTATAAGTAAATGCTGTTAATGAAGAAGTTGAGCCTTTCAATGTATCTGATGACTGTGACAGCATTACTTTCAGTTCCCTCCCTTGCCGGTGAGGGTGATCCTGCCGGCCTCACGCTCAGTCTTCCTGTAATCACAGCTATTGTAGTCATACTGCTTATAGCCCAGTATATTTTTTACCGGCTTCTGGAACGAAAGTTCAGGAGAAGGCAGGAGGAGCTTGAGCATATTATCACCAAAAAGAATGATGACCTGATCAAAATAAATGAAAAGACCGAAGCTCTCCTGGCGAATGTGCTGCCGAAAGATACGGCCGATGAGATTATGGCCAAGGGTAAGGCCACAAAGGTCAAGTATAATTTTGTTACTGTGTTATTCTCCGATATTCAGGGCTTTACGCAGATTGCCGAGGAGATGAATCCCGAGGTTCTGATCGATGAACTGGACAAGTTCTTTTTTCATTTTGATTCGGTGGTTGAGAAATACAGGATTGAAAAGATAAAAACCATCGGGGATGCTTATATGTGCGCCGGAGGTATACCGGAAAAGAACAGGACCAATCCGGTTGAGGTGACCCTGGCTGCACTTGAGATGCAGGATTACATGCATAAGCTAAAGGAAGAATCACTGGTCAGAGGGATAAAATACTGGGATATAAGGATAGGTATTCATACGGGCACTGTCATTGCCGGTGTGGTAGGGCACAAGAAGCTGTCGTATGATATCTGGGGTGATACGGTAAACATTGCAAGCCGCATGGAGTCATCGGGCGAGGGAGGCAGGATAAACATCTCGGGGGCCACCTATGAGTTTGTCAGGGATTTCTTTGAATGCGAGTACAGGGGCAGGATGCCTGTAAAGTACAAGGGTGAGCTGGACATGTATTTCGTAAAGGGCATATTACCGGAGCTCAGGGATGAGAACGGATTGCCCAACGAAATGTTCCGGTTCAAGGTTCAGATGATGAAGCTCCAGGATGTTGAGGAGAAGGTCAGCAGGTTATTTCTTGAAGAAGCTCATCCAAACCTTTATTTCCATAATGCACAATATGCCATGGGTGTAGCGGCGCAGACCGAGTTGCTTGCCATTGCCGAAGGAGTAATGCCAGAACAGTATGTTCCCTTAAAGCTTGCTTCCGTTTTTCTGATTACAGGTTTTCTGAGGGAATATGAAAATCCGTCCGGGGCATCCTGCAGGATGATGGAGGAGATGCTTCAGGGCTTCGGGTTTGATGATATTTTTATCAATCAGGCCAGAGAGCTTATTATCAATTCATTCGACGACAGGTATGAAACGCATTCCGACAGGATAATGCATGATGCAAGATATGATTATCTGGGGAGGGTTGATTTCATAAAGCTGAGCGGTAAACTTTTCAGGGAGAGGAACGAGCATGGTATAAACATTGGAGCCGACCAATGGACAGAGATGCAGGAAAAGTTCCTGTCCGGTCACGATTTTCTTACAGATACAGGCAAGCTCTTACGGAGTGTCTCAATCGAAGAGCAGACTGCCCGGCTCCGGGGAAAGGCATATTAAGGGGAGAAATCATGTGCAGATTGGTTATAAAAATGTACTTTTACCGGGAATTTTAAAAATGAGTATTATGGAGACTCTCGACTGGAAAAATCTGCCTTTCGGTTACATGAAAACCGATTATAACATCCGTTGTTTTTACAAGGACGGGAAATGGGGTGATCTTGAAGTATCCAAGTCGGATCATATTGATGTTCACATAGCTGCCACCGGTCTTCATTACGGGCAGGAAGCTTTTGAGGGGCTGAAGGCCTATATGGGGAAGGATGGAAAGGTCAGGTTGTTCCGCTGGGAAGAAAATGCCTTACGGTTTGCCTTTTCTGCCGACGGTATAATGATGGCCCGGTTGCCGGAAGAAAAGTTCAGGGAAGCAGTCTTCAAAGTTGTTCAGCTTAACAATAAATTTATTCCTCCCTATGGTTCAGGCGCCTCGCTGTATATCAGGCCTTTATTATTTGGAAGCGGAGCTGAAGTTGGAGTCAAGCCGGCTTCAGAATATACATTCATAGTTTTCGTAACCCCTGTGGGCCCATACTTCAAGGGAGGGATCAAGCCGGTAAGCATGCTGATATGCAGGGATTATGACAGGGCTGCACCCAAGGGTACAGGCATTTTCAAGGTCGGAGGCAATTATGCAGCCAGTCTGAGGGCAGGAATGGCAGCAAAGCACGGAGGTTATGCAAGCACCATCTTTCTTGATGCAAAGAGGAAGAAGTACATCGATGAATGCGGCCCGGCCAACTTCTTCGGAATAAAAGACAATACTTACATCACCCCAAAATCGGAATCAATCCTCCGATCAATAACGAACATGAGTCTGATTGAAGTCGCCGGCTCTCTCGGGATTAAAACATCGCGCAGAAGGGTACCGGTTGAGGAGCTCGCGGAGTTCTCGGAGGCCGGTGCATGCGGAACAGCAGCCGTAATAAGTCCCATTGCAAAGATCGTGGATCCGGATAAGAACAAGATCTATGAATATTGCAAAGACGGGAAACCCGGACCGGTTACCATGAAGCTTTACAACAAGCTGGTTGGAATCCAGTACGGTGATCTTGAGGATGAATTCGGCTGGATAACCGTCGTGGAATAATCAGGCTGTTCATCGGATATGAAAAGCAAGGAAACAGGATTTTCAAAGGCCCGGCTGGGAGGATCTTATCTGACGCTGGTGATCAGCGTTTCGCTGGTGCTTTTTCTGTTGGGGATACTGGGTCTGGTGCTTATCAATGCAAAGGAACTGTCGGATTATTTCAGAGAAAGCCTGTCATTCTCCGTGATCCTCGATGAGGATGCCAGGGAAGCGGATATCAGGATGCTTCAGAAGGACCTGGATGCAAAATCATATGTGAAATCGACAGAATATGTTTCGCGCGACGATGCGGCTGTTAAGATGAAGGAAGAGATGGGAGAGGATTTCATCAGTTTTCTTGGCGACAATCCCCTTCCGCCCTCAATCGATGTTTACCTGTATGCAGGCTATACAAACCGCGACAGTGTTGGAAAGTTTGAGAAATACATACTTGAATATCCTTTTGTAAAGGAAGTCTGGTATGAAGATTCACTCCTGTACCTGATAAACGAGAACGTCAGGAAGATCAGCATTTTCCTTCTTATCATCAGCTCATTCCTCTTTCTTATCGCAGTCACTATTATCAACAATACAATCAGGCTTGCGATTTATTCAAAGCGTTTTCTGATCCGCACCATGCAGCTTGTCGGAGCAACAAGGTCGTTTATCAGAAAGCCTTTCCTTATCCGGAGTGTTTATCATGGTGTTCTGGCTTCACTTATCGCAATGCTCCTGTTGATAGGCTTGCTTTATCTGATCGAAAAGGAATTTCTGATGCTCTTCTCTTTTGAAAGCACCAGGCTGCTGCTGCTTCTGGGCGCTGTTCTGGTTCTGGCAGGTATCCTGATAAATCTCGTTTCAACCTTTCTGTCTGTTAACCGTTACCTCGATATTTCTGAAGATAAATTATATAATTAAGTCATGGCTGCAAAAAATGAAAACAAGGATAAGCTGAATTTTGCCCTGGGTCCTGAGAACTACAAGCTTCTTGCCATAGGCTTTGCTATTATTGTGGCGGGATTCCTTCTTATGCTCGGGGGAAAATCGGAAGATCCAAATGAATTCAGTGACAAAATATTCAGTTTCAGAAGGATTACCCTGGCGCCCATTATCGTCCTGATCGGATTCATATTTGAGATATGGGCGATAATGAAGAAGCCCCGGGATGCAAAAAATAAACAGGAGTAATTCCAAATGAATATTTTTGAAGCAATTATCCTTGGCCTGCTCCAGGGACTGACAGAATTCCTTCCCGTAAGTAGTTCCGGGCATCTGGAGATCGGAAAAGTATTGTTCGAACTTGACAAGGGGAAAAACTTCTATTTCACGGTTGCTGTTCACGGGGCGACCGTTCTAAGCACACTTGTGGTTTTCCGCAGGGAGTTGCTTCAGCTGATCAGAGGTGTTTTTAAATTCAGGTTAAACGAAGAGACCATCTACGTCCTTAAGATAATGGTATCGATGATACCCATAGCTGTAGTAGGCTTTCTTTTCAGGGAACAGGTTGAAGGACTGTACAACGGGAACATGCTGTTCATAGGTCTGATGCTGATTGTAACATCATTACTTCTTGCTGCCGGTCATTTTTCAGCCAGGAAGGAGCGAAGCATCGGGTACCTTGACGCATTTGTTATAGGAATAGCTCAGGCTATAGCTGTTATTCCCGGCATTTCAAGATCGGGAGCTACAATTTCAACGGGGATGATGCTTGGCAACCGTAAGGAAGAACTGGCAAGGTTTTCGTTCCTGATGGTTCTCATACCGATTCTTGGAGCTAATTTGCTTGAGCTTTTTTCAGTAACTGATAAAACAACTGTCAGCATCAGTCCGGTCATTCTTATTGCGGGCTCACTTGCAGCTTTCATTGCAGGCTATGCTGCCTGCAGGTGGATGATCAGCATTGTAAGAAAGAGCAAGATGATCTGGTTTGCGGCTTATTGTTTTCTGGTTGGTTTGCTTACCATTTTTTTCCTTTAGATGTTGTTTCAGGATAGTATGGATTTTGAGGCAGGGCAGGTGCTGTTGTTTGACAAACCCCTGTACTGGACCTCGTTTGACCTTGTGAACAAGGTCAGAATAATGATCAGGAGCGCGCTTGGAATTAAGAAAATCAAGACGGGTCACGCCGGGACGCTTGATCCTCTTGCCAGTGGTCTGCTTATCATTTGCACCGGAAGGGCAACCAAGCGGATAGAGGAGTTCAGGGATCTCGACAAGGAATATGTTGCAGCCATCCGGCTCGGGGAGACCACCCCTTCACACGACCGCGAGACGGAGGTCGACGGGCGCTTTCCCGTTGAACATATTAATGAAGAACTTGTTATACACATAATGAACGGTTTTCTGGGGGAGCAAAAGCAGGTGCCTCCGGTCCACTCGGCAAAAATGGTTGAAGGGAAGCGGGCATACGAATATGCAAGGAAAGGTATTGAGAAGGAGATGACACCGGTCACGGTCCATTTCAGGGAGTTGGAGCTAATGGCAGTCGACATGCCTGATATAACTGTCAGGATTGTCTGCAGCAAGGGGACTTATGTAAGATCTTTTGCAAGGGATCTGGGCCTGGCTCTCGGAAGCGGAGCCTGTCTGACCGGTCTGGTACGGACTGCAATCGGTCAATATAAATTAAATGATGCCTTTTCTCTTGAAAAATTTGAAAATTTCGTTAAAGAAATGAAACATATTGGAAAATCATCCGTATAAAGGATTTCATAAAAACAAATATCAATAATCGGTATATGAAACTATCGCAATTCAGGTATAATTTGCCACAGGAGCTGATTGCTCTTTATCCGGCTGCCAACAGGGATGAATCGAGGCTGTTTGTTGTAAACAGGAAAACGGGAAAATTTGAGCACAAGGTATTCAAGGAGATCACGGATTTTTTTTCTGAGCATGATGTTCTGGTATTTAATAACACGAAGGTTTTTCCGGCCAGGTTATATGGAAACAAGGAAAAGACAGGAGCTGAAATAGAAGTTTTTCTTTTGAGAGAGCTTAACAGGGAGCAGAGGTTATGGGATGTTCTGGTTGATCCGGCAAGGAAGATCAGGATCGGAAACAAGCTTTATTTCGGTGAGGATGATCTGCTTGTCGCAGAGGTAATTGACAATACCACGTCGAGGGGAAGGACCCTGAGGTTTTTATTCGATGGTACATACGAGGAATTCAAGCAGACATTGTACAGTCTGGGTGAAACACCCCTTCCCAAGTTTATAAACAGGCCGGTTGAACCGGAGGACAGTGAGCGTTATCAGACCATATTTGCAAAGCATGAGGGAGCAGTGGCGGCGCCGACGGCAGGACTTCATTTCAGCAGGGAACTGCTTAAAAAACTGGAGATTATCGGTGTTGAGTTTGCCGAAATTACCCTTCATGTCGGACTTGGCAATTTCCGGAGTGTCGATGTAGAGGATCTGACCAAGCACAAGGTTGATTCGGAGAGGATAAGAATCACCGAGGAGTCTGCTGAAATGGTAAACAAGGCCAAGGACAACAGGTATAAGGTTTGTGCAGTGGGAACGACGGTGGTAAGGACTCTTGAAAGTTCCGTATCCACCACGGGATATCTCAAGCCATTTGACGGATGGACGAATAAATTCATCTTTCCTCCATACGAATTCAAGGTTCCTGACATGATGATAAGCAACTTCCATCTTCCATACTCTACACTTCTCATGATGGTGGCCGCGTTTGCCGGTTATGATCTGCTTTTTGACGCCTACAAGACGGCAGTAAAGGAGAAATACAGGTTCGGAACATATGGTGATGCAATGCTGATAATTTAGTATCGACGGAAGTCTTTTATATTCTGTGTGCCGGTTGGATTATTTCAACCGGCTTTTTTATTGTTAATAAAATGTTAGTAACAAACAAGAAAAGCAGCAGGTTAACCGTTATTAGCAGGGCTTGAATCAATAAAGAAAGACTGTCCGGTAAGCCAATGGAATAGCGGACCGGATTTTTTAGCCGTGTTGAAAAATTTAACCTGGTAGTTTGATTGGTAACAGGAACATAGGAATTGTTAACGTGTCAGCGCGTGGAGATCTGATAATCAGGAACCTGAACAGCATGTTGAAGGTTATCCTGTTTATTCTCATCCTGGCTGCGGGAGGCAATATCAGATCTTTTGGTCAGTCGATTTGTCCGGCTGCCCCTCTAGGCTATCAGTACCAGAAGACATTCGAGATCAACGGTTCAAGGGTTGGTGGTGTGTTAATTAACTTTCCTGTTCTGGTGGTTTTGAATCCCCCCAACAGCAACTCTCTCGCCAATATACTGGATGGGGGCCATGTTTGTGATCCTGACGGCGATGATATCATTTTCACGGATGCAAATTACAACAGGCTTGAACACCAGATCGAAAGCTACAACAGCTCAAACGGCCGTCTGACAGCATGGGTCAGATTCCCTTTATTGAGCAATGCTGGCAATACAACCTTCAGAATCCTTTATGGCAATTGTCAGATTACGGCCAGCCAGTCGTCTGAAAGTGTCTGGAGTCCCGATTACCGGGGAGTATGGCACCTCAACGGATCAGATTATACCGATGTCAGTTCAACCGGTAATAATGGCACTCCGAGCAATGTAAGTTCTACAACTGGAAAAATTGGTCAGGCACTGAGTTTCAATGGCACTTCATCCTATGTGAGAATGCCATCATTTATTGGTTCTGTAGCATGCAACGAGCCTCAAACAATAAGTGTCTGGGCCAGGTATAATTCTGGCCCGTCCGGTGTACAAAACCTTTTTTCCGTTCAGAATTCAACTGCGACAAGTTCTGTTCAGGTCGGATTTCGTAATAGTGATCCCACCGCATGGAAATGGGGAGGAGTGGAACTGGCATCATCTTCTGCAACCCCATCCGGTGGAACATGGCATTACTATGTTTATACCTTTGATGGAACAAGCCACCGTTTATACATTGACGGTGTTTCCCATTCAGGAACAACTGCTCCCCAGACAGGCATACCAGATGAAGCAAACCTGGGAAGGTACAATAATGGTTCGGGAGGTGCGGAATTTTTCAATGGCTACATCGATGAGGCAAGATATTCAGTCACAGCCAGGCCGGCCGCATGGGTGACAACCGAATTCAACAATCAGAATGATCAGGCCATAGGTCCCGGGAAATTCATTCAGAGCATAAGTTCCGAAAGCGAATATAATTCCCCTTCAAATTACATTTTTGACTTATGTGAAGGAACAGCTGTTACTTACAGCATTCCATCGCAGACCGGACATACCTATACCTGGACAATAACCGGAGGTACTCCGTCAACATACGTTGGAAATCCTGTTACGGTGACCTGGGGTGCACCGGGAACGGGTACAATAATGCTGAATGACCATAATGGAATTTGTCCCGGGAATTCACCTGTTTATAGCGTGATAATACGTCCCAGGCCTACGGCTCCCACTCTGAACACAAAGACGCCAAACCTTTCGGAAGTTTGCGCCGGACAATCAGTTTCTGCAACTTTTTATTCCGGTACCGGAGGGGTGGGATGCACTGATGCATACCAGTACAGGTTTGACGGAACAGCAGGAACCTGGCAGAGTTATACTCCCGGCACTCCTTTGAGTACATCAGGTCACACTCTTGTCGAGATCCGCGGCCGCAGGGCCGGATGTACGGGAGGACCGGGATGTACAGAAAGTGACTGGGTAAGCCTGGCGTCATGGATTGTCAATCCTCAGCCGGTAGCTCCGACACTGGCCCTGAAGACGCCAAACCTTATGGAAGTCTGCGCCGGCCAGATCGTGTCGGCAACTATCAATCCGGGATCGGGAGGCACAGGATGCACCGATTCCTTCCAGTATCGCTTCGATGCCGGTGCGTGGCAGACCTACACACCGGGCCAGTCGCTGAGTACTAACGGTCATGTTTCAGTGACAATCAGGGGACAGAGAGGCGGATGCACAAGCCTGTCAGGTTGTTTGGGCACCTCATGGTCTGATCTGGCAACATGGACTGTTAATCCCCAGCCGGCGGCTCCCACAATAAATACCAGGATACCCGATATCGCTGCTGTATGCGCAGGTGCATTGGTATCAGCCACATTCAATTCCGGAACCGGAGGGACAGGGTGCTCGGATTCATTCCAGTACCGCTTCGATGGAACAGGTGTATGGAATGAATACACTCCCGGAAATAACATAAATACAACAGGTCATACACTTGTTGAGATTCAGGGAAGGAGATCAGATTGTACTGCAGGATCCGGATGTACGGGTACCAGCTGGGTCACGCTTGCATCGTGGAATGTGAATCCCCAGCCTGTTGGACCGGCCCTTGATTCAAAATCACCCGCTCTTGCAACAGTCTGCGCAGGACAGGCAGTGTCGGCAACATTTTCTTCGGGCTCCGGCGGTGCGGGATGCAGCGATGTATTCCAGTATAGTTATGACGGTTCAGGAACATGGATTGGCTATACCCCAGGCAACGGCATAGGCACTACAGGACACAACAGGGTTCAGATACGCGGTCAGCGAGCCGGCTGCACGGCCGGATCGGGATGCACCGGAACTTCATGGGTCACACTGGCGGATTGGATTGTAAATCCGCAGCCAACAGGACCAGCTCTAAATGTCAAATCGCCCGATCTTGCAGCAGTATGCTCAGGTCAGGCAGTTTCTGCAACATTTACTGCGGGTTCAGGCGGTGCAGGATGCAGCGATGTCTTTGAGTACAGTTATGATAACAGCGGAATCTGGAACAATTATATCTCCGGTTTGGATATCAGCACCACAGGGCATACCAGGGTTGAGATACGCGGACAACGATCCGGATGCACGGCAGGTTCCGGATGTACCGGAACGGACTGGGCAACACTTGTATCGTGGATTATAAATCCCCAGCCGACAGGACCGGCACTTAATGTCAAATTACCCGATCTTGCATCAGTGTGCTCAGGTCAGGTCGTTTCTGCAACATTTAATTCGGGTACAGGCGGTGTCGGATGCAGTGATGTCTTCGAGTACAGTTATGATAACAGCGGAATATGGAACAATTATATCTCCGGTTTGGATATCAGCACCACAGGGCATACCAGGGTTGAGATACGCGGACAACGATCCGGATGCACGGCAGGTTCCGGATGTACCGGAACGGACTGGGCAACACTTGTATCGTGGATTATAAATCCCCAGCCGACAGGACCGGCACTTAATGTCAAATCACCCGATCTTGCATCAGTGTGCTCAGGTCAGGTCGTTTCTGCAACATTTAATTCGGGTACAGGCGGTGTCGGATGCAGTGATGTCTTCGAGTACAGTTATGATAACAGCGGAATATGGAACAATTATATTTCCGGTTCTGATATCAGCACTACGGGACACAGCAAGGTTGAGATACGCGGACAACGATCCGGATGTACGGCAGGTTCCGGATGTACCGGAACTGACTGGGCAACTCTTGCATCGTGGAATGTAAATCCCCAGCCAACAGGACCTGCACTAAATGTCAAATCACCCGATCTTGCAGCAGTATGTGCAGGTCAGGCCGTCTCTGCAACATTTACTGCGGGTTCAGGGGGTGCAGGATGCAGTGATGTCTTCGAGTACAGTTATGATAACAGCGGAATCTGGAATAATTATATCTCCGGTTCTGATATCAGCACTACGGGACACAGCAAGGTTGAGATACGCGGACAACGATCCGGATGTACGGCAGGTTCCGGATGTACCGGAACTGACTGGGCAACTCTTGCATCGTGGAATGTAAATCCCCAGCCATCAGGACCGGCACTTAATATCAAATCACCTGATCTTGCAGCAGTATGCGACGGAGATCCGGTATCAGCAACTTTTACCCCGGGTACGGGAGGTGTCGGATGCACGGATTCATTCCGTTACCGCTATGATGGAACCGGTGTCTGGACCGATTACACACCCGGAAGTTCAATCATCACCACAGGTCACACTCTTGTTGAAATACAGGGAAAAAGGTCAGGTTGCACTGCAGGTGCAGGATGCATGGAGACACCGTGGGAAACGCTGGTTTCATGGGTGGTGAATCCCTATCCTGTTCTGAACAGTACTCTTACCCCGGATCCCGTCTGCAGCGGATCGGTTTTCAGTTATACACCTGAAAGCTCTGTACCGTCGACCGGTTTTGCCTGGACAAGGGCAACTGTCGCGGGTATTTTGCCCGATACAGATGATTCCGGAAACGGTAATCCGAATGAGGTTCTTGAGAACACCACATCAGCTCCAATTACGGTGAGATATCAATATATTCTTACCGCCAGCGGTTGCACAAACTCAACCATTTACAATGTTGATGTAGTGGTGAATCCCAGACCGGTTCTGAGCAGTACACTGACACCCGATCCCATTTGCAGCGGAACTGTATTCAGTTACACCCCCCAAAGTCTGACAACGGGCACCAGTTTTGCCTGGACCAGGGCCGAAGTTGCAGGAATTTCACCCACAGGATCAGGTTCAGGAGCTGACAATCCGAATGAAATACTTACGAATAGCACATATAGTCCGATCACCATCAGTTACGTTTACACCTTGACAGCAAACGGATGCACCAATCCTTCTGATTTCATTGTGAATGTCACGGTCAATCCGACAGCTCATGTCGTGCAGCCTGAAAGTCAGGTTGTATGTAATGAAGAATCAACCGATGCAGTCATCTTTGACACTGACAACACCGATGGAACGGTTACCTATACCTGGACCAACGACACACCATCGATAGGACTTGCCGGCACGGGCAACGGAGACATACCATCCTTCACGGCAGAGAACACAGGCCTTGCCCCTGTAGTTGCCACGATAGTTGTAACGCCTCATTTTG
>DIWB01000048.1:0-1165 GCA_002428385.1 Bacteroidales bacterium UBA6117
CAGAAACCAGTGGTCAATTCCACCCCGGATGAGCCTGTTATTAAAACAGCATCAGGAATGGTGCGTGGAGTGAAAGAAGGGGATGTTGACATTTTCAGAGGTATTCCGTTTGCCGCCCCTCCTGTGGGCGAATTTCGCTGGAGACCTCCCCAGCCAGTTACTCCATGGCAAGGGGTGCGTGATGCAAAAGAGTTTGGCGCAACTTGCGCACAGGCAGGATGGGGTGCAGCTCCAGGGTCAATTCAGGCAGGCTCATCAGAAGATTGTTTGTTTCTCAATATATGGAAGCCTGCCGGGGCTAAACAGGGAGCAAAGCTTCCGGTAATGGTATGGATCCATGGTGGCGCCTTCGTCGGCGGCAACGGGAACACCTCGGGAGATCAGTTTGCCAAACGGGGAGTGATCCTGGTTTCTATCAATTACCGTCTTGGCCGCCTTGGTCATTTTGCCTTTCCGGCATTGTCTGCCGAACATCCTGAGGAACCAAAAGGCAGCTATGCATTCATGGATCAGATAGCTGCTTTAAAGTGGGTACAGCAGAACATCCCGGCATTCGGAGGCGATCCCAAAAATGTTACCATTTTCGGTTTCTCTGCAGGAGGCGTTTCAATACATTCCCTCATGACCATACCATCAGCACATGGACTGTTCCAAAAGGCAATCGGTCATTCCAGCGGCGGAAGGGATGGCGTTCTGACAGGCAGACCGATCAGTAAGGAAAATGCATCTCAATACTACCCTGTTTCAGCGGAAACGATCGGAATAAACTTTGCACGCAAACACGGTATCGAGGGTACAGATGCAGCTGCTCTGGCAAAGCTACGTGCCCTGAAAGTTGAAGAGATTGTGGACGGCGGGCAGGAAAATGATGGTCAGGGAGGGCCCCGTATCTACTCAGGGCCAATTCTGGACGGCAAACTTGTCGTTGAAAATTGTTCGGATGCATATAATGCTGGCAGACAGGCAAGAGTCCCGCTCATGATCGGAAATAACAGTGCGGAAATAGGTGGCGCCTTTGTAAATGCCAGCAGTTCGAAGGAAGAACTGTTTTCAATGTTCGGAGAACTGAAAGAAGAGGCAAAGGCTGCATATGATCCTGATGGTACAAAGGATTTTGCAGAGGTTCAAACCAGATTTAATACAGACAAGGTTTGGGGTGAACCTG
>DIWB01000048.1:1193-9430 GCA_002428385.1 Bacteroidales bacterium UBA6117
ACGGAACCGATATTTCCTTTGTGTTCGATAATCTCAGAGTACCCGAAGGAGGAACTGTAGATCCCTCGGACAAAGAAGTAGCCAGGATTATGAACGGTTACTGGGTTAATTTTGCCTTAACCGGCAACCCAAATGGTGACGGCCTGCCGATTTGGCCGCTTTACAATCCGAAAACAAACCAGATACTCGATGTACAACCTGATGGCAAACCAGTAGCTAAACCTGATCCAAGGAAAGCAAGACTGGACGTTATTGAAAAGGCGGTGAACATGGGAGACAAGTTGCAACCAAACGGAATTTAACAGGCAACGTGAAACATATGAAATCATGTGGCATCAGACGTAATGCACTGATATTGATTAATTTAATAATTACTAAGAGATGAACAGAAAAATAAAAACAAATCTTTTGATAGTTATGTACATAGCGGCTACCATTGCTATTTCGGCTCAAAACAAGCCCACCAATACTTTTGGCCTGGTTTACAGGGATGCCATCACTGAAAATGTACCCGGCAGGGTGAATATTCATCCGGTAACTTATAAACTGAATGGCATTAATATCGCAGCAAATATTTACACACCCGCTAACTACGATCCATCGAAAAAATATCCGGCGGTAGTAGTTGCCCATCCCAACGGCGGAGTAAAAGAACAGGTTGCAGGGTTGTACGCTCAGCGTCTTGCAGAATCGGGTTATATCACGATTGCTGCCGATGCTTCGTTCCAGGGAGCCAGCGGCGGGGAACCGCGCAATGTGGATAAGCCTGCCTTTCGCATCGAGGACATTCGAGGGATGGCAGATTTTATTACACAATTTGCCGGTGTAAAGGCCGACAGTCTGGGTTTGTTGGGTATTTGCGGTGGCGGCGGCTATTCACTGGCAGCTGCACAAACCGACAAACGCTTTAAAGCCGTGGCTACGCTCAGCATGTTTAATTCAGGAGTGGTAAGACGAAACGGATTCATGAATTCCGGAATCTCCACAATTCAGGAACGGTTAATACAGGCTTCTGAAGCCCGTGCTCAGGAAGCCGCAGGGGGTAAAGTGCTTTATGTTGCAGATAGTCCGATGCCGACACAGGAAGAAGAATTGGCCAAAATTCCGTATGACCTGTATCGGGAAGGATATATTTACTACGGAAACACCCACAAACATCCAAATTCGACGTTTCGCTATACAATGAGCAGCCTGCTCGATCTGATGGCCTTTGACGCTTCAACAAACATGAACCTGATCAACCAGCCGCTGTTGATGATGGCTGGCAGCAAAGCCGACACCTTTTACATGACCGATGCTTGTTTTAATAATGCCACTGGAACAAAAGAAAAGGAATTGTTTCTGATTCCGGGTGCCACCCATATTCAAACCTATTATGTTCCTGAATATGTGGAACAGGCGATGAAAAAACTAAATGAATTCCTTGGTAAATATCTGTAAAGTGTGCGCTATGAACATTATCACAGAACTCTGCTTCAAATAAATTATCAAAATGAAAGAAATACCAATCAGGATCTTTTTCGGAGTGCTTATGACAACCATCTCGTTTACAGTTAACCTTTCTGCACAAGACAAAGTTATTTCCAGCCAGACTTTAACTGAAGCTCAAAAAAGTATTATTTCAATTTCTGCATTGACTGCCAAAGGCGAATTGCAATCCTTAAAACCTGCATTGAATAAGGGATTGGATGCCGGACTGACCGTCAACGAAATCAGGGAAGTAATCATTCACCTGTATGCCTATTGCGGATTTCCACGCAGTATTCGGGGCCTGCAAACCTTTATGGAAGTACTGGACGAACGTAAAGCAAAAGGAATCAACGATAAAACAGGTGCCGATGCATCTCCGATAAAAGATGCTGCAAATAAGTATGAACGGGGAAAAAAGGTACTGGGTCAGCTCACAAAAGCTCCTCAGGACGGGCCATTGTCAGGTTATAATGCTTTTGCTCCCACAATCGATACATTTCTGAAAGAGCATTTGTTTGCCGATCTGTTTGAACGGGATGTACTGACATATGCCCAACGGGAACTTGTAACAATTTCAGTCATCAGCTCAATCGGAGGTGCAGAACCAATGCTTCGCAGTCATTTATCCATTTGCCTGAATGTTGGTTTAACTCCTGCCCAGTTGAATGAATTTGTTGATGTTATCAGATCAAGTCTGGGTCAAAATGAGGCCGAAGCTGCTCAGGAAGTCTTAGACGAGGTGCTCAAAACCAGTCGACCTGCAGCAGTTTTTGCCAAAGGTGATAAAGTAAACAGCGCCAACTTTTCAGGAACGGTGTGGCTGAACATGATGGGGGCAACAGAATCCACAATGCATGTCAGCTATGGAAATGTAACCTTCGAACCCAAAGCAAGAACAAACTGGCACTCGCATCCGGGCGGTCAGATCCTGCTTATCACCGGGGGAACAGGGTATTACCAGGCTAAAGGTGAGCAGGCCCGTTTATTACTCAAAGGCGATTATGTGGAAATACCTCCAAACGTGGTACACTGGCATGGCGCCGGCCCTGACAGTGAATTTGAACATATTGCCATAAGTCTCAACACCGATAAGGGAGGAGCCGTCTGGCTGCAGCCGGTTACTGATGAAGAATACGGCATGATTCGATAGGAGAACACAGGATATGCAAAAGGTAGTACTTAACAACGGAACCGAGATGCCCTTATTAGGCTTTGGTGTTTTCCAGATACCAGACCAGAGGGAATGTGAAGAAAGTGTCCTTGAAGCTATTGAAACGGGATATCGGTTAATTGATACAGCAGCTTCCTATTTGAACGAAACTGCCGTTGGAAATGCCATCAGAAAGAGCGGAGTAGCAAGGGAAGATTTATTTATTACAAGCAAACTCTGGGTTCAGGATAGTGGCTATGAAAACACACACAAAGCATTTGATAAATCGCTAAATAAACTTCAATCAGACTATCTTGATTTATACCTTATTCATCAACCTTACGGTGATGTTCACGGTTCGTGGAGAGCAATGGAAGAGTTGTACAGGGATGGTAAAGTAAAAGCTATCGGACTTAGCAACTTCCATCCCGACCGTGTTATGGATATTATAGCTTTTCATGAGGTCCCTCCTGCTGTGAACCAGATTGAAATTAATCCTTTCAATCAGCAAACTGAAGCTCAGAAATTCCTGACTGAAAATAATGTTCAGACTGAATCATGGGGGCCTTTCGCTGAAGGTAAAAATGACATATTCAATAATCATTTGCTGGTTTCTTTAGCCGGGAAATACAAGAAATCAGTTGCCCGGATAATATTGAGATGGCTGATACAAAGGGGTGTTGTGGCAATACCCAAATCAGTCAAAAAAGAAAGAATAAAAGAAAATTTCAACATATTTGATTTTGAAATAGATCCAGCAGATATGACTGCAATAATATCACTCGATACGAAGACCAGTGCCTTTTTTGATCACAGGGATCCTGAAATCGTAAAATGGATGGGCAGCAGAAAACTGGCTATTTAAGAATAATAATACACGGATGAAAAAAAGAACTTTGGGAAAGAGCAACCTTGAGGTGTCCGAAATCGGTCTTGGTTGCATGGGTATAAGTTTCGGATACGGTGTGGTCGCCGACAAAAAACAATCAGTTGAACTCATTCGCAAAGCAGTGGAACTTGGTGTCACATTCTTCGATACTGCTGAAGTTTACGGACCCTATACAAATGAAGAGCTTGTCGGAGAAGCTCTGGAGCCTTTCAGAGGAAACATTGCCATTGCCACTAAATTTGGATTCAATATTGGAGGACAAGGACTTGACAGTAAGCCGGAAAGGATAAGAAAAGTTGCTGAAGCATCGCTTAAAAGGTTAAGGACCGACCATATTGATTTGTTTTATCAGCACCGCGTTGATCCGGATGTTCCTATTGAAGATGTTGCAGGTACTGTAAAAGACCTGATAAGCGAAGGCAAGGTTTTGCATTTCGGATTGTCTGAAGCAGGAGTCGCAACAATCAGGCGGGCACATGCTGTCTGTCAGGTTACTGCGCTTCAGAGCGAATATTCGCTGTGGTGGCGGGAACCGGAGGAAAAAATAATCCCGGCGCTCGAAGAACTTGGTATAGGCCTGGTTCCATTCAGTCCGCTTGGCAAGGGTTTCCTTACCGGGAAAATGGACCAGAATACAACTTTCGACAGTAATGATTTCCGCAGCACTGTCCCGCGTCTGTCACCCGAAAACATAAAAGCGAATCTTGCCTTTGTGGATTTGCTTAAGCAGGTTGCCCATCGGAAAAATGCCACACCTGCTCAGATTGCATTAGCCTGGCTGCTTGCCCGGAAGCCCTGGATAGTCCCGATCCCGGGAACCACCAAGCTCCACCGGCTGACCGAAAATCTTAGTGCTGTGTCTGTTGAACTTACATCAGGGGAGCTTCTGGAATTAAACACAGCTTCAACAGAATTAAAGGTTCATGGCGACAGGTATTCCGGCGGCAGTGCCTTACTTATCAATCGTTAATTCCCTAAGGTAAAGCCCGGACGCCTTTCGTTTTCAGGTGCAGGTTTTTCCTTTTAGAAGTTTTTCGGAACATTTATTGCTGTATATCAACTATCTTTATTTAAACAATGATTATTCTAAAAATGAAAAAAATTACACTACTCTTCACAATTGTTATCCTGGCTGCCTGCATGTCTGATATTAACGCACAGGACTGGCCCCGGTTCCTTGGACCAAACGGAAATAGCACTTCACCCCAGAAAGGTCTCCTTCGTTCCTGGCCTGCTGAAGGACCCAAAGTTTTATGGACAACCAATGTCGGTCCAGGTTACGGCGGACCTGTAATCAGAGATGGTAAGGTATACCTGCTTGACAGGGATGACAAGACTGGTGATATGATGAGATGCTTTGACTTTTCAACAGGAAAAGAACTGTGGAGTTACAGCTATAGCGCTCCCGGCACTGTTCAGTATCCGGGTTCAAGAAGCGTTCCGACTATAGATGACAACAGGATCTATTCCTCCGGTCCTTATGGTGATCTGTACTGCATTGATATCAACACTCATAAGCCCATTTGGAACAAGAACATAATGAGAGATTTCGGTGGGACAAAAATACCTGTATGGGCGATATCCCAATGCCCGCTTGTTTACGGCGACCTGCTTATCGTGTCCTACTCGAAGGATCCTAATTCCGGATTGGTTGCCTATAATAAACTGACCGGCAACATCGTATGGAAGACAGAAGCCATCGGAAATGAAACCTATGCCAGCCCTTCTGTAGCGAAGATTGCAGGAGAAGATCATATCGTTATGGTGTTTTCATCCACGAATACTTTTATGCATAAGGAAGTCAGCACTTCCAAGGGCAGGATAATAGGGCTGAAACCACAAACAGGGCAAATTCTCTGGGAATACAACAACTGGGAGAATATGATCCATACATCTCCTGCTTTTGATGCCGGCGAAGGCAGAATCCTTGCAGTGGGAGGATATGAACTGGGAACAGCTATGATAAAAGTCGAAAAAAAGGCAGATGGGAGCTATACGGTTAAAGAGCTTTTCAAACATAATGATTTCGGCGATCACACCAAGCCACCCGTATTGCACAATGGTTATTTCTATGCCCAGTTCTCGACAAACAGCAAACGCGATGGCCTGTGCTGTATGGACATGAATGGCAAGGTATTGTGGAAAACGATGCGTAACCCGCTTTTCGATAAAGGCAGCATGATACTGGCTGACGGGCTGATACTGGCCACCGACGGCAGGCAGACATTGTACCTGATAGAGCCGGATCCTGCAGGATTCAAGCCCCTGGCTTCTGCCGAGATGCTTGAAACGGGTCAGAACTGGGCTCCGATAGCCCTTGTCGATGGAAAATTACTGATCAGGGATCAAAGTCAGCTGAAATGTGTTAAAGTTACCAAATAGAGAAATCATATGTTATAATGAAAAATAGCAAATTGTACACAACACTGGTTATTCTTATAACCAGCACAATTATTGTTCAGGCACAGGACTGGCCTCAGTTCCTTGGACCAAACAGGAACAGCACCTCCCCTGAAAAAGGTATACTTCGTTCATGGCCGGCAGGCGGACCTCAGGTTCTCTGGACTGTAAACGTTGGTCCGGGCTACGGCGGACCTGTAATAAAGGACGGTAAAGTGTATTTTCTTGACAGGGATGACAAGACGGGTGACATTATGAGATGTTTTAACCTGTCAGACGGTAAAGAACTTTGGAAATTCAGTTATAACGCGCCCGGATCAGTTATGTTCCCCGGATCCAGGAGCGTGCCAGCGGTGGACGGCAAATATGTATATTCCTGCGGCCATAACGGCGACCTCTATTGCATAGATATCAATACTCATAAACCTGTCTGGAACAAGAATATATGGACTGATTTCGGAGGAACCAAGCTGCCTATCTGGGCAATCACTCAAAACCCGCTGATCCACGGTGATCTGGTGATTGTTTCAGCTCAGGCTCCCGAAGCTGGTGTGGTTGCATATAATAAGCTTACCGGAAATATGGTATGGAAAACTCCATATCTCGGAAATGAATCCTATGCCAGTCCTTCGGTTGTAAAAATTGACGGCAAGGATCATATTGCCATTGTTGTTTCTTCAACCAATCCTGTCGGGAATCGCGGTCTGCCCCAGACACCGGGCAGGGTTGTGGGGATGGAACCACTGACAGGAAAAATACTCTGGGAATACAATGACTGGCTATGTCATATTTCAGTACCAAGCGCACTGGATGCCGGAGAGAACAGGGTGCTTGTCGTCGGCGGATATGAACATGGAACAGTGATGCTGAAAGTCGCGAAAAATGCAGATGGCAGCTTTGGGGTCAAAGAGCTTTTCAAACATAATGAGTTCGGCGATCATACAAAACCCCCAATTATGCACAACGGTTATTTCTATGCGCAGTTCACTACAAACAGCCGGCGCGATGGTCTTGTCTGCATGGATATGGATGGGAAAGTTATGTGGAAAACAACAAGAGAGCCGCTCTTCGATAAGGGCAGCATGATCCTGGTCGACGGAGTGATCCTTGCCACTGACGGAAGGAGATCATTGTACGTCATTGAACCATCACCTGAAGGCTTCAAGCCTCTTGCATCTGCCGAGGTGTTTGCAGAAGGAGAAACATCAGCAAATGATCCGATGGCCTCAAGGATCGGAGGAACAACTCAGAACTGGGCTCCGATAGCGCTTTCGAACGGCAGGCTGCTGATCAGGGATCAGAAAAGGCTGATGTGTGTGAAGGTAACAAGATGAGTAAAAGAAATCTGTAACTGTCAGACACATATTTAAACCCTTCGTCGGGTAAGTGAAACCGGATTAATGGATTAACCATTTCCGGTTTTTCACTTTTTATGTCATCTGCTTCGGATTCTTCCTGACTTGTGACGTCTCGATAAATTAGTGCGGTTTTATTTTATAACACACTGAATATGAGTAGTAAAAAAATCTTAAAATTGGTTTTACCGCACTAACGCATGTTTTTGTTCTGAGCGTTGAAAGAGTCCTGTCGACTTTAGAATAAGTTCAGAGGATTTTGGTGCCAATCAGGTATTTAGTGTATCTTTAACAGGCTGATATATAATCTCGTAAGTTTCCCCTCCTTTCGAAGGAGGGGAAAGTTATAGCATTAAATATCTGCATATTAGACACTATATTGAGATTAAAATGATTTAAAACATGATGATATGTTTATGAATGCGATATTGGCTTACAAGAATACATTCCGTTCCGCCTTTCCTGCCGTCATCACTGACTCGATCAGGTTATTATAAAATGAGCCTGATCACATACCAGACGCACTAATTGTCACAAGTCAGGAAGGGTATTAAGATCATCAACAGCAGTGATCTTTAGGGATCCCTAAGCCCTACGCCCTGCGCCCTTTGCCCTGCGCCTTTTAAACCAGCGACCTGTATCTCTTCATTATCTCCGAAGTGGACATCACAAAATCCATATACTGAGCATGCCGGTAGGGCAGAAGACTGCCGGAGTCCTGACTTGTGACGTCTCGTTAAATTAGTGCGGTTTTATTTTATAACACACTGAATATGAGTAGTAAAAAAATCTTAAAATTGGATTTTACCGCACTAACGCATATTTTTGTTCTGAGCGTTGAAAGAAGCCTGTCTACTTTAGAATATGTTCAGAGGATTTCGGTGCCAATCAGGTATTTAATGTATCTTTAACAGGCTGATCTATAATCTCGTAACTTTCCCCTCCTTGCGAAGGAGGGGTGGCCCGGGCAGTG
>DIWB01000004.1 GCA_002428385.1 Bacteroidales bacterium UBA6117
GAGCTTTTTTGTCACCCGGATAAAGATCAAGGAATTTTTCCACATCCCCGAGCGCCCTGTCTGTTTCTCCCGTCTTCCTGTAACTCTCAGCCCTGAGTAAAAGCAGCTCAGGTTCGGCTGTACCTGCTGCAATAAGTCGTGTATAGGTAGAAGAAGCTCCTGCAGGATTGCCCGATGCTTCCTGTGTTAAGGCAAGGAGCTTTAAATACTTTTCATTGCCTGGTGCATTTGCAAGAATGCCGTCAAGCGTTTTGAGGGCCTCCGGATACTTCTTTTCGTTAAAACTGATCAAAGCTCCTGCACAGGCCAGGTCATTATTTCCCGGATAACTCCCCGTAAGACTTGTAAACACAGTCTTTGCATCGGAAATATTACCGGTCGACAGGTTGTACTCAATTTCCGCAATTCCCTTCTCGACGGAACTGTAAATGTCACTCTTCCAGAACTGACGCCACTCCGGCCGGTTCTCAACAAGGCTGAATGAAGGATCGAGCATGATCTCCTTTTCACTTCTCCTGTATTCCGATCCGAGGCATAGTTCAAGGTGGTAAACGGCAGTCGCGGCATCACCCTTCAGTGCGTATATCCTGGAAAGTCCGTATTCCCCTGAACCAGACGAAACGCTGTTTGCTGAATTGTAATCATTTATTGCCTGAGAATAATCACCTCTGGTCGCGAAAGCTTCAGCTCTTTCTAGATAAACATCCCTTTCCGGATAATTCTCCAGTGCTGCAGACAACAGGCTTATGGCCTCATCAGGCTTTCCTCTTTCAACAAGCGCCCTGCCTTTCATCAGAAAATCTGACTTTGTCTGCCCCTGCAGTCCTGCCGCAGTAAGTGACAAGAGTATGAAAAACAATGTCCTCTTCATCTTTAACATGACTTATTCATTAAAATTCAGGTGTTGTGACCTTAGCTCCGGGTTCGGTTATGACATGCACAAAGCCCGAAAGATGGAACTGCTCAAGACCTGAGATCCTCCTTTCAAAAACGTCGCACTGATAGAAATAAACACCCGGGGAGACAATCTTTCCCTTGTAGGTGCCATCCCAGTTGAGCTTTGGCTCATCCGTCTGAAAGATCAGAACACCATAACGGTTGAACAACTTGAAATCAACCTTTTCAACCAGTCCCGATGTTTTGGCTTTAAGCCAGTCGTTAATGTCGTCCCCGTTTGGTGTGAAGACATTCGGAATCTCATAGAAATTGCATGAATCGACGCATATCATCACTGACTTAAGGCTCTCATTCCCGATGGCATCAAAGGCCGACACAGCGTAGCATCCCGAGATGACCTCACCGGGATAGTGCTTATAACTGCTGATGTTTCTGTCGTTGATCACTGTAAGAAGCGACAGGTTCTCTTCTGTGATCATCTTATAATAGATATTGTATCCGGCCACGTCCTCAAGGCACAGTGGATCGGTTATGGTCCAGCGCACAGTATTGTAGAGGCTGTCGCACTGACTGGTCACCGTAATTGCCGGCTGGCACGGCGCTTCATTGTCGACGGGTGTGACACATGTTGTCTGTGAAAAGTTTAACAGATCCCTCGGCAGACCTGCCGATGAGTATCCGCCGGTCGACCTTACCATGTAGCAATACTCCGTACCGTTTACCAGTCCGTTGTCAGTGAATTCCAGAAGATTCGAGGTTCCTATCGGGTCATACGCATCGGTAGCCCCGTTCCACCTGAAGAAATCATATTTTGTATTGACCCACGGAACATTCCGGCTTATCACAAAGCGAACCTTTCTGTCGCCCGGGTTTGCAGTAAGGAAAAGAGATGAGGCATATCCCGGTTCTCCTATCAGGAACCTGTTACCCGGAGCATTGTTATACAGCTCGATCCTGTAAATATAACCTCTGTCGACTGTATTGATAAGGGTATCAACAAAAGAGGTCTCATTCAGAGTGGAGGTGGTGATGGTCCTGATCTGAGTGTAATCCGTCCCGGTAACTCCCTCGGCCCTGGAGATAATATATTCATAGGGACCCGGCGCAGGTATTGTATCAAGCCGGTCAGGTCTTATCCATCTTACGACTATCGAGCCGTTTGTCGCCAAAGTTGACCGTACGCTGACATTGGTTATCAAAGGCACTCCCGAAACCAGGGATGAGACTATCTCATCAGAGGCCTTGCTCTCCGCCCCGTTATTGAAAACAGCAGTAATCCTGTATGAATATTCCTTACTGAACTCAAGGCCTTCCCCGTCGTTGGTATCAATAAATGATACCGTGCTGCTTCCGGCGATGTATCCAACCCTCTCGTATCCGGCCGATGACGGGATTCCCGAAGTACAGCTGTCGGGGGTAAATGAAGAGGCTCCCTCCCTCCTGTAAATATTGAAGCCCATAATGGCATTTGTCCCATAGTCATCCCATGCAAGCCTCACAAACTTGCCCTCGGGCGAGATGCCTGTCAGAAGCGGAGGAGGGCCAAGAACTTTAACCTGAAAATTATCTATATCCGACAGATTCTGATCTTCGCTGAAGTCGTCGGCTTTAATTATTATGTCGTATGGCTGGTTCCTCACTGCTTCCATGCATGTTGCCCAAAGAAATCTTGAAGAATAAAAGCCCGCGACTGAATCGACCTTCGTAAATGTGGCAGGACATGAATTCAGGTCATAAATTCCGGATGTGGAAAAAAGCTGAAGGAAATGATTGTCAGGATCAGTAGCCGATACAAGAAAATCAATCACTGTTCCAGCCTCGACGCATCTGTCGGGGAGCGGCCCTATCTCCGGCGGCTTATTGTCAGTGTCGTAAACGTTGATCTGGATATCCCTGACCACAACCCCGATCTTTTTGCCATATCGCCATTCCTGTATCTCCATTGCAACATTATAAGCCCCGGTGTCCCTGGGTGTGCTCCAGATAAGATCGCCTGAAAGGGCATCAACCCTTATGAAGTCGGTTGCAGGAGGAAGGGTATAGTTCTCTATAGGTTTACCGTCTTCACGGGTGCAAATAGTAAGCGCGTAGGAAAGACTATCGCCGTCGGGATCATAGGCACCCGGGTTATGGATGAACACGTATCCCCTCGCGGCCTTGTCATATGGCGGATTAAGAAGCACCGGAGTGCTGTTCCTGCCTATTGAAGCATTCACAATCAGTGTTGTGGTAAGAGAAAATACAACATTCACCGAATTGGGGATATTGAGTACATCGGCATTCCTGTTGGGATCCTGAACAACAATCTTGTATACCCCGGGACCGGGATAGGTATGATTGATCTTATAGATATTCCTTTTGTAATAATTTGGGAGAAACAAAGTGCTTACCCTGGGTGCCACTGATGTGGAATTATCACCCCATTCTACTTCAAGCTGATCTCTGTCAGCAAAACTCAATGTGTAGGTATAGGTTGTTATGGTTATCTCGAACGAAAGATCAGACAACTGTACATAGGTAATCTCCCCTGCCCTGTTGTGCGTTGCCCGGGCGCTGCCGAATCCGAGCAGCAGCAGGGCAACAATCATGAGTGTCTTCGTCTTCAGAATCTTCACTTTGCTTAATCTCCTCTAATCCTTTAAATTATTTAATATCAAACGTCTTCTCGGTCTCCAGGGCTGTAAGCCTCGCCCCCTCCTCAAAATCATTTACCTTAACTATCAGCATGTTTGCCTGATCGCTGTAGATGGAAGTCATTATCTGGTTTTTCACTGTTATCGATCTGATCTTCGTCCCTGATCCAAATGTTAGGTTCATTCTCAGTTCATTATCCGAAAGATCCATTTTTCCCAGTTCAGCCTTAACTGGATCCCCGTTAATCATGATGCTCACCTTTTCATTCACATAATCCGTTAAAAACACTTTGGTGAACTGATCGCTGCCCTTAAAAACCAGCATTTCACCCCCTCCGGCTCCAAGTCCTGAATCCAGAAGAAAATCATCGAAGTAGATCTTCAGGAACATATTGAATACTTTTCCTTCAGGTTCATAATCAATACTCATCAGAGAGACATGCACCGGATGGAATGCCAGCCAAAGTGAGAAAATAAGCAATCTGATCATCCAAAATAATGGTTTGGCAAAGAACATCAACCTCAAAAATCAGACCATTAATAAATCTTAGTCTGTTGAATCAAGCCTGTCTTTCAGATATCCTGCAGTACCGACCTCCAGGAAGGAAAATCCTGCAGGACCGGCGAAATTACCTGCCAGAACAACTACAAGATCGTCGGTACCGATCTCATTTCTTTCTATAAGGTCGGTGAGAGCTCTTCTAAGGAAATCATCAATCGATTTTCGTTTCTCCTGGTAGCTTGCATACACCCCATACGAAAGTGCCATCTGCCGCATGGTGCTGGCAAGATAGCACCGGGCCAGGATCAGTTTATGACCACGATAGGCGGCCATATCCCTGATAGTCCTCCCTTTGATTGTATCGGCAATGATTGACTTTGCGCCAACCCTTACAGAGGTCTTCACTGCCACTTTTGCCAGGTAAGCTGAAATATCCCCGTTAATGTTTGAAGCCGGTATTTCAAGGAATTTCTCCTTGTTTTCCTCCACCTCCAGCGCAACCTTGGTCATGGTTTTAACCGCCTCCACCGGAAACTTGCCGTTTGCAGTTTCCCCGCTCAGCATCAGCGCATCTGTCTGAGAGTAAATTGCATTGGCCACGTCGCTTATTTCAGCACGGGTCGGGCGCGGGCTGCTGATCATCGTATGCAGCATCTGAGTCGCCACTATCACGGGCTTTCTCATTGTAATGCACCTGGAGATGATCATTTTCTGAATACCCGGTATCTTTTCATAAGGTATTTCAATGCCAAGATCGCCCCTTGCAACCATTACCCCGTAAACCTGCTCAAGAATTTCATCGATGTTATTGACCCCCTCCTCGTTTTCAATCTTGGCTATGATTTTTATGGTGCTGTTGTACTCATCCAGCAGCGTCTGAACATCAATCACATCCTGTTTTGTGCGAACAAAGGAGTGAGCAATGAAATCCAGATCATTCTCCACTGCCATCCTGATGAAACTCCTGTCTTTTTCAGTGAGTGAAGGGAGGCAGATCTTAACGCCCGGAAGGTTTACGCTTTTTCTTGAACCCAGCATGCCTCCGTCCTCCACGACGCATTCGAGAAGGCTGCCGTTCCTCTTAACCGCTCTCAAACCTATATCTCCGTCATCTATAAAAATTTCGCAGCCTTCAGGCACTTCCTCTACAAATTTCCTGTACGATACATTGATCAGACTGCCGGTGGTCTTTTCGCCGGGATTCCCGGCCATCATCACTTTGTCGCCTTTCCTTAGTTCAATCGGCGCTTCGCTCACAGTAGTCCGTATCTCAGGACCCTTGGTATCTATCAGTATGGCAATCTTGCCGGATACCATGCGTACATTCCCCACTATTTTCAGGGCTCCCTCAATATCGAGATGGGCTGAGTTGATCCGGACCACATCCATACCCGCCTGATAGAGTTCGGAAATAAATTCAGGGTCGCACCTTTTATCCGAAATCGTTGCAACGATCTTTGTCCTCTTTTTTCTCATGCCTGCTTTTTTAAGTTCCTGCTGATCTCCTTCAATGCTTCAATTGCAAGCCTGTATCCGTCGAGGCCAAGACCGATTATACTCCCCGAGCAATACCTCCCCACAAGGCTGTTATGCCTGAATTCCTCCCTTGCCGCGACATTGGTTATATGAACCTCAATAACCGGACTTTTCACCGAAGCCACGGCGTCGGCAATCGCGACCGAAGTGTGAGTGTAACCGCCCGGATTCAGAATTATCCCGTCGTAATTGAAACCCGTCTCATGTATCCTGTTGATTATCTCGCCTTCGATATTCGACTGAAAGTAATCGATCGTATAATCAGGATAAAGTTCTCTCAGCACATCAAGCCGCTCCCCGAACGACTCGGTTCCGTATTTTGAGGGTTCCCGCTTTCCAAGGAGATTGAGGTTGGGCCCGTTGATTATCACTATCTTCATATCAGCAACTCAGTATTTAACGATGTGTAAAAATAACTAAAATATCGGAGGTTCAGACTTCGGTCCCTGCATTACTTTGTATTACCTTGCACGGGTAATTGATTATCAATCTCATGAGCCTCACATGGAAATCAGCGGCCAGGAACTTCGAGAACTATCTCAGGCTAGAGAAATCGCTGTCGGAGAACAGTATTGAAGGATACCTGAATGATGTCCGCAAGCTTGAGGAATTTGACAGGGACAGCGGAAGGGAGTTGGGACCGGCATCAATGACACACCATGATCTGAGGGAGTTCATCAACCAGGCAGGTTCAGGGGAAGTGAGCGCCCGGACACAGGCACGTCTGATATCGGGAATAAGGGCCTTTTTCCGGTTTCTGCTGATTGATGGCGAGATAAAAGAGAACCCTTCATCCCTTCTTGAGTCGCCCAGGCTGGGGCTGAAGCTGCCGGAAGTCCTTACTATTGAAGAGATCGACCGGATTGTTGATGCTATAGACCTCAGCAAGCCCGACGGGCACAGGAACAAAGCCATCATCGAAACACTTTACGGATGCGGTCTTCGCGTCTCCGAACTGGTTAACCTGAGGCTCACCGACATTCATTACGGCGAAGGGTTCGTAAGCGTTACCGGAAAAGGCAACAAGCAAAGGCTGGTACCTGTCAGCGGCAAGGCGTTGAAGGAAATAGACCTGTACAGGATCGACAGGAACAGGCTGCCGCTTATCCATGATGAGAACATTGTATTTCTCAACCGGAGGGGCCGGAGGCTTTCAAGGGCGATGATCTTCACGATAACGAGGGATCTTGCCGGTAAAGCGGGAATTCTGAAAAAGATCAGCCCTCATACCTTCCGTCACTCCTTTGCAACACACATGATCGAAGCCGGAGCCGACCTGAGGGCGGTACAGGAAATGCTTGGACATGAATCGATAATGACTACCGAGATCTATACACATATAGACAGAAGTTTTCTCCGCGACACCCTGATAATGTTCCACCCGAGGTCATGATTTTCGCGGGCTATTCTGAAATTCAAATTTTAATATTAGATTTGCACCTTAATTTTTCCGGATCAATTAATTAAGTTCATCATAAATCAATAAAAGTATGTCGAAAGTAAAAAGAGTTTATTCCTTTGGCAATAAGACTGCAGAGGGTAAAGCAGATATGAAGAATCTACTTGGCGGCAAGGGAGCCAATCTCGCTGAGATGTGCCTCCTGGGGCTGCCCGTTCCAGCCGGTTTCACTATCACGACCGATGCCTGCAATGAATATTATTCAAACGATTGCACTCTTCCCACAGAGTTGATGCCCGAAGTTTGGGCTGCTATGAAGCTGACCGAAAAAACTATGGGAATGAAGTACGGAGATCCGGAAAATGCATTGCTGGTTTCATGCCGCTCAGGCGCTCGCAGTTCGATGCCGGGTATGATGGATACAGTTCTTAATATCGGGCTTTGCACAGCTACAATTCCCGGTTTCCTGAAAAAGACCAATAATCCCCGTTTTGTATGGGATTCCTACCGTCGTCTTATCATGATGTACGCCGATGTCGTTATGGAAAAAGCTGAAGGTATTGAGCCTGCAGAAGGCAAAGGTATCCGTAAACAACTTGACGAAATGCTTGACCAGTTCAAGAAAAGCAAAGGTTACCATTCAGATACCGACATTTCAGCCGAAGAGTTAAAAGACCTCGCCGAGAAATTCAAGAAGAAGATCAGGCAGGCGCTTGGCAAACCCTTCCCTGATGATGCAAAAGAACAGCTTGAAGGAAGTATCAAGGCCGTATTCAAGAGCTGGAACGGCAAGAAAGCTGTTTCGTACCGCCGTATTGAAGGTATCCCGGATAGTTGGGGCACAGCTGTTAACGTTCAGGCAATGGTATTCGGAAACATGGGCGACTCATCGGCCACCGGTGTTGCTTTCACACGTAACCCCGCAACCGGAGAGAACCTGTTCTATGGAGAATGGCTTGTAAATGCACAGGGTGAAGACGTAGTGGCAGGTATCCGCACGCCCAGCCCTCTCAACAACGCTACCAAGAATGAGCAGAACAAGCATCTGCACAGCATGGAAGAAGTCATGCCGAAGACATACAAGGAACTGGTTGATATCCGCAATATTCTGGAGAAGAACTTCCACGATATGCTCGATATCGAATTTACCATCCAGGAAAACAAACTGTTCATGCTCCAGTGCCGTGTCGGAAAAAGGACTGGTACCGCAGCCGTCAATATGGCTATGGACATGATAAAAGAAAAACTCATTGACGAGAAGACCGCTGTTCTGCGTGTTGATGCTTCACAGCTTGATGAGCTTCTTCACCCGATCTGCGACCCTGAAGCCGAGAAGAAAGTTAAGCCTATTGCCAAGGGCCTTCCTGCAGGACCAGGTGCAGCAGTCGGAAAAATTGTTTTCACAGCCGAGGATGCAGTTGCATGGACCCGTAAGGGCCACGACGTTATCATGGTTCGTGAAGAAACCAACCCCGAAGACGTTGAAGGAATGAGAGCCGCAGTAGGTATTCTCACCGCACGCGGAGGAATGACATCACACGCTGCACTCGTTGCACGCGGCTGGGGAAAATGCTGCGTTGTAGGCGCAGGAGCGCTGCATGTGGAAGCTGGCAGCAAGAAGATAAAAGTTGCCGGAACCGACATCGTCCTCAAGGAAGGTGATGTGATAACAATCAACGGAACCAAGGGAAATGTTTACCCTGGCAGCATCAAACTTATGGATGCTTCTGAGAATCCCCGTTTCCAGGCTTTCATGAAGATCGTCGACAAATTCCGCAAGATGGGAGTCCGCACCAACGCCGACACCGCCGAGGATGCAACAGTAGCGCGCGATTTCGGCGCCGAAGGTATCGGACTCTTCCGCGTTGAGCACATGTTCTATGGCAAGGGTTCGGAACAGCCTCTGTTCCTCCTGCGCAAGATGATCCTCAGCTCAACCGAAGCTGAGCGCCGCAAGGCTCTCGGAGAACTCTCCAAATATGTTAAGAAAGATATGAAAGCCACCATGGCAGCCATGGATGGCATGCCGGTTACCTTCAGGCTTATCGATCCCCCGCTTCATGAGTTTGTACCTCAGTCAGCTGAAAAGCAGGCCGAACTTGCGAAAGCTCTTGGAATAAAGAAATCAGATATCGTGAAACGCGGCGAGGCTCTGCATGAATCCAACCCGATGATGGGTCACCGCGGTGTCCGGCTTGGCATAACTTATCCGGAGGTAACGGAAATGCAGGTTCAGGCAATGTTCGAAGCTACAGTCGAACTGCTCAGGGAAAAGAAAAATCCCAAACCCGAACTTATGGTTCCGGTTACCTGTGACGTTTCCGAACTGGTTGTCACTAAAAAAGTTGTGGACGCAATATATGAGGAAGTCCTTAAGAAATCAGGTCTCAAGAAAATCGATTACAAATACGGGACTATGATCGAAATTCCAAGGGCAACCCTGCTTGCCGACAAGATGGCAGAATCAGCCGACTTCTTCTCCTTCGGAACAAACGACCTTACACAGATGACTTTCGGATTCAGCCGTGACGATATCGGCGGGTTCCTGCACGATTATCTCGACAAGAAAATGCTTGCAAACGACCCGTTCCAGACAATCGATCAGGAAGGCGTAGGCCAGCTCATCACCATGTCGGTCCAGAAAGGACGCGCAACAAAGCCCGAACTGAAGATCGGAATCTGCGGCGAACAGGGCGGCGATCCTGCTTCAGTGGAGTTCTGCTTCAAAAACGGACTTACCTATGTAAGCTGCAGCCCGTTCAGGGTTCCGATCGCAAGACTTGCTGCTGCACAGGCATCTATCAAATTCGGGAAATAAGCTGTTTCCCTGAACTCAGAAAAGGGCATCTCCGGATGCCCTTTTTGTTTTTGATTTTATTTGATACATTTGAGTTCAATTTACAACTAAAAACACCCTGTTATGGTATCTGCTGAGGATCTGAAAAAATACGGAATTGAAACCGTAAAAGAGATTGTTCATAATCCATCGTTCAACACTCTCTTTGCCGAAGAAACATTGCCAGGCCTTACCGGCTTTGAAAAAGGAATAATAACCCGATCAGGAGCGATATCAGTCGACACCGGTGTCTTCACCGGCCGTTCACCCAGCGACAAATACATTGTTCTCGACGACACCAGCCGCGACACCGTATGGTGGAAATCAGAAAAAGCCAAAGTATCCGATAACAAACCAATCAGCATTGAAATATGGGAACACTGCAGGAAGCTTGCTGCAAAACAGCTTTCAGAAAAACGTCTTTTCGTTGTTGACTGTTTCTGCGGAGCCAATGAGAATACACGTCTTTCGGTGAGATTCGTTATGGAGGTGGCATGGCAGGCCCATTTCGTAAAAAACATGTTCATACGGCCGGAGGAGAAGGAACTCGAAGGTTTCAAACCCGACTTCGTGGTTCTGATGGCCTCGAAGACAACCAACCCCGACTGGAAGAAACAGGGACTTCACTCCGAAAACTTTGTTTTCTTCAACCTGGCAGCCGGTATGGCTGTGATCGGCGGTACATGGTATGGCGGCGAGATGAAGAAAGGCCTGTTCTCGGTGATGAATTATCACCTCCCGCTGAAAGGAATCGCCTCAATGCACTGCTCTGCCAACGTTGGGAAAAAAGGAGATGTGGCAATATTCTTCGGGCTTTCGGGAACAGGGAAAACAACCCTTTCAACCGATCCCGACAGGGCACTGATCGGCGACGACGAACATGGCTGGGATGACGACGGCATTTTCAACTTCGAAGGAGGCTGCTATGCAAAATGCATCAACCTCAGCAAGAAGAACGAACCCGATATCTACAACGCCATCCGCAGGGATGCCCTGCTTGAGAACCTGGTCGTACTTTCTGACGGCACAATCGATTTTGCCGACGACTCAAAGACTGAAAACACAAGGGTATCCTATCCCATATACCATATAAATAATATAGTAAAGCCCGTTTCAAAGGGAGGCCATGCAAAAAAGGTGATCTTTCTGACTGCCGACACATTCGGGGTACTGCCTCCTGTCAGCCTCCTTAATGAAGAACAGACAAAATACTATTTCCTCAGCGGCTACACCGCAAAGGTTGCCGGAACTGAAAGAGGTATTGACGAACCTGTTCCGTCTTTCTCAGCCTGCTTCGGAGCTGCCTTTCTGCTGCTCGACCCGATTATCTATGCCAATGAGCTCACAAAGAAAATGAAGCAGCACGGAGCCGAGGCATGGCTGGTAAACACCGGCTGGACCGGCGGACCCTACGGCATTGGCAGCAGGATTGACCTTCCAACAACAAGGACCATTATAAACGCTATCCTTGACGATTCAATAAAGAATAATGATTTCAGAACCCTGCCGGTGTTCAGGCTGAAGATCCCTGAAAAGATAGAAGGCATCAGAGAAGACCTGCTTGATCCTTCCGAAGCATGGGAAACATCTGTTAAATGGCGTATTGCCGCTACCGATCTGGCGCTGAAATTCATTAACAACTTCAGCAAGTTCTCATCCAACGAGGAAACAGCAGCCCTTGCCGAATCAGGCCCATCGCTTTGAAAAACTGAAACTCTGAACCGAGGCGCAGCCGAGCTCGCCGAAGGCAAACTCTGAAACTCTGAAACCCTGAAACCCTGAAACCCTGAAACTCTGAAACCCTGAAACCCTGAAACTCTGAAACTCTGAAACTCTGAAACCCTAACGCCTCTCTGCCATGAACATCCCCCTCCTTCTTCTGGTCACAGCCCTGGCTTACCTTATTGGTTCTTTCGCTACTGCAGTGTGGGTAGGAAAGATATTCCACAAGATTGATGTCAGGGAACACGGAAGCGGAAATGCAGGAGCAACAAATGTAATAAGGGTTCTCGGCTGGAAAACCGGCGTGCCTGTTCTGCTGATAGATGTCCTGAAGGGTTGGGTTGCAGCAATGCTGCCAGTGTTCTTCAATATGGCTGACCAGGGAAGTGCAATGCTTACAAATTACCAGATCATTGCAGGGCTGGCAACTGTTGTCGGACATATCTATCCGGTTTTTGCCGGATTCCGGGGCGGTAAGGGAGTAGCAACAATTTTCGGCGTTCTCCTTGCCATTCACCCCCTTGTGACCATTTCGTGCTTCGGGGTATTCCTCTGCGTTTTTCTTATATCAGGCTATGTTTCCCTGGGATCGATGACTGCCGGAATTTCTTTCCCCGTTCTTCTTTTCTTCTTCTTCAACACACCTTCGGTTTATCTGAAAATATTTTCGGTGGTGGTGGCTCTTGCTCTCCTTTTTACACATAGGAAAAACATCAGTCGTCTCCTGAAAGGAGAAGAGTCAAAGCTTATCAAGCCCCGCGCCTCAAAAATTAAATGATTTCAATACTGTTCCAGCAGTTGAATCCTCTTCTCAATTGGTTGCATTGTTTATTATTGCAGTATGCGAGAACCATGCTATTGCGAACCACACTGCCACGCCTATGGAGATCCACGGCACTACGCTCAGAAATGACCGGTTGACGAATGCGAGACCCATCTCCTTGTTCTCCACGCCGAACGACATGATAAGGAAAAAGAGCCAGGCAAGAGCATAAAAGACAAGAGGGAACATCAGCAGCAATAGAACTGAGTTCACATTGTTTTTTGTTTTCTGGCTCTGTAGTCCGTAATACTTCATACTAATTGAACTTGATCTGAGGCGGCTGCTCTATCACAGTGCGCTGGTCGCCCAGGTCAAACATCGGCTCCCGCTTGAAGTTGAACAGGGTTGCAATAATATTCGAGGGGAACAGCTCAGTAGCAGTGTTGAGTTCCTTGGTGGCTGAGTTGAAAAACCTCCTGGCTGCCGCAATCTTGTTTTCAACGTCGGATATCTCATTTTGAAGGTCCAGAAAATTCTGGCTGGCTTTGAGATCCGGGTAGTTTTCAACAGCAACCCTTAAACCCTGAAGAGCACTTGTCAGTTTTGTCTCTGCCTCGATCTTTTCATTTACAGTTGTTGCTTTCATCGCATTTGCACGGGCTTCTGTTATGTTGATAAGCACCTCGCGCTCATGCACCATGTATCCCTTAACCGTTTCAACGAGCTGGGGAATGAGATCGTGCCTCTGCTTAAGCTGAACATCCACATCGGCGAATGCCTGCTCCCTGTTATTGCGAAGCTTTACGAGCCTGTTGTACAAGGATATCGCGAAAAATACCAGAAATACAATGATTGCCAGAATTACCAGTAGTATTGCCATTTCTTAATTAATTAGGGTTAATAATTTTCCTCAAAGATTACAATTTGAAACTAAAGATAGATATTTTTGCTAAATATTAATATCTGTAGATATCATAAACATTTAAAGTAATTAAATCAAAACCAAATGATATGGAAAAGAGTTTAAAAGGCACAATGACTGAGAAAAACCTTCTCAAGGCTTTTGCAGGTGAATCGCAGGCAAAAAACAGGTACGAATTTGCTGCAAAGGTGGCAAAGGAGGAAGGTTATGAGCAGATAGCGGGAATATTTATGGAAACAGCTCTTCAGGAGCAGCAGCATGCAAAAAGGTTCTTCTCCTTCCTCGAAGGAGGAATGGTTGAAATAACCGCAGCCTATCCTGCAGGGAAGACCGGAACAACATCCGAAAATCTCGAAGCCGCAGCTGCAGGTGAACATGAGGAATGGAATGAACTTTATCCTGAATTTGCAAGGGTTGCAGAAGAAGAAGGATTCAAGAATATCTCCACTGCATTCAAAGCCATCGCCTCAGCAGAGAAAAACCACGAGGACAGGTACCGGAAGCTGCTTGGCAACTTAATGAATAACAAGGTGTTCGAACGCGAGGATAAGGTATTCTGGTATTGCAGGAAATGCGGGTATGTCCATTTCGGAACCAAGGCCCTCAAGAACTGCCCGGCCTGCCTGCATCCGATGGGCTATTTCGAACTCATGGCAGAAAATTATTGATCGATGACCGGAGGAAAAGAGATGCTTGAGCTGATACTCAGGCGTCAGAGCGACAGGAAATACGACAAAAATCCTGTCGAACCTGAGAAACTCGACCGTATACTGGAGGCAGGAAGGATGGCGCCTTCCGCCTGCAATGCCCAGCCATGGAAGTTTGTCGTGGCTACTGATAAGGACATACTTTCACAACTGGCTGATGCAGCCTCGGCAAAACTGCTTGGAATGAACACTTTTGTCAGCCAGGCTCCGGTTATGATCGTGATAGTGAGAGAAAAGCCAAACCTCAGCTCGAGGGTCGGCGGAACGATCAAAAGCAAGGACTATTCACTGATCGATATCGGCATCGCCGCGGAGAACATCTGCCTGCAGGCAATTGCAGAAGGACTCGGAACCTGCATCATCGGATGGTTCGACGAGGACAGGGTGAAAAGCATCCTGGGAATACCTTCGTCAAAGCGAGTCGAACTGATTATCACCCTCGGCTACGCAACGGGNNGAATACAGACAGAAGAAAAGAAAACCGAAGGAAGAAACGGTATCCTACAACAAATACTGACAGGCCCGTCCTGACGGCCTGCTTTTTCAGAGGATGAAAACCTGATTTCAGGTCAGCTGTTCAAGGGCTGACTTGATTCTTTTAACCGCCTCAACAAGCAGGTCGTCGGAATTGGCGTATGATATCCTGATACAGTCCGGAGCTCCGAAGGCATCTCCCCCCACAACGGCAACATGCGCTTTTTCGAGCAGGAACAATGCAAGATCTTCAGAATTGGCAATCTTCCTGCTGCCGTCGGATAAGCCAAGATAGTGTGAAATATCGGGCATCACATAAAAAGCCCCCTGCGGAATCCTTAACTTCAGTCCCTGGATCTCCTTCAGCAATCCGCAGATGAGATCGCGGCGGCGATGGAACGCTTCCTTCATCATCTTTACCGAATCGCCGTTACCCTGAATCGCGGCAAGCGCTGCCCTCTGGGCAATCGAACACACTCCGGAGGTAAACTGGCCCTGAAGCTTGTTGCAAGCCTTCGCCAGCCACAGGGGAGCGCCGATGTAACCGATCCGCCAGCCAGTCATTGCATAAGCCTTCGAGACACCGTTAACAGTGATAACCCTGTCGTACATGAAATCGAAGGATGCCATGCTGACATGCTTTCCCTCGAAAATAATATGCTCATAGATCTCATCAGACATAAGCAGAACTCCCTCATGCCTTTCCACCACCCGGGCAATCTTTTCCATTTCCTCACCGGTATATACCATACCTGTAGGGTTTGAAGGCGAGTTGAAGATGATTAGTCTGGTACGGTCCGTAATTGCTTCTTCAATCTGTGCAGCGCTGACCTTGAAATCATTCTCCAGAAGCGCTTCGACCACTACCGGCCTGCCGCCCGCAAGTATAATCTGATCATAGTAGCTCACCCAGTATGGAGCAAGGATGATAACTTCCTCGCCCGGATTGATAACCGACATTATCACATTTATCAGTGAATGCTTGCCTCCGGCGGAAACGATTATCTGTTCGCGGCTGTAGTTAATGCCGTTCTCCTCCCTGAACTTACGCGAGATTGCATCCCTCAGATCGTTGTAACCCGGTACGGGGGGATACTTAGAGTAATTTTCATCAATGGCCCTTTTGGCAGCATCCTTGACATAATCGGGGGTATTGAAATCAGGTTCACCCAGACTGAGACTGATGACATCAACACCCGATTCCTTTAATTCACGGCTCTTTTGAGCCATAGCCAGAGTCTGTGATACAGACAGGGATTTAATTCTTTCGGATAAGTATTCCATACAGGTTAGTTATAATTAGTGCATACAGGGGCCTTTAGCTTTCATTGTGCCTCAAACGGTAGTGTCTCATGGCTTTATGGTTCGGGCCGCCGCCAAATGTAAAAGGAATTTTTGATTTTCTGCTGTATTATGTCCTGTTTTTGTGAAACGCATGGCAACCCGGCTAAAGCTTAACAAGCAGCCGGCAGATTAAATAAAAGAGGGATTGAAATCTTAAATCAAAATATCTTACGTTTGCATATAAATAAATAATCCAATGGAAACAGTTGCTGATATCCTGAAGATAACCTTACCCGCATTGATCGTATTTCTGACGGCGTGGATCATAATAAGGAACATGATAAGGAACGACCAGGAGAAGAGAAGACAGGAAGTGATCCTGCAGGGAAGCAGGAACATCACTCCCATAAAGCTGCAGGCCTATGAAAGGATCGTTCTGTTCCTTGAAAGAATAAGCCTCGAATCGCTTCTGATGCGTGTCAGCACTCCCGATATGACCGTTGAGCAGCTTCAATCGGCCCTCCTGACAGCTATCAGGAGTGAATTTGAGCACAATCTCTCCCAGCAGATCTACATGAGTCCCCAGGCATGGGAGGTTGTAAGGAACGCAAGGTCGAACACAATCAAAATGATAAACAGCGAAGCCGAAAGGATAAAGGGCGACGCTCCCGGCATTGAACTGAGCAGGCTCCTTCTCGGGAAGGTGATGGAGATAGAACATGAGCCTACCAGGACTGCCATAGATTTTATAAAGGGTGAAGTGAGAAGAATGATTTGATACTTCCCCTCTCCACCCTTTCGGAATTCGTCAAAAACGTTATCGTTTCAGGTAAAATATTTGTCNNAAAACCATATCGTTTCAGGTAAAAAATTTGTCGAATTACAATAAGCAGGTTATTGAATTACGATAAATTTTTGTTGTTATTTTCAGAAAATCAGCAGCTTGCGGCTGTTCCGTATCAGAGTAGTTCAACGCTTCTCTTTACGAAAGTGCTCAGGTCCTCACCTCTCAGCATGTTGTTTGAAAGCAGCGCAAGGTCTATAAGCTGCTTGACAATTTTATTTTCCGATCCGTAATTTTCAAGTATCTCTTTCCGGGCAGTTTCAACAGTCTCAAGTTCCTTTCTCAGTTTCTCAAGGTCATCCTTCTCGAACTGGCTGATCTCATCTGATTTCTTCTTGCTCTGCTCCTTTTCCATGAAATCCACCGCGGCCTTCAGCCTTTCCCTTTCTGTATTGTTTTCCTGAAGCCTTTTACCCTCTCTGGCCTGAAGATCTTCCGAAATTTTTATCACAAGCGGATGGTTCACATTAACCACCAGGTTGAAGCTGTCGGGCAGCTCGCCGTAAAAATTCATACCTCCGCCCATCTGCGACATCTCCTTCATTCTGCGCATGAATTCCGACTGGGTCAGAATTACAGGGGAGTCTGTTTCGTCGAGCGTCTCCGGAACGGCATTGTAAACCTCCTTTGACTTAACCCTGACATTGAAGACACTTTTAAGATCATCCTGCTGAACCTGTGAGAGTTTAGAGGATTTGGAATCGGATTTCTGGATCAGCTTGTCGATTACATCCGAATCGACCCTTACAAACCTCGAATCCTTGAATTTTGTCTCGAGATGATTTATAAGATGAACATCGAGCTGGCCGTCGAGGTTCAGAACATCATAACCCCTGCTTTTTGCCTTTTCGATATATGAAAACTGATCGGTCTTGTTATTTGTATAAAGGTAAACAAGCGACTTGTTCCTGTCGGTCTGGTTTTCCCTGATCAGCTTTTCATATTCTTCAAAAGTGAAGTATTTGTCGTCGGTATTCTTAAACAATGCAAACTTGGTTGCTTTTTCGTAGAATTTCTCTTCGGTTATCATGCCGTAGATTATGAAAAGCTTCAGGTTGTCCCATTTCTTTTCAAACTCCTCACGATTGTTCTTAAAGATATCGAACAGCCTGTCGGCAACCTTCTTGGTTACATGCGCCGATATTTTCTTAACATTTGAATCGCTCTGCAGGTAGCTCCTCGACACGTTGAGCGGAATATCGGGCGAATCGATTACCCCGTGAAGAAGGGTAAGGAATTCAGGAACAATTCCCTCGACCGAATCAGTGACAAAGACCTGGTTGGAGTAGAGCTGGATCTTGTTCTTCTGTATTTCGATATTTGATTTGATCTTCGGAAAATAAAGTATTCCGGTCAGTTTAAAAGGATAGTCGACGTTCAGATGGATATTGAAAAGCGGATCGTCGCCTATGGGATAAAGCTCCCTGTAAAACTTCAGGTAATCCTCATCCTTCAGTTCAGCAGGCTTCAAGGTCCATGCCGGCTTCGTGTTGTTTATTATCCTGTCTTTTCCGGTCTCGACATATTTGCCGTCTTTCCATTCCTTTTCCTGGCCGAAGGCAATCTCCACAGGCAGGAATTTGCAGTATTTCTTCAGCAGTTCCTCTATTTTGCTTTCCTCGAGGAATTCCTTCGATTCCTTGTCGATATAAAGGATCACGTCGGTTCCCCTTCTTTCCTTTTTCGTTTCCTCAATAGTGTATTCCGGGCTGCCGTCGCAGGTCCACCTTACAGCCGGTTCCGTTTCATCCCACGATTTTGAAACAACCTCAACCTTGTCTGAAACCATGAATGATGAATAGAAACCGAGGCCGAAATGACCTATCATCGAATTTACCTGTTCCTTGTATTTCTCAAGGAAATCGTTGGCGCTTGAAAAGGCGATCTGGTTGAGGTACTTGTCGATCTCTTCCGATGTCATTCCAACCCCCGAATCGGAAACCGTGATGGTTTTTTTCTTCTTATCCGCCGAAACCCTTATGGTCAGATCTCCAAGTTCTCCCTTGAAGTCGCCGGCTGAAGCCATTGCCCTGATCTTCTGGGTTGCATCAACAGCGTTTGAAATTATCTCACGGAGGAATATCTCATGATCTGAATAAAGGAATTTCTTGATAATCGGGAAAATGTTCTCGGTGGTTACTCCAATTTTTCCAGTTTGCATTTCGGTAGACTTTTAGGTTAAACATGAACAACGCCATTATTAATCAAAAGATATGCCGTTGAAAAACTACTGACAAATCGTCACTTTTTCATGAAGCAGCGACAGGTTTAGCGGGTTTTACTAACACTCATTCAGTACCTAACCTTTGTACACATCTTATTTACAAGTTAGAATTATTGTCCGGTTTCCCTTTTGGTTTACCCCCCAACCCAATGAAAATTTGTTGTTCGTCAACCGGCTGGTTCCACCCCCTTCCCCCCTAAAGGGGGGCTTTAGATCGCTTTATTACAACAATTTATGGGGAAATACCAAATCAGATTACCAGGAATTCATTAGTGTTAGATCCCAAAACAGTAGTAAACTATCCAAGTGTCGATATTCCCATACTTATATATAACTCACCATTAGTTCTTTAAGCCACCCCATTAGGGGTCTCGAAAGCTTTCGGGATGGGGGGTGGAACGTAAAATAAGAATGAAGTGATTCGACGATATTAAAAGATGTCATGACTTGTGACAATTAGTGCGGCGCATTTCCCGGGTGATTTCGCTAAAAGACTTGCTTTGGATATTCAGTGCCTGTTCAGGGGATCCCGCATCCCGTAAGCAACCGGGATGCGGGATGACATGGTGCATGGTTGTCATGGGGGGGGTGAGGCCGCGGCGAGAGCAGCAATTCTGCCCTTTTGGGAATGATTCACTCGCCGCGGCCTCACCCCCTGACACCCCCAGGGCGCTTGTCATCCCTCGCCGGTTGATATCGGATAATGAAAGCTATCACCCTTTTGGAAGACAATCAACGCGGAAAAAGAGTAATCAAGGACCATTCAGGCGAGGGATCTCATCCTGGTCGAAGTATCCACTTTTACATTAATTGTGCCATCTGACTCATTATTAGTTCGGCAAGGGGCTGGAAAAAGGCATCGGAGGGAAAAAGGAAAACGGAGCCAATTGCTGTCATAATTTATTTCTTTGGGTTTCTGACATCCACATTCTCAGTGAATTTCCAGAAGCCCTTTTCGAGGATGTAGGCATCAAAGGAGAAATCGGGTCCGTAGGTTTCCCTGCTACCTGTAAGTGAAGCTGATACCGGAACCAGGTGATCGAATACTATATATTTGTCTGTCAGAAACCTCAGGGAGACAACGGCACTTGAGCTGTACTCAAGCAGCACCCTGTTGAGTGTTGATTTTTCTTTACGGAAAATGTTCTTTCCAAAGACGATATCCCCCTCCGGAGTCAGGCTCAAAACTTCAATAACCTTTCGTGTTATGTCGCGATTCCCGAGGTCGAGTCCGAGGAGAACCCAGTATTGATTCGCTCCTTTTCCGTACTGGCGGAGGTCATAATAAAGGGCTCCGTACCAGTCATTTCCCGTGAATTGCTTATTGCCGGGAGGAGGCTCGTTGTCATAGACAGACTCCAGCCTGTACACCCGGTTTTGCTTTCCGGTGTTGTGAATGAAATAACAGAAGTATTTCCCTGACGATTCGCCAAACACAACGTTCCAGGTAATAATCTTAAGCTGTGAATTTTTCGATGTTATCTGCCCAAGGTTTCTCAATCCCGTGAACTTATGGGTAAAAGCAGAATCCGATCTGGCATAGCTGTCAATTATGTTGATTATCGAATCATTGATCCTGATCCGGTCGGCATCCTGCCGTGCGGAGGTCAGTCTTGAGAAAAGCTTTTCAAGCAGGGCAGTGGTATCCGGACCGGCCGGAACTGACTGAGCGATGCCGGAGAATACAGAGAATATAAAAATCAATAATACAGGTAACAATTTTCTCATAATGAAGCGACGTTCTTCCTTGTGTCGTCAAGTAAAGCTGTAATCAGTCTGCAGGCCAGGGATACTTCATCCGCCGTGATTGTAAGCGGAGGTGCTATCCTGAATGCATCGTCACAGAACAGGAAATAGTCAAGAATCAGGCCAGATTCCGGGGCCTTCTGTACGGCATACCTGACAAAAGCGGGATTGCCGAGCTTTACTGCAAGCATCAGCCCCTCCCCTCTTATATCACCGATCAGGTCATGTTTCAGCTCTTTAATAAACTGCTCCGATCGTTGCCGGCAATTATCCATTAAGCCCTCCTCCATAATCACCTGCATCGATGCCATCCCTGCAGCGCAGCACACCGGATGTCCTCCGAAGGTTGTGATATGTCCCAGGACAGGATTGGAAATCAGTGTAGCCATTATTTCAGGAGATGAAATGAAGGCTCCAAGGGGCATTCCGCCGCCGAGAGCTTTTGCCAGGACAATGATATCGGGCACAACCCCGTATCTGCCGGTTGCAAACATCTGGCCGGTCCTGCCGAATCCGGTCTGTATCTCGTCGAATACAAGCAGTGTGCCCTCATCTGAGCATTTCTTTCTTAAAATCTCAAGGAAGCCATCCCGGGGAGTTATGATGCCGCCTTCTCCCTGAATGGGTTCGATAATAACGCAGGCCGTATTTGAGTCGATAATATCGAACGAATCAGGATTATTGAATTCCGCGAGCCATATATCCGGAATAAGTGGTCTGAAAGCAGTTTTGTAATCTTCGCTTCCCTGGATACTCAGGGCTCCGAGGGTGCTGCCGTGGTAAGCATTCCGGAATGAGACAATTTTGCTTCGGCCGGTGAATCTTCTTGCCAGTTTAAGGGCACCTTCGACGGCCTCACTGCCTGAGTTTACAAAGTAGGTAGAGTTTAAGGAAGGCGGAAGATGCCTTGCAAGCAATTCGGCATATTTTACCTGAGGGCTCTGTATCATCTCTCCGTACACCATCAGGTGCAAATAGGCATCGAGTTGTTCGCGGATGGCATTTACAACTTTCGGATGCCTGTGACCGGTATTGCTTACAGAGACACCGGAAATAAGATCGAGGTATTTTTCGCCGGAAGGGCCGTACATAAAAACCCCTTCAGCCTTTTCTATTTCAATGAGTAATGGAGATGGTGAGGTTTGTCCGAGGTATTTCAGGAAAAGCTGTTTGCTTGTATACATCATGCTTTAGCCTGATTATCTGGCCATAACGTTAATATCGTTCAGCAGGGTATCTCTGAATGATTTACCTACAGGGATATTCTTTGTTGCGGTGCCGACCATTATATCAAGGGAGTTTTCCTTAATAGCCTGGATCATCTTCTTATTTATAATGTAAGATCTGTGAACCCTGATAAAGACTCCCGAAGGCAATTGGCTTTCAATGGCCTTCATCGTAAAGTGGATTGTGTATTTGTCGGTGCCGGTGTTGAGTGTCACATAGTTCTCGAGGGCTTCAACGTACACTATTTCTCTGAGTTTCAGCTTTACAAGCGAAGAACCCTTTTTAATGAATATCTCCTCGTCGCCTGATTTGGGCGGCTCCTTTGGAGAGAAATACCTCGTCACCTTATCGATTGCCTTGCAGAACCTTGCATATGAGACCGGTTTCAGGAGGAAATCTACCACGTTGAAGTCGAATGCCCGGAGGGCAAACTCCTCTCCGCCGGATACCACTATCACGTTTGGCGGATGGTCGAGGCTTCCAAGCAGGTCGAATCCGTCCATCTCCGGCATTTTGATATCGAGGAGAATAAGGTCGACGTCTTTCTGACTGGAAATCTCATTCCTCGCTGTCACCGGGTCATTATAGACACCGATAAGATTAAGTGAGGAATACTTATTCACATAACCTTCAAGAAGCTTACAGCTAAGCTTATCATCGTCGACAATTATACAGTTCATGCTTTCAGATTTGAACCGGGGTTTTCATTTCAAAAATAACAAAAAATACTCAAATAAAAATTATCCTTCTAAATAAATTAATGTTTCAAAACATTCTTTGCCATTAAGCTTCAAAGCAGACAATTGCATATGGAGCATGGGAAACAGAAAAAAAGGGGGTGTTAATCAAACACCCCCCAGGCAATCTCATTGAATCATGATTAAAGACCTTTGTTAAGTGCGGGAGCCGGTTTGAATTTAACTACTTTCTTTGCAGGAACGTTAAGTTTGGCGTTGGTACGGGGGTTGCGTACAACTCTTGCACTTCTCTTGGTAACTTTAAATGTACCCATGTTCGGGAGCTGGATTCTCTGTCCTTTCTTCATAGCTTTTCCGAAAGCTGTAACGAATGCGTTTAAAGCTTTGCCTGAATCTTTGATTGAAAGACCGGAGTCTTCGGCAATTGCATTAACCAATTCTTTTTTTGTCATAATTAACGATTTAAAGGTTAGACCAATGGTTCTTGTTGGTTACAAATATATTTCATTTTAGTACATGAGCAAATAATTTTTGTCGATTTTCCTCAAATAGTGCAGGTTTTAGACGTAAAACGAGAAATTTTGACAGCAAGCCCCGGGAACCGTAAATACATCGCAAATACCCATCTTACGGTCACTTCCGGCTTTGTCTAATTTTTTAGTGTTAAAATCCTGTTGATAAATAGTTCATCTCTCTGATTATCTGTTAATTTGGATATTTGTCCTAAAAATTCGGGAAAATGAAAAAAGTATTATCTTTGCGGCGGACCGAATTCCGCCTTCGCTTAGGCTACGGCGGACCGAATTCCGCCTTCGCTTAGGCTACGGCGGACGAATTCCGCCTTCGCTAAAGCTACGGCGGNNGGGTTCGAATCCCTCTTTCTCCGCAAAGCTTAAATGCAAATTAGTGCAAAACCCTGTAAATTTAACACTTACAGGGTTTTTTATTTTTCCTCTCACTGCAAATAAGTCCCTTTTAGTGCACCGCTCCGGGTACTGATTCGGGAGTTTTTTTTCATCTGTTTCTTACTCCCGATTTAGAACTCATTGCACTGGTTTGCAGCACTTTGCACTTTGATCAATTTGATACTCAAGGTAGCTTTGCACAAACTAAAACGGGAAGAATATGGGAAGAAAAACTTTTTCAATTATGTTCATGATTAGAAGAGGACAACTGCTTAGAAATCATGAAGCTCCAATTTACATGAGAATTACTGTAGATGGAGAACGTGCTGAAATCTCAATTAAGCGGACCATTGATCCGGCTTACTGGGACGGGGTTAAAGGGAACGCAAAAACAGGGTTCTCTTTTGCAAAAGAGCTTAATAATCGTTTCGACCAGATACGATACGAGGTTTATCAGATTCAACAAGAATTAATCGACAGAAACAAACCTGTAACTGCGCAGGCTCTTAAAAATGCATACCTTAACATTAATGACGAGGGGAACAGGACAATCTTGCAGGTTTACCTGGAACATAATGAAAATATGAAACTATTAATTAATAAAGGAGTTTCTTATGGAACTTATGAAAGACATGTTACCTCCAGAAAACATCTTGAAAGTTATATACAGGATACCTATAATAAAGAGGACTACCTTCTGCGTGACGTTGATCACCAATTTATCGTTAAATATGAGACCTACCTTCGATCAAAAAGAAATTGCTGCAACAATACGACGGTAAAATACATTAAAAACTTTGGAAAAATCATCAGGTATGCACTCAGTAATGACTGGATCAGGGTTAATCCGTTCAGAAATATAAAATACAGATTGGAAGAAGTTGATAAGTCCTTTTTAAACCTGGAGGAGCTTAATTCAGTAATAAATAAACACATAACTATACTTAGGGTTGCCCAGGTGAGAGATGTCTTTGTTTTCTGTTGCTTTACGGGCTTAGCCTTTGTAGACGTAAAATCCTTATGCTTAAAGGACCTGGAGACCGGATTTGATGGAAACCCCTGGATCAAAAAACAGCGTCACAAATCGAAGCAATGGGCGCATATCCCTCTCCTACCCTTAGCAAAACAGATTATTGACAAGTACAGTACAAATCCTGATTGTATCAGGAAAGGAGTCCTGTTACCAGTCCTGACCAACCAAAAGATGAACGCCTATCTTAAGGAAGTGGCAGACTTATGTGGGATAACTAAGAATCTTACCACACACTGTGCCAGGCATACGTTCGCAACGACTGTAACCCTTGCAAATAAAATCTCGATGGAGAGTGTATCAAAGATGCTCGGTCATTCGAGTCTGGCAATGACAAAAAAGTATGCAAGAATACTGGATTCAACGATCGGACAGGAAATGAATCAGCTGGCTATGAAGTTACAATTCCAGGCAAATTAATAACATACCTGATATTAAAAAGCCCCGGTAATTGCTGATTTTCACCGGGGCTTTCCTCCTCACTCTCCCCCTTCGCACTCAATTTCAATGTCTGTTTTGCAATTATAAGAAACGCCGGGGCCAGAATAAAATATTTTTCACATTTTTTTCATTATTATCCACCATGATTTGGTGCTGGCCAATTCATTACCTCCTTATGTTGTGAATTATTTAAAATTGTATCTTTGATATATTGAACACAACTCTCTCATCTTCCCTTCATCATACACCGTAGTTGTGAATTGCTTACAGATTGTATTTTGATTGCATTATTAATCTTAACTTACACTTAAATCTGAAATATGAAAAAACTCATCTTTATTTTCGCATTGATCTGGATTTGTGCCAGCATTTTTTCTCAGGAAAAGGATTCTACTTATTATGTTTTTGGTAAGGTATTATTTATACCCGACGCTTCTACATTAAAGTTAACTCAAGGGGTTATAACATACGAGAAGATTTTTATGTATTTGGACGACGAAGAAGTTTTGAATGAAAAGGGAGGAAAAACATTCAATTCTGAAATGGAAGGGATTAATTTCCTGGCCAAACAAGGTTGGGAGGTTGTCTCTAAACAGAAAGTAAATATTAGCGATGTGCCTCTTAACGAATGGCTACTTAAAAAACGTGTAAAATTTTCAGTCAAACCAAAACTGAATTAAGCCACGATCTATATAGATTAATATAGGGGACCTGATAATTTTATTGCCCAGTTAAGCGGGGTTTCTTATTGAAATAGCGGGGTACGGTACCATAATCAGCCCTGTGATCGTGCCTCTGAACACATATGGTGAGGTCATACAATATAAAGCCACGATAATCTATAATAATTACCAGGGTTGACACTCTCGCTGCATTATCAAGTGTCTATTTAAAAAATGTCTGCAATCCAAATTTAAACCACGCCGGGGCCAGAATAAAATACTTTATCAACTTTTTTATGAGTGGTAATGATTTGATATTAATCTGTGGACTTATACTCCAAATAGAATTTATCTGGAGTAGGATCTTTAAATACTTTCTGATATGGATAGATCTTTTCTCCGCATTCATCCTTAGCTTCTTCAGTTAAAAATTTACTGGAAGGATAATTTGTTAATTCAGTCACAGTGAATTTATTTTCTAACCGTACAGTAGTGCCCATTTTCCCAACCCAATATGTTATTCTGTTTTCAAATTTTAATGGGCTATTATTCTGATCGAAATGCATGGTTTTTATTCTTGATTTTGATGTAGGTTGCTCTTTAAATTCACAAAACATTATCGGCGATTCAATTATTACATATTCGGAAATAATTTTTGAGGTCATTGCCGGTATACATATAATATCTTCTTCTTTCTTTGAGACAGATACGTTATTCGTGGAGGATACACCAACACCAAAATAGTATGACAGTACATGCAAGGAGATTCCTCCCGTCTGGGTAAAAACTCTTTCTTTGTAGTAGTTATTGGCTATCCCGTTAACTACAAAATACGATTCTGGCATATTTATGTAAATATCATCATCTGTCTTATTATAGAAACGAAAGCCAGGATTCCCTTTATCACTCCATAGGTTGTATAACAGCTGACAGTTTTCGTCCTCATAAATAAGATAACCGTCTTTTTGAACTATATTATTACTTGGCTCAGTTTTATACATTTGGTAAAAAACGTAAGTGCATGATTGTAAACAAAAAGCAATCAGCATTGCTAAAAGATAAATAGTTGACTTCATCACGGCTAAAATTTAAGTGAAAATATTGAAGCAAATACGATCATTATTTATAACTTCTAAGTTATACAATCCAGAGGCTTTTACCATATTTATTTTGGATTTTACATGCACTTCTGGAAAACATAGGATACTTTCAGCTTTGCCGAGACCGCCTATCTGTTTATCTGATTACTTTTAAGCATCCACTGGATTGCATGAGCCGGTGAAATTTACAGATCCATGCCGATCAAAAATAACCACATACTAAATATAAATAACTGCTTATGCCTTTCGGTCAAG
>DIWB01000062.1 GCA_002428385.1 Bacteroidales bacterium UBA6117
TTGAACTCATTGTTCTTCACAAAGGGGATGGTGGTTTTGGTCGATTTGTGCTCCATTGATACCTGGCCGTCGCCATAAAAAGGCCGGTCCTGGTCAAGCATTTCTATTCTTTCCCTAGGAGTGAGTTCCGATACAGGTACTTTCTCCATGATGATCACATCCCTGCTGAAGTAAAAAGTAACACCGATAATAATTCCCAGAACGATCTGTCCGAGAAGCTTTGACCTTGCTGCCAGCCCCTCCTTGTTCTTCTTAAACACCTTTATATAATCGTCAACAAAGCCTATAAAACCCAGCCACACTGTTGTGAGTATCATCAGAAGGATGTAGATATTGTCGAGCCTTGCGAAGAGCAGGACCGGTATGAGAATGCTTGCCAGAATTATAATGCCGCCCATCGACGGGGTACCCTTCTTCTGGTACTGGCCTTCGAGTCCGAGATCCCTGACAACCTCCCCGACCTGCTTAACCTGGAGCCATGTGATTATTTTCTTTCCTATCAGCATCGATATGAAAAGGGATGTGATTACCGCCAGGGCCGACCTGAATGATATGTAATTGAACATACCGGCGCCGGGCACATCAAGCTGATCGAGATATCTGAAAAGATAATAAAGCATACCTTAATTATTGTTTTTCAGCAGCAGGGCCGATTTGAGCTCCTCCCTGTCGTCGAAATGATGTTTCACACCGTTTATTTCCTGGTAATTCTCATGCCCCTTTCCTGCCACCAGCACCACGTCGCCCGGCCCGGCAAGCATCACCGCGGTTTTAATGGCCTCCCTACGGTTAGTGATCCTTAGGACTTTCCGCCTTACATCCGGGGTGATTCCTGCTTCCATGTCATCCAGTATCTTATCCGGATCTTCAGTCCGGGGATTGTCGGATGTCAGAATGACTTTTGTGCTTCCTTCTGCAGTGATTGCCGCCATAAGCGGACGCTTGGTGCGGTCCCTGTCGCCTCCTGCCCCGACCACGGTAATCAGCTGCTTGTCATCGGGCCTGATCCTGTTGATCGTTGTTATTACATTCTGAAGGGCATCGGGGGTGTGGGCATAGTCTACAAGGCAGCTTATTCCTCCCGGGCCATCGACAACTTCAAGCCGTCCCGGAACCGACTTCAGCTCACTCAGTATCCTGAGCACTTCCACCTTTTCCGCTCCGAGAATCACCGAAGCCGAATAGACTGCAAGAAGATTTGAAGCATTGTAGTCGCCGACAAAGCGGGTCCAGACATCCTCTCCCTGTATTCTGACAGCCATACCTGAAAAATCCTGTTCAAGTACCGTACACCGGAAATCAGCTTTTCCCCTGGTAGAGAAAGTATATCTGGCGGCCCTGCAATTCTGGATCATCACCTTGCCGTTCCTGTCATCATTGTTTACAAGGGCAAATGCAGATGAAGGAAGAGAATCAAAGAAGGCCTTCTTTGCATTCAGGTAGTTGTCGAATGTCTTATGATAATCCAGATGATCGTGGGTGAGATTTGTAAAAATGCCGCCGGCAAAATTCAATCCTGCGATCCTCTTCTGGTCAACCGCGTGGCTGCTTACCTCCATGAAGGCATAGTCGCATCCTGCCTCAACCATGGCTGCAAGAGTCCTGTTCAGCTCAACCGGATCGGGAGTGGTGTGAGTGGCCGGAAGCTCAGTATTTCCGATGTAATTACAAACGGTTGAAAAGAGGCCGCACTTGTAACCCAGCTTCGTGAACATCCTGTAAAGAAGGGTGGCTATCGTCGTCTTTCCGTTAGTTCCGGTCACGCCTGTCAGCTTAAGTGACGCTGAGGGATTGCCATAGAATTCAGAAGATACAACACCAAGTGCCCTGGCTGAATCATCAGTCTTTATCCAGCATACTCCTTCTCCGGCATAAGCAGGAATGGTTTCACAAATAACGGCCGCCGCCCCTGCCTTAATTGCAGCGGCAATAAAATCGTGACCGTCGCTTCTGGTTCCCCTTACCGCCACGAAGAGCGTTCCGGGACCAGCATTGCGTGAATCGAACGATATATCACTGATCTCTGTGTTGCTGTCGCCTTTGACAGACACTATCCCTGCATTCCCTATAAGATCACTTACCCGTTTCATACCTGATCACATATTCATATCGAGTGAAACAACACTGCCCTCATACACCCTGGCTCCATGCTGGGGTGATTGCCTGAGAACCCGTCCCTTGCCGCTGTATTTAACTTTCAGCCCGGCATTTTCAATGAGATACACTGCATCTCTCAGACTCATTCCCCTTACATCCGGCACGAGGCCTTTTCTTACATCCAGACCAACAAGCCTGATTGTGTCGCCGCTTTCGCGAGTGGCCACCCATTCTTCCTTTGAAGTCTTGCGGTATCTTACATCGAGTTCTCCAAGCACTTCGTTTATATCAGCCCTCAAACCGTTTCCGGCCTCAGGAACAAGCCCTTTCATCTCCTTTTCCTTTTCAGCCTTATTTTCAGCCCTGTAATCGCGATAGAAGGTGGTTGCATATACCTTGTCGGAGATCTCCTTGAAGACCGATCCGGCAACAATGTTTCCGTAGTAAACCCCGTTCGAAGGGGCATTCACTACGACAATGCACGAATAGAGAGGATTTTCGGCCGGGAAATACCCCACAAAGGATGCCTGGTATGTAATCTTCCGGCGGTATCCCTGGTTATTCATCGCTATCTGGGCGGTACCGGTCTTGCCTGCTATCCTGTACTCCGGATTCTTAAGGTTAATTGCTGTTCCTTTTTCTACAACACCTTCCATCATTGCCCTGGCTTTCCGGATGGTGCTTCGCGAGGCAATTGAATTTATAATCACTTCCGTTCCGAAGCTCTTTACCACCGATCCGTTATCCAGAATTGCAGTAACAAACCTTGGCCGCATCATCTTACCGTTATTGGCCACTGCATTGTAGAATGCAAGTGTCTGCAGGGGAGTCATCTGGACTTCATAGCCGTGCGACATCATAGGCAGGGAAAGACCTGACCAGAACTTGTCGCCCGGATATCTTATCAGAGGTTTGCCTTCTCCTTTTATCTGAACATCCAGAGGCTGGTTGAGTTTCATGGCATACAGCCTGTTGACAAAAGCCTTCGGATTATCCTTGTAGTTCTCATTAATAATAATGGAAGTGCCCACGTTAGAGGAACACTCGAAAACCTCCTTCACCGTGATCTTTCCGTACCCGCCTTCCTTTGTATCCCTGACTATCTTATTATAAAACCTTACAGCGCCGTCGCCTGTGTCAACAATATCGCCTGTATCAACAACTCCGTCCTCGATGGCGGCCATCAGGGCAGCCAGCTTGAAAGTGGATCCGGGTTCAGTGCTTTCGGCAATTGCATAGTTGTATGTTTCGTGATAGCTTCCGTCGTCGGCTCTTTCGAGGTTTGCTATTGCACGGACATCGCCGGTGGAAACCTCCATCAGGACTGCACATCCATGATGGGCATTGTGTCTTCGCAGCTGCCTTTCAAGAGCTGTTGAAGCAACATCCTGGAGATCAACGTCGATGGTGGTCTGTATGTCGTGCCCGTCTTTGGCCTCCACGCTCTCGCCGTTATTGACTGTAATCCAGTCGCCACCCGTAAGACGTTGTTTCACTACCATTCCGTTCTTCCCGCCAAGTTCCTTGTCGAACGAACCCTCAAGTCCGACACGTGTACCTTCGGTTCCCTGGTTCAGGTAACCTATTGTCCTGGCTGCAAGTTCGTTGTTCGGAAGAATCCTCCTGTTTTCAGGCTGGGCAACAAGCCCTCCGCGAAACTGGCCCTCCCTGAATATCGGGAGTTCCTTAATCTTTTTCAGGGTTGCATAATCGACCCTTTTCTGTATCAGAAAATAACGGTCGCCCCTCTTTCTTGCCGCTGTGATAACTGATTTCCAACCCGATGTCGACCTTACTCCAAGGTACTTCGACAAGCCCTGACTTAAACCGTCGATCCCCTTTGTCCAGGTTTCGCCCGACATGCCGCTGCTCCTGGTATCCATGTATATAGAATAATAAGGTACGGAACTGGCAAGCAGCCGGCCGTCGCGGGCCAGGATGTCGCCCCTGTTTGCAGGCATCTCGGCAGTCTTGAAAACATATTTCTCACTCAGTTCCGACCATTTCCCCTTCTGGATATACTGCAGTACGAGAATCTGAACAATCAGGGCAACACTGCACAGTATCAAAACGAGGTAAACCACCCCGCTCCTGAATACTATTTCGTCCCTTACTGTCATTTTTTCCCTATTTATCAATTACAATCTTAAATGGGGGAGTTCTGAGCTCTTCGAGTCCAAGTCCCTTTTCGCTTACCAGCCTGGAAACTTCCGACTGCCTGCTCACCGACATCAGTTGCGCCGATGTGGAAAGGGCTTCTGCCTTAAGGTCCTTTACCTCTCTGGTCAGACTGGCACTCTCGCGTGTTATCCGTTCTGCATGAAAGCGGTTACCGATGTAAAAAGCCCCGAGAATGGTCAGAAAGATTATGAACCACAGGTTCTTGAGGATTATCACGTCGGAGAAGATAATCCCGCTCATCAGTTCCTTCAGGACACTGCTGTGCTTTCCCCGTGAGGGCTTTTCCTCTTTCTGTTCCGGGTTATTCATATCTTTTCCGCAATCCTGAGCCTTGCGCTTCTGGCCCTTTTGTTATCCTCAATCTCCAACTCATCCGGTACCGTACCCTTCTTGTTTATTATCCTGAAAGGCGTAATCAGATTCCCGTAAAAGTCCTTATTCTCCTCTCCCTCAAAGTTTCCCGTCCTCATGAAGTTTTTTACTATCCTGTCCTCAAGCGAATGATAGGTTATCACCACCAGGCGGCCATCCTTTTTAAGAACAGAAAGCGCCTGGTCAAGCATTTCCCTGAGGCATTCCATCTCGTGGTTCACGGCAATCCGCAAAGCCTGAAACACCCTTGCGTAAAACTTATGCTCCTGTTTAAAGGGAGCCAGCTTCCCGATTGCAGCGATCATATCGTTCACGGTCGTCAGCGGTTTCACAGCCCTTGCAACGACAATCTCCCTGGCAATGCTCCTGGAGTTGATAAGCTCGCCATAATCGTAAAATATCTTTGCAAGTTCCGCTTCGCTCAGGTTCTTCAGAAGAGCTGCTGCTGTCACTGAACCTTTCCTGTTCATCCTCATATCAAGCGAAACATCCTGACGGAACGTAAAACCCCTTTCCGGCTCATCGAACTGATGAAATGAAACGCCCAGAT
>DIWB01000067.1 GCA_002428385.1 Bacteroidales bacterium UBA6117
CGTCTACCAATTTCGCCATCTGGGCCTCTATTCAGGCTCAGAGCTCAGGGCTAAGGGCTAAGGGCTAAGAATCTCTTCCTGCCCTCCGCTCTCCGCTCTGCGCTCTTAGCTTTTATCAGAGGGCACAAAAATAACAAAAAAATTAAAAACAAATAATCGAATATTACAGAAAAGTATATTTTTGACCCCGGATTATTATTTCCGGAAATGCTGATAAAAAAACATATGATACTCAATAAACATCCATACCACAGGTCTGCATAATCTTTTACCATCCCTGAATGATTTAAGAGAAACCAGACCTGCAGGATAAAGCAGGTTTTTTTGTAACTATTAATAACAAGGTCATAAAGAGCAATATGAAAATAATGAAATTCGGCGGCACATCGGTCGGCTCCCCCGACAGGATGAAATCAATAGTACCGCTGATCACAGGGGATGAAAGAGTAGTTGTGGTGCTTTCCGCCCTTTCGGGCACCACCAACAGTCTGATCGGGATATCAGAACTGATCTATGCCGGCAAAACTGATGAAGCAGTCAGCAAAAATGAAGCTCTCCGGTCGCTTTACAGGCAGGTTGTCAGCGATCTGTATTCAACAGAAGCCTTCAAAAAAGAAGGTAATGAGCTGATCGACTCGCATTTTGACTATATCGGCGAGTTCATAGCCAAGGCTTTTACAAAACTCCACGAGAAAGCAATCGTTGCCAGGGGCGAACTCCTGTCAACAGCCCTCTTCCATAATCTTCTCCGTGAAAAAGGCATCGGATCGGTACTCCTTCCGGCTCTGAACTTCATGCGCATCGACAAGGACGGCGAACCGGACGCCTTTTACATTGCTGAGAACTTTAAAAGAGAACTTGCCGCCTGTCCTGAAGAAAATATAATTATTACCCAGGGATTCATCTGCCGCAATGCCTATGGCGAGATCGACAACCTGAAACGCGGCGGAAGCGACTTCACTGCCTCGCTTATTGGCGCTGCTATAAATGCCTCAGAAATACAGATATGGACCGATATAAACGGATTCCACAACAATGATCCGAGATTCGTGCAGAACACAAAGGTTATTCGCGAAATCTCCTTTGACGAAGCGGCTGAACTGGCATATTTCGGGGCAAAGATACTCCACCCGTCAAGTGTGAATCCGGCAAGGGAAAAGAACATACCTGTAAGGCTGAAAAACACTTTGAATCCCCAGGATGAAGGCACTCTGATCACTTCAAAAACATTTTTCGAGGATTACAAGGCCGTTGCAGCGAAAGACGGGATTTCAGTCATCAGGATAAAGTCCGACAGAATGCTGATGGCCTACGGATTTATAAGAAAGGTATTTGAGATATTTGAGGCTTACAAGACCCCTGTCGATATGGTGACCACTTCAGAGGTTTCAGTATCAATCACTGTCGACAATCCTCAGTATCTTAAGCAGATCGAAATCGACCTAAGGGAACTGGGTTCGGTTGAAATCGAACATGACCAGAGCATTATATGCGTGGTCGGTGATTTCCGTACTGAAAGGACCGGCTCTGCCCCCGAGATCTTCGAAGCCCTCGACACCATACAGCTTAAAATGATATCATACGGGGCCAGCGACCACAGCCTGTCAATACTTATCGATTCCAAAGACAAGGTTCAGGCTTTGAATTTACTAAACCAATATCTTTTCAACCGGTAAGATGATTAAGCGTAGTATTGAAAAAAAATTCAGGGAAATTCCCACTCCTTTCTATTATTATGATCTGGATGTCCTGAATGAGACATGCCGGAAAGTGAAGGAAGAATCAGAGAAATCGGGTTTCAGCATCCACTATGCCGTCAAGGCCAATGCCAATCCCAGGATACTGGGTATTATCGCATCCTATGGATTCGGCGCCGATTGCGTATCGTATAATGAAATCGAAAGGGCAATGGAATGCGGTTTCAGTCCTTCCGACATTGTGTTTGCCGGTGTAGGCAAAACCGATCACGAGATTGAATCTGCCCTGAAAGCCCGGATTTCATGTTTCAACTGCGAATCAATAGCCGAGATTGAGGTTGTCGACTCAATTGCCGGCAGACTGAATATGAATGCGACAATTGCATTGAGAATCAATCCCTACATTGAGGCTCATACACATAAGTACATAACCACCGGGATTGCCGAGAGCAAATTCGGCATAAGCGCGTGGGAGCTGAAGGATGTGCTTGAGAGAATGGCGACACTCGGCAATGTAACGCTCGAAGGCATTCATTTCCACATAGGTTCGCAGATAACAAAGATGTCTGTTTTTAAAAGTCTGTGCTCCAGGGTTAACGAACTGCAGGAGTGGTTCTCCTCACAGAACATCGATCTGAAAACCATCAACCTGGGAGGAGGACTTGGCATTGATTACAACAATCCTGACAGCGCTCCGGATTTCGATGAGTATTTCTCTCTGATACGGGAGCTTGTAAGAATAAGGCCCGGACAGAAGATCCACTTTGAGCCGGGACGGTCGATTGTTGCCCAGTGCGGGTCGCTCATCACAAAAGTATTGTATATCAAGAAAGGCAGCAACACCACTTTTGCCGTGGTTGATGCCGGGATGACGGACCTTATCAGGCCGGCTTTGTATCAGGCCCATCATGAGATACAGAATCTCAGCTCCGACGGGAAAACGGAGAAATATGATGTGGTAGGGCCTATTTGTGAATCGTCCGACACCTTCGCAAAATTCATAGAGCTTCCGGAGACCGTACGAGGTGATATTCTGGCCATCAGGTCGGCAGGAGCCTACGGAGAGACTATGGCATCGAGATACAATCTAAGGGAAATCCCGAAGTCAGTCTTTTCAGACGAATTATAAGATCAGCGGGATTTACTTTGAGTTTTCCTTCCTGACCTTACTGTGGTACCTGCCATAAAAGAAGTAGATGGCAAAGCCGATGACCATCCATATTATCAGCCGGAGCCATGTGTCTCCCGGCAGTGCAAGCATCTGAATAAGGCAGAATACCGCACCCAGGATCGGAATCAGGGGGACCCACGGTGTCCGGAAAGGACGATGCAGATCAGGCTTTGATTTCCTGAGTACAAGTACGCTAATGCAGACTATTATGAAGGCAAGCAGTGTTCCTATCGACACCAGTTCGCCAAGAATACTGATCGGTAGGATACCTGCAATGATCATGGCAAGCGAACCTGTTATTATGGTACTGACATAGGGAGTGTGGAACTTCGGATGGACTTTGGAGAACACCGGTGGAAGCAAACCATCCTTTGCCATTGTATAGAAAATCCTCGGCTGTCCAAGAAGCATTACAAGTATCACGGAACTGAGTCCGGCAATAGCGGCGATTTTCACAATTGGTCTGAGCCAGAACATGCCTTTGCCCATTGCATCTACACCCACGGCGACCGGATCTGGTACATTCAACGCTGTATAGCTGACGATTCCGGTAAGCACGATTGCAACAAGTATATAAAGCACTGTGGAAATCCCAAGTGATCCGAGAATTCCAATTGGCATATCGCGCTGTGGATTTTTTGCCTCCTGAGCTGCTGTGGAAACAGCATCAAATCCGATATAGGCGAAGAAAATCACCCCGGCTCCTCTCAGTATTCCGCTTATACCGAATTTCCCGAACTCGCTCCCGTAGGCCCTCAGCCACTCACGGAAGGAACCATATTCGGCAATAGGGGTAGATTCCACTTTGTTTGGCGGAATGAAAGGAGTCCAGTTAGCAGCCTTGACGAACATAAACCCGATTGCAATAAAAAGAATTATCACAGCCACCTTGGTAATTACCATTATGTTATTGAAGTTGGCTGATTCCCTTATTCCGATAACAAGAAGGGTTGAAAGCAGGGCTACAATGAACATCGCGGGAAGATTCAGGATGCAGGTCACATGAGGCAGCGCATCCACGCTGATGCCAGAAGCTGCAAGTGTCTGGGCAAAAACTTCGGTCAGTTGTTTCCATCCCATATCCGGAACATTGACAAGCACTGTTCCTGTTGCCCCTGTAAACTGCGGAGGTATAAAAATATTAAGGTCCTTGAGGAAACTGACCATATAGCCCGACCAGCCGACCGAGACGGTTGATGCTGCAAACAGATATTCGAGTATCAGATCCCAGCCTATAATCCAGGCAAAAAACTCCCCAAGCGTTGCATATGAATAAGTATAAGCGCTGCCTGCAATGGGTATCATCGATGCGAACTCGGCATAGCACAGGCCTGCAAATCCGCAGGCAAGTCCTGAAATAATAAATGAAATCACAATTGCAGGACCCGCATACTGGGCGGCAGCCTGACCTGTAAGTACAAATATTCCGGCTCCGATAATGGCTCCGATCCCAAGAGTGGTAAGATTGGTGGCGGACAGAGATCTTTTCAAGCCCCCCGTGTCCTTCGATTCGTGCATAAGCTGATCAAGCGGCTTGGTCAGGAACAATTTGCTTTTTGACATTTGAGTTTTGGTATCAGGATATGGTTAAGGTTATCAATACAAACGTAACTTTTTTTTTCAAAAATTAATTATAATGCCATTGCCATAAATAAATCTTTGACCATGTTCAAAGGGTCTTTTTGATTTTTTAACAAATAAACCCCTACCTTTATGAAGAATAAAATATACCACATGCGACGGATACTTATACTGATAATACTCTCAGCGTTTCTTGCATCGTGTGCCTCGCTGGGAAAATACAGGGAACTCCCTGAAGTAAAAGCCTGGGAAAGTGAAATAGAAAAATTTGAGCAGCTCGACGTTGCTAAATCATATCCTTCCGATGCAATAATGTTTGCCGGAAGTTCAAGCATCAGGCTGTGGTCGACTCTTGGCAAGGACATGCTTCCCTACAATGTAATCCAGAGAGGATACGGCGGAGCAAAGCTTAGCGATTTTGCCGTGTATGCCGACAGAATATTATATCCTCACCAGTGTCAGGCAATAGTACTTTTCATAGCAAACGATATCACGGGCAGTGATAATGACAAGAGCCCGGTGGAAGTTTCACAGCTTTTCAGGAAAACCCTTTACATTATCCGCAGACAGTTCAGGGACACTCCTGTTTTCTGGGTGAGCGTCACCCCCACCCCGTTGAGATGGCATGTGTGGCCTGAGATAAAGGAAGCAGGCGAAATGATAAGGGAAATATGTGAAGACCACCGTAATACCTATTATATCGACACTGAGAGATATTTCACGAATTCAAGCGGTCTTCCAAGGGCCGAACTCTTTCTTGACGACAGGCTCCACCTTAACGAGGAAGGTTACAAGGTATGGTCGGGGGTTATTAAGAATGAGCTGGACAACAAATTGATGAAATAACCACTCAGAAAATTCACACTGTTATTATGAAGAAGATTTTCATTCTTTTTGCCATGGCTTTACTTTTCAACAAAGGATACGGGCAGGTTGAGATCATTGCCCACAGGGGAGCTTCGTACCTGGCGCCCGAAAACACGGTTGAATCTTCCCGTCTCGCCTTTGAACTTGGCGCTGATGCAGTTGAAGTGGATATCTACCTTTCGGCCGACAACAAGATTGTGTGTATACATGATGCGAATACGAAACGCACGACTGGCGCCGATCACGTGGTAAAGGAAACCGGTTCGGAAGTTCTGAGGTCGCTGGATGCGGGTTCATGGAAAAGTGAAAAATTCAAGGGAGAAAAGATCCCTTTCCTGGAGGAAGTGATAAAATCAGTCCCACAGGGGAAAAAGCTGGTAGTAGAAATCAAATGTGGAAGCGAGGTACTCCCCCACCTTAAAAAAACTGTAAGCAAATATCTTAAAAGCCGCGATTTTACTTTCATTGCATTTGATTTTCAGACAATCACCGACACAAAGAAGACCTTTCCGGACAATCCCTGTCACTGGCTTTGCAGTAATAAAGCCCTGCTTGAGAAAAATCTCCCCCTGGTACCGGGTGCAGGTCTTGACGGAGTGAGCCTGAGCTATGGCCTGATCGATGAACAGACGGCCGGGAAGGTAAATGACCTTGATCTTGAACTCTATACATGGACCGTTGACGATCCGGCTGAAGCCAGAAGGCTGATACCACTGGGCGTAAAGGGCATAACCACAAACAGGCCGGGATGGCTTCGCGAACAGGTTTTTTAATCGATGCTGAAGAAGAATAAAACAAGATCATAAAACTGCCGATATGAAAAATCAGTTGTCGCGCCGGAAATTTGTAACCAGCGCCATGGGCGCCGGAACAGGCGCATTAATCTTTCCGCAGCTTTCCTCATTAACGCTTCAGCGTGAAGGGAGCCCGGTAAGGCCGATAATAATAACCAGCCACTCAAACGAGACCGGAAAGCTTGCCATGGATGCAGGATGGGAAGCGCTAAAGGCAGGAGGCAATGCAGTCGATGCCGTGGAAAAAGCCGCCAATGTCATAGAGGCTGATCCTGAGGATACAAGTGTCGGTTACGGAGGCCTGCCCAACGAGCATGGAGTGGTTCAGCTTGATGCTTCATTCATGGATGGAAAAACCTACTCGGCGGGCGCCGTGGCGTGTCTCGAAAACATCAAAACGCCGTCATCGGTTGCAAAGCTGGTGATGCAGCGGACCGATCATGTACTGCTTGTGGGGGCCGGTGCACTGGACTTCGCCAGGGTGTGGGGATTCAGGGAAGAGAACCTGCTTACAGAAAAGGCAAGAAAGATATGGCTGAGATGGAAGGAAGAACTCAGTCCGGATGACGACTGGGGATCGCCCGAACATCTTCAGAATATCAGGAAAAAGGAATCATATTACAGAGATTTCCCCGATATCGAGCATCATTACGGAACCACTAATGTACTTGCGATCGATGCCAACGGAGATATTGCAGGATGCACCACGACAAGCGGGCTCAGCTTCAAGCTGAACGGACGCGTGGGTGACTCCCCCATTATCGGGGCCGGCCTTTATGTTGACAACGAAGTCGGAGCTGCCGGAGCCACAGGCCGGGGTGAGGATGTAATCAAATCATGTGCATCATACTACATAGTTCTCAGGATGAAGGAAGGCATCGCACCACAGAAGGCCTGCGAAGAGGCGCTCCGTATGATAATCGACAGGTACAGGAAAATAAATCCTGACTTTTATCCCTCGGAGAAATTCGTTGCAATAAACAGGTTAGGAGAATATGGCTGCGCTTCGATGACCGGGGACAGAAATCCTCTGATGTCGGTTATGAGCAGTAAGGGATTCCTCAGGCATGAAGGCATAGTGGCGTACGCCGGAAGGCCATAGGTTTTTGTATCAAACTTTTAGGGACAATGTAATTTTTCTGCCTGTCTGACGTTAATATATTTGAAATCATTTGATTATGCCGGCTGTACAAAAAATGATAAATTTTTTTCTATCATGAATAGGGCTTTATTTCTTGTGGGACTGTTTCTTCTTGCATCATGTGCCCCGGTCAAACAAACGGGATCGGAGGAAGATTCACTTGTTCTTACACGCAAATATGTCGGAAACTTTGTGGAGTACCGTCAGCATATCCCCGAAAAACTGGGCCAACCCTATCTCATCTGGATCAAGACGACCATGGACAGCACTTACGGCAAGATTTCAGCCTTTGGTGAGAGATGTGATTTCAAAGCCGGAGACAGGCTCTATATAAAGAGAAACCAGGTTTCACCCGGTCCTATTTCAACATACTGGGAATACCATATTGAATCGGATGACAACCAGGTAGTATACAAACTGAGTGAATTCCAGCACGACCGCAAAAACCTCATCGGGACCTGGTTCTAGAAAAAAATCCGGAGCCAGATAAATAGCCCCGGATCGTTGCTTACCCGGTAAAAATCCTCAACGCATAACTGAGGTTATTTCTTCACCACCCTCTTCGCATAAAGTTCTTCCCAGCCTGTGATATCATCACTTGCTGCCGGCTGCAGTTTGCTGTCAGCCTTTCTTTCGATCTCGCGGATTACCATTTGTCCGTCGCGTTTGCCGGAACCTTTGGTGCGCTCCACGTAATCGACATATGCGATAAACCTGTTTATCCTGTTGGGCATCACTTCGGGAGTTCTGATGAATCCCACATCATCGTCCTTTAAAGTATAGTTATCGTGATTCTCTTCCCATACATCGACATAGTAGACTATCTTGTCGAGATCGGCGAACACTGTTTTTCCTTCCGCATCGGTGAATCCCTCATTGACGCTGTTGGCTTCATTCTCCCAGTCAATGAGCCTCGGGTACAGGATAACGCTTGCACCCTGAACCGCGTAGTCATCCCAATATTCGCGTACCTCAACTTCAAGAAGTGTTGGTATTTTTACATCCAGGTCGAGGGAAGCTACATCGGTAAGTCCCCCGGCCGACCATACCTTAAGCCTCACGTTGTAAACACCCGTTGAGGTGAATCTGTGTACAGGATTCTGCTCGTCGGAGGTGAATCCGTCGCCGAAATCCCATTCAAAATCAACTGCATTTTCCGATTCATTCGTGAACCAGACGTCTTCCCCGACAACCGGGTCGCCAGGACTTGCCGCGAAGAAGGCTCTAGGTGACATTTCGCATGAAACCAGAACAAGGGGAAGAAGGATCGGGAGGAATATTAACTTTTTCATGACTCAGTTAATTGATATACAATAAAACAAATTCAAATTATGTGCCATGTTTAAGACGCACAACCAATACCTTTCGCTGCATAATGAAATAAATATTTTTCTATCTTTGCACTCCAATAAAAATTGAGACACTGATGATCCACATAACTTTCCCCGACGGATCTGTAAAGGAATACCGGGATGGAATAAGCAGTCTGGAGCTTGCCGAACAGATAAGTCCGAGGCTTGCAAAAGAAGTTTATTCGGCAACTGTTAACGGAGAATTGATCGACCTGACCCGGCCAATCAACTCAGATTCAACGCTTATGCTTCACAAGTGGGATGATGACCAGGGCAGGCATGCATTCTGGCATTCATCAGCTCACCTCATGGCCGAAGCTCTTGAGAGTCTCTATCCGGGGATGAAGTTCGGGATAGGGCCTGCTATTGAAACAGGCTTTTACTATGATGTTGATCCGGGCGACGGGAAAGTGATAACCGACAATGATCTGCTGTTAATCGAGAACCGGATGAAGGAACTTGCTGCACAAAATCTGCCTTTTATCAGGAAAGAAGTAAGCAAGAAGGAAGCCCTTGAGGTTTTCAGCTCAAAAGGCGACGAGTACAAGGTTGAGCTTATAAACGAGCTCGAAGACGGAACCATTTCACTTTATACACAGGGTGGGTTTACTGATCTTTGCAGGGGACCCCACCTTCCATCCACTGAACCTATAAAGGCAATAAAGCTTCTGACTGTTGCAGGAGCATACTGGCGCGGCAATGAAAAGAACAGGATGCTCACCAGGATTTACGGCGTCACCTATCCGAAGCAGAAAATGCTTGATGACTATCTCGCTTTCCTTGAGGAAGCAAGAAAGCGAGATCACCGGAGGATAGGCAGGGAACTTGAACTCTTCACCTTTTCCCCGAAGGTCGGGATGGGGCTTCCTCTATGGATGCCCAGGGGAGCAGAGCTGAGGCAGAACCTTATCAACTTCATGACTAAGGTTCTGAAAAAGAGAGGTTACTCCATTGTTGCAACTCCTCATATCGGGGATGTGAGCCTTTACAAGACCTCGGGTCATTATGAAAAGTACGGTAAGGATTCATTCCAGCCCATGTCCACACCCCAGGAGGGAGAGCAGTTCATGCTAAAGCCTATGAACTGTCCCCATCACTGCGAGATATTCAATGCCACGCCCAAGTCGTACAAGGACCTTCCTTTCAGGATGGCTGAATTCGGAACGGTATACAGGTATGAGCAGAGCGGTGAGCTGCACGGTCTTACCCGCGTCAGGAGTTTTACACAGGACGATGCTCATCATTTCTGCAGGCCCGATCAGCTCAAGGATGAGTTCAAGAGCATAATCGACCTTGTTCAGTTCATATTCAAGGCAGTCAATTTCAGCGAATTCACAGCACAGATATCCCTTCGCGACCCTGATGACAAAAGCAAGTACATAGGATCGGATGAAAACTGGGAAAAGGCCGAAAGGGCAATCATTGAGGCAGCCTCCGAGAAGAAGCTGGTGACGACTGTAGTACCGGGCGAAGCAGCCTTCTACGGCCCCAAGCTCGATTTCATGGTGAAGGATGCTATCGGAAGAAAGTGGCAGCTCGGAACCATTCAGGTCGACTACAACCTTCCGGAGAGGTTCGATCTCACCTATAACGGAAGTGACAATCAGAAGCACAGGCCGGTGATGATACACCGTGCGATCTTCGGTTCGCTCGAGAGATTCATAGCCGTGCTTATCGAGAATACGGCAGGAAAATTTCCCCTGTGGCTGGCCCCTGAAAAAGCGGTTGTTCTGCCCATAAGCGAAAAATTCAATGATTATGCTCTGAAAGTTTTGGATTTTCTAAATAATTCCGATATTTGCACACTAATTGACGACAGGAGTGAAAAGATCGGTAAGAAGATCAGGGATAATGAATTAAAGAGGATCCCATACCTGTTGATCATAGGTGAAAAGGAGGTTGAAAGCGGAACAGTTTCAGTCCGGAAGCAGGGTGAAGGGGATAAAGGGAGCATGAAACTTGAGGCATTTGCCGGATTTATCACCGGGGAGATTAAAAATGAGATAGCCTGGTAGAGGATTTAATTAGTTAATTTTAGTATAAACCAAAGTTAGGAGGAAATAGCTATAGCCGGACCAATTAGGCGAAGTCCTGCACGCGTTGTTCAGCAGGCTCACAAGATTAACCACCGGATCACTGCCAGAGTGGTCAGAGTTGTCGGTGAAGGAATTGAAACATCAGTAATGAGTATCCAGGATGCCCTTAAGCTGGCAGATCAGATGGAGCTCGATCTTGTGGAAATATCCCCGAATGCAGATCCCCCTGTTTGCAAAATCGCTGATTACCAGAAATTTCTTTATCAGCAGAAGAAGAAGCAGAAGGAGATCAAGGCCAAAACGGTCAAGGTGGTGGTTAAAGAGATCAGGTTTGGACCGAACACTGATGAGCACGATTACAATTTCAAGCTCAAGCATGCCATGAAGTTCCTGGAGGAAGGGGCAAAAGTAAGGGCTTATGTGTTCTTTAAGGGAAGATCCATTTTATTCAAGGAACAGGGGGAAGTGCTTTTGTTGCGTTTCGCCAACGACCTTGAAGAATACGGCAAAGTGGAACAGCTTCCGCGTCTTGAAGGGAAAAGAATGATAGTCTCCTTCTCTCCGAAGAAGAAGAAGTAATTTAATATATCGATACAGAGAAATGCCAAAAATGAAAACTAATTCCGGTGCAAAAAAAAGGTTCAGCCTTACCGGATCAGGAAAAATCAAGAGGAGTCATGCTTTCAAAAGTCACATTCTGACTAAGAAAACGACGAAAAGGAAGAGGAATCTTACCTATTCAGGCCTTGTAAACAAAGCCGACCTGAAGAACGTAAAACTCATGCTTGCCATCAAATAAACTCCGATCTTTGATTTAATTAATTAATTACTAACAGACTGCACAGCAGAAAAGAGTCAACCATAACGGATTGAACGCTGACAGTCAAAAAACAAAGAGCAATGCCAAGATCAGTAAATTCAGTAGCATCGAGAGCCAGGAGAAAAAAGGTTCTCAGTCAGACCAGGGGTAACTTTGGTTCAAGGAAAAATGTCATCACGGTTGCAAAGAACACCCTCGACAAAGGTATGGGGTATGCATACCGCGACAGGAGAAAGAAAAAAGGTGAATTCAGGTCACTGTGGATCCAGAGGATCAATGCAGGTGTCCGTCAGTACGGAATGAGTTATTCACAGTTCATCGGCAACCTCGAGAAGAAAGGAATAGAATTGAACAGGAAAACCCTTGCCGACCTTGCAATGAATCATCCTGAAGCGTTCAAGGCCATCGTTGAGAAAGTGAAATAAAGGAAGTATAAGTAATAAAAGGAAGGACATGCCGCGGAATGTCCTTTTTTTATTTGATTCTCATGAATATCCGGTTGAGCCTTAACTTCCTGACTTTTGACAATTAGTGTGTCAGGTATGTATTCAGGCTCATTTTATACCAACCCGACCGAGTCAGTGATGACGGCAGGAAAGGCGGAACTGATTG
>DIWB01000065.1 GCA_002428385.1 Bacteroidales bacterium UBA6117
TGAAACAAATATCATGCCAAACACTTTACAAAGATACGACGGGATTTTTAAATAAAAAAATGTTTTTACTCCTAAACATCAATATTAACAGAACTTTAATAAAAAGTTAAATTTATTAACTTTCTTGCCGGTGCCTTAACCGGTTTACGTTGTTAAAGAACGTTAAAGGATGGGGTTAATACAATATATACCAGTACTTTTGTTGCTGTATGAAGCGGAAAACCATAGTATTACTGGCCATCTTATTCTTCTTTGTCATCTCAGGCCTGATCCTGGTACAGCTCTACTGGATAAAAAACGCTATTGAAATAACCGATCAGCAATTCCGCTACAACGCAAACAAAGCCCTCGAGTCAGTGGTCCTTGACCTGGAAGCCCAGGAAATCATCGATTACATAGTTGACGAGATCGAACCGGAATCAACCGATTCGGTAACTGCAGTGATTCCGGCCACCTCCCCTCTTGCCAACAGGCTCAGAGGTTACAATTCCGAGACAAAAATTCCGGAGGTTTATGGTTTCGGCAACCGCGACAATGAATTCATCGTTTCCAGCTCTGGTCAAAAGATATACATAACTGCCAGGGACATTTCCCCGATACCCGAGGAAGACGTTACCGAACCATCGGATCAGATAATAAACGCAGGGCTTTCAAAAAGGGTTAGCAACAAGATCATCTATGTCGAAAGAATAATGGAGCAAATACTGCAGACCGCTCCTGATATAAGAGACAGGATTGATCCTGAAAGAGTTAATCCCCTTCTTCGAAAAGCCCTCAACAATGCCGGCATACATCTCGACTTCGAATTTGCAATCAGGTCGGGCAGGCTCGGAACCATCTGGAGAACCCCCGGATTTACCGATGCACCGGGAACCAACAAGTTTATCATCCAGCTTTTCCCGAACGATCCGGCCCCCAGCCAAAACCAGCTGGTCCTTTACTGCCCCCGGGAAAACCAGTACAAATTCAGACAGATAGGAACACTGGCGGGCTTATCCCTCATTTTCACACTTCTTCTGCTGCTTGTGGCAACCAGTACTTTTATCGTTATCTTCCGCCAGAAAAAAATGTCGGAAATACGGAACGACTTCATAAATAACATGACTCACGAACTCAAGACGCCGATATCGACAATCTCCCTGGCTTCACAGATGATTTCAGACAGGTCAATTCCCGATAAGGATAAAAACATAAACCACCTTTCAGGAATAATCTCGGATGAGAGCATGAGGCTCAAATTTCAGGTTGAAAAAGTTCTGCAGATGGCAGTCTTTGAAAGAATGAAAACAAAATTATCCTTCTCAAGAATGGATATCCACAGCCTGGTCAGCAAGGCGGTCGATAATTTCACACTCCAGATTGAAGCACGGGGAGGAAAGATCAAAAAAGAACTGGAGGCCGAAAATTCAATGGCTCTTGCCGATGAAGTTCATCTGCTTAATGCTATCTCAAATCTGATCGATAATGCAATTAAATACTCACCCGACAAACCGGAAATATCAGTATCAACCCGGAACAACAGGAAAGGTCTGCTGATCTCAGTCGAAGACAAGGGGATAGGAATAAGCAAGGAAAACCTGAAAAGGATCTTTGATAAATTCTACAGGGTCCACTCCGGAAATGTGCATAACGTGAAAGGATTCGGACTGGGACTAAGCTATGTGAAAAAGATTGTTGACGAACATAACGGGACAATTAAGGTTGAAAGCCAGCCAGGTAAAGGATCGCTTTTCATTATGTTCATCCCTCAAAACGATTAGAAATAAAGCTGATCTCTCCCTCCGCAGGCTCCTTCCCTCTTGGGGGAATCCCGATAGCTATCGGGAGGGAAGGGGGTATTTTTAGAGTAATTATGAATTTTATCCATCGTTGCAGATAGTTCTGAAAAATTAAACGGAATAAAATGAAAAAAAGAATTCTGCTTGCTGAAGATGACGCGAACCTGGGTTCCCTGTTGAGAAACTACCTTCAGGCCAAGGAATATGAGACAACCCTGTTCGTCAATGGCAGGGCTGCCCTTGAACATTTCTTTGCAGGAATATTCGATCTGTGCATCCTCGATATTATGATGCCGGAAATGGACGGACTGGCGCTGGCGAAAGCCCTAAGGACAATCGATCCGGCTATCCCTGTCATCTTCCTTACTGCAAGGAACCAGGATGATGATATTATTGAGGGATTCAAGACGGGTGCCGACGATTATATAACCAAACCGTTCAATATGGAAGAACTTCTGTACAGAATAGAAGCTATCTTCAGAAGAACAACCGGACCGGTAGTTGAAGTGAAGAATGAAGAACTTCATCAGATAGGCGGATACACCTTCGACAGCAAAAGACAGCTGCTGAACTTCGGGGATCACCAGATTAGCCTTACCACAAAGGAATCGGAACTGCTCATGCTTCTTTACAGGCACAGAAATGAAATACTCGAGAGGAACTATGCGCTGAGAAATATCTGGATCGACGACAACTACTTCAACGCCAGAAGCATGGATGTATATATCACCAGACTGAGAAAATACCTGAAAAAGGATCCGGAGGTTAAGATCCTCAATATACACGGAAAGGGATACAGGCTTATATGTTAAAAAAATACCCCGACCATCTTTTTAGATCAGGGTATTGTGTCCAGGTTAGATAGAAGGGTGATTCTTATGAAGAACACTTCATTTTCCCGCAACTAATGTAATGATTTTTTTCAAACCGCCTCCTTTTATAAAAAAAATTTCATCCCGGAAGGTCGGCTCAGTCGAGTCTGAGTACTGCAAGAAAGGCCGACTGGGGAACTTCAACATTCCCGATCTGCCTCATCCTCTTCTTCCCCTTCTTCTGCTTTTCCAGAAGTTTGCGTTTTCTTGTTATATCGCCGCCGTAACACTTGGCGGTCACATCCTTCCTTACAGCCTTAACCGTCTCCCTTGAAATAATCTTGGCTCCGATGGCGGCCTGAATAGCAATATCGAACTGCTGACGGGGAATAAGTTCCTTAAGCTTCTCACATATCTTCCTTCCGAAATCATAAGCATGACCTTTGTAGATCAGGGTAGACAGTGCATCTACCATCTCACCGTTGAGAAGTATGTCGAGCCGTACCAGATCGGCCTTCTGATATGTAGTGTAATAGTAATCAAACGAGGCATATCCCTTGGAGATGCTTTTTAGCTTGTCGTAGAAATCAAAAACTATTTCAGAGAGAGGCATCTCAAAGGTCAGTTCAACCCTGTCGCGCGTCAGATAGACCTGGTTCTTCAGGGTACCCCTTTTATCGATGCAGAGGTTCATGATAGAGCCAACGTAGTCCGACTGGGTGATAACCTGTGCAACTATGTAAGGTTCCTCTATACGATCGATATAATTAGCTGCAGGAAGTCCGGAAGGATTGTGAACATCTATCTCCTCTCCCTTTGTTGTATATACTTTAAAAGATACGTTCGGCACCGTGGTGATCACATCCATGTTGAATTCCCGGTCGAGCCTCTCCTGTATGATCTCCATGTGCAGGAGTCCAAGGAAACCGCACCTGAATCCGAATCCAAGTGCTGCCGAAGATTCCGGAATAAATGAAAGGGATGCATCGTTAAGCTGCAACTTCTCAATGGAGGTCCTCAGATCCTCATATTCATCGGCATCCACCGGGTAGACACCCGCAAAAACCATTGGCTTCACATCCTCAAAACCTGCAATGGCTTTGGAACACGGATTCCTGACATGTGTAATCGTATCCCCGACCTTCACCTCCGACGATTCCTTGATCCCTGAAATAATGTATCCCACATCCCCTGCCCCCATTTCTTCGCGGGGACTCTGCTTCATTTTAAGCACACCTATTTCCTCGGCTGCATATTCGTGCCCGGTACTGAAGAATTTTACCTTGTCTCCCTTCCTTATTGTACCGTTTACAATCTTGAAATAGGCTATAATTCCCCTGAAGGAATTGAATATTGAATCAAAGATAAGCGCCTGCAGGGGGGCTTCGGGATCACCTGCGGGAGGTGGGATGGTGTTCACTATCCGTTCAAGGATAGTGTCGATGCCCATGCCGGTCTTAGCACTTGCCTCAATAATATCATCCCTTTTGCATCCCACCAGATCAACAATCTGATCCTTGACATCCTCGGGCATTGCATTTGCCATGTCCATTTTGTTAAGCACAGGGATTATTTCAAGGTCGTGATCGATTGCCATGTACAGGTTTGAAATCGTCTGGGCCTGGATTCCCTGGGTGGCATCAATTACAAGGAGCGCTCCTTCACAGGAAGCAATTGACCGCGATACCTCGTAGGAGAAATCAACATGTCCGGGCGTATCGATAAGGTTCAGGAAATACTCCTCGCCGTCGTGGATGTATTCCATCTGAATGGCATGGCTCTTTATGGTAATTCCCCTCTCCCTCTCGAGGTCCATGTTGTCGAGCACCTGATTCTGGAATTCCCTTTCGTTTACGGTGTTGGTTTTTTCAAGCAGACGATCGGCCAGGGTACTTTTCCCATGATCGATATGTGCTATGATACAGAAGTTTCTGATTCGGTGCATCCGGCTGATAATCTGAAAACAGGTGCAAATATATAAAATTATAAAACACGCATATTACAAACATGTAGAGCCAAGGCATGCCTTGGCTCTGCTACAGCCAAGGCATGCCTTGGCTCTACATTGTGGATTCGATATAATATTAATTATTAATAAGGCATTCCACCGCCCATGCCCTGAGGCGGCATCGGAGGCTGTTTTTCTTCTTTCTCATCAACAATAACTGCTTCGGTTGTAAGGAACATTCCGGCAACTGATGCGGCATTCTCGAGAGCAACCCTTACTACCTTNNCTGAATCATAGAGTTTCTCGAATTTGTCAGTCTGCGCATTGTAACCATAGTCACCCTTGCCTCCCTTGACAGCCTGAACTATAACAGCGCCTTCCCTGCCTGCGTTCAGAGCGATCTGACGGAGAGGCTCCTCAATAGCACGCTTGATAATCTC
>DIWB01000033.1 GCA_002428385.1 Bacteroidales bacterium UBA6117
CCAAGATATAAAACATAGTCAATAAAATCAACTTTATATTATTAACAATCAGACATATATATCAACAATGGGTTTTTAGAGATGCCCTTATGTTAATCAATCAACATTATACTGTCAGGAAAACACAATACCCCCTCAAACACGTTATCCCATAACAGATCCCGTCAAAGCATGGGACCTTATTCCTTGTCTACTGCATACTCAAATCGGCTACCTTCTCATATGCACTGCCCGTTGAAGGGGATCCCGCATCCCTTAGTCCTGGCATAATTTATTATCCCTGGAACATTCTGTTCTCCGTTGATTGTTTTGCCTTGCCCCGAACACCGGGATGCGGGATGACATTGTCCAATGGAAGGTTTTGGGGTGAGGCCGCGGCGAGTTGCAGAATTATCTTTCTTTTGAAAATCAATCACTCGCCGCGGCCTCACCCCCCCATTACCCAAAACCCCGGCATGTCATCCCTCGCCGGGTGGCATCGGAACAGGTAATCCTTCCCAAGTTGAGCATACAAAAGCGGATACTGATCAAACATTCTAGACCGAGGCGAGGGATCTCCTGTCTGGTATGGTGCATATGCAAACAAAATTTTCCAGAATAGATGCACTGCCCGTTGAAGGGGATCCCGCATCCCTTAGTCCTGGCATAATTTATTATCCCTGGAACGTTCTGTTTTCCGTTGATTTCTTTGCCTTGCCCTGAACACCGGGATGCGGGATGACACCCATAACCCCGGCATGTCATCCCTCGCCGGCTGGCATCGTAACAGCTCTTATGTAACTTCTTTTTTAAGTTATTGTTTTAGGGGACTATATAAATTGATAATGAGGGACTAATCATTCCCATGTTGGGAATATAAAAGCGGATAACAATCAAGCAGGTGCTAAAGAGGCGAGGGATCCCCTGCCCGGTATGGTAAAATTAATTTGCAGATTTCATATTTTTAAATTTACTTTGTATTTCAAAGTACTTTCATTATGGAAAACAACCCTTCATCAGCAGAAGATCTTAAAACAATCAGGAAAATCATGGAGGAATCAACCCGATTCCTTTCACTGAGCGGTCTTTCAGGTGTCTTCCTTGGACTTTTTGCAATTGCAGGTGCCCTGATTGCCCGTTTTCTTGTTTTCAACAGCGGTAATATCAGTTTTGATGATTATTTCAACAATCTGCCGGGACGGCAAACTGAAGCTCTAAGGCTGAAAATGTTAATCATCGCGGGGTCTGTACTGCTGCTGTCCCTTGTCACGGCCACAGGCTTCTCGGTCAGGAAAGCTCGCCGGTCGGGTGTGAGTCTATGGACTCCTGTATCGAAACGACTTTATGCCAGTCTGTTCCTTCCCCTGGTGACCGGAGGATTATTTTCTCTGATACTTCTCTTCCAGAACTACATTCAGCTGATCATCCCGGTGTTTCTCATTTTTTACGGCCTCGCCCTCATCAGCGCAGGGAAATTCACTTACGGAGAAATATTCTATCTTGGTATTCTCGAAATCATTACCGGCCTCGCTGCTGCATTGTACCCGTCTCAGGCACTGATATTCTGGATATTTGGATTCGGAATCCTCCATATTGTCTACGGACTTATCATGTACAGGAAATATGAAGCATAAAGATATCATTTTCGGTTTGGATAAGGTCTTCGAAAGCAGGGTGCGCCTGGGTATCATGTCAATCCTGATGGTGAATGATTCATACGACTTCAACAGCCTGAAGGAAACCCTGAACGTCACCGACGGCAACCTTGCCAGCCATCTGAAAGCACTGGAAGACAAGGGACTGATCGTGATGGAGAAACGCTTTATAGGACGGAAGCCCAATACCAGCTACGCCATAACCAGGGAGGGATCGGTCCGGTTCCGACAGCACCTTGATGCTCTTGAGGACCTTATCAGGAACCACTGACTATCAATGAATTCTTATTTATCGACTGTAACCTGTACTTCAGAAATTCTTAAAAAGCCATGAACACAGAAACCAAAATCAACTGGGCTGATGAAATAAAAGCCAACCTGGGTAACCCGGAGATTCTTGAAGGACTCTACCGCAATGACCGCAAAGCCTTCAAAACTGCATTTGACGGCATATTCCAGGAAATAGAAAACACAGACGCAGCAAAGTTCTGGAAGCCGAGGCTTGATTATGAAATCAAGCCCGACATTCTGAAGACGTTCACCCTGAAAGAATTATTGATAGTAGCTGCAACAGGCTTGCTTGCTGCATTTCTTATTAAAATCCCTGCCATCTTTTCCATCAGCGATGAAGACAGCTTCTACTTTAAAAATGCTGCCATCATAGTCTTTTTCGGACTGGCTCTTTATACTATGCTGATCAACAGGATATCTGAACCAGGGAAAATAATAACCTCCGTCGTGGCTTTTCTGATTCCTGTGCTTTACAGCAACCTGCTGCCTTCCCGTGATCCGGGAGACGCGGTTATTCTTGTTTACATACATCTGCCCATGCTGATGTGGTTTATTTATGGGATTGTCTGGTCAGGCTTCGACCTCAGGGACCACGATAAAAGGATAGACTTTATACGGCACAACGGCGATCTTGCAATAACCTATGCCCTGATAGCTGCAGGCGGAGGAGTTCTGACACTAATCACAGTAGGCCTGTTCAATTCCATCGGGTTTGATATCTCAGAGTTTTATGCTGAAAATATTGTCTTTGCCGGAGCTGTTGCCGCACCGGTTGTCGCAGCCTACCTTATCGGCAAGTTCCCGGCCCTGGTAAGCAAAATCGCTCCCCTTATCGCCGGAATATTCAGTCCGCTTGTTCTCATCACCCTGATAGTATTCCTTGTTACAATGATTCTTACCGGTAAGGACCCGTATAACGATCGTGATTTCCTTCTGATTTTCAATGTTCTGCTTCTGGGTGTGATGGTGATTATCATCTTTTCAGTTTCAGGAACATCTGTGATCAAAAATCAGAAGTTCAATTCAATAACCCTGTTCATACTGTCAGTTGTAACGATAATAATCGATCTTGTCGCGCTGTCAGCCATATTCTACAGGCTGGGAGAATACGGTCTTACTCCAAACCGTCTGGCAATCCTGGTATCAAACATCCTTGTTCTGATCAACCTGATAATGATCATGGCGGGTCTGTACAGGATAAACTTCAGAAACAAGGAGTTCAGGATTGTTGAAATGACTGTCTCAAGATACCTGCCCGTCTACCTTGCATGGATAATATTTGTGGTTTTCGCTTTCCCTCTTATTTTCGGGATGAAATAATCCTGTGGGATAAACTATCCACGCAAACTGTTCTCAATACATAAAAGAAAACCCAAGGTAAGCCTTAAGCGCCAGCAGAGGACATTATTTCCTGCACCATTGTTGTAACAGTTCGGAAATCAATCTTTCCGGTTCCCATCACGGGAAGTTCGTTTATGACTACAAACTCCCTGGGCAGAGCTATAACCGGCAGATCATTCATCATTTTTCTGAGAATTTCAGTTTTGTGAATCTCCCCGGAAACAGTTGCTATGATGGAAGATCCTTTTTTCTCATTCATTACCTCAACAACACAGCATGATAACCCCTGTGGAAGGTACTTCTCCAGTATATTCTCAACCTTAACCAGTGAAACCATCTCCCCTCCCACCTTTGTGAACCTCTTGAAGCGGCCGGCATGCCACAGAAACTCTTCCTTGTCAAAGAATCCCACATCGCCGGTATTGTACCATCCGTCCTTCAGAACTTCAGCTGTCTGTTCAGGGTCGTCATAATATCCTTTCATCACCGTGTCTCCCTTAACAAAAATTATTCCGACCTCTCCTGTTTTACATGCCGCTCCTGTTTCGGGGTTCTCAATTCTGACCTCCACACCCGGGATTACTTTGCCGGTACTTCCTGGTCTGTTGTATTTAACCGAGTTCACTGAAATCACCGGAGATGTTTCTGTTGCTCCGTAACCTTCCAGAAGGGTAACCCCGTGCTTCTCCTTAAAACCCTCACGGAGGGCATCGGGACACTTATCAGCTCCGGCAACCATCAGCCTCAGCGTTTTAAAATCTCCCGGCTCAGACTTCTGAAGATATCCCCAGAAGAAACTCGGGGTGCCAACCATTATGGAAGGTTTCTCCTCCCTGGCTATCCTGCAGATTGTTTGGAAATCAAGCGGATTGGCATATGTTATCATGGTCATGCCGTAATAGAAAGGTACCCATAGGTCTACCGTCAATCCGAAAACGTGGAAAAAAACAAGGTTGGCAAGAAGAACATCTTCAGAATTTATGCCGACATAAGCTCCGAAACCCTCAATATCTGCCACAATATTCCGGTGTGACAGTTGAACCGCCTTGGGATCTTTTTCACTTCCGCTTGTAAAGAGTATTACAGCAGTGTCGTTTGCTTCACCTTTATGGATATTCCCGAGAATGAAGTTTACCGGAAGCTTTGATATCAGGGCTGCCTTTAATTTTTCACCTGTAGAAATTCCTGCCATAATATCCTCAATCAATACCATCCCCTCAATTACCGGGCAGTTAATTTTCTCAAGCAGAGCCTTTGAGGTAATAATCGTTTTGAACCTGCATTTTTTCCGGGCATATCTCGCATTTTTTTCCGCACCGGTGGAATAGTTTATCATCACCGGTATCCTGCCGCTCATCAGAGCGCCAACAGTGGCAAGTGCGCACCCTGCTGATGTAGGGATCATGATTCCTATAAAACCCTTATCATACTTCCTGAACTTTGAACTTAATATGAGTGCCCCGATAAGCGCCCTTGAATACGGAACCCTGGTTCCCAGAGTCTTGTCAATTATGGCAATCTTATCACCATATTTTTTAGCCATCCGGACAAACTGTTGATGAAGGAGCATATTTACGATATTAGTTTAGCCTGGTTTATAAATTTGAAAGCTGCCAATATAGAAATAAAACTGAATTGAAAGTACACCAGATTGTTTTTTCTTCTTTTTGTTCGAAAATTTTACAAAATCTTTATTTCATCATACATCTGTCTTTAAACTAATTGCAATTCTATATTTTTAACTTCAAACCCGATCCTTATTTTGATTCGAAAACTCCCGCTTCACAAATCAAACTCACCTGGAGAGCTAAGGTAAAAGCAGACCTGAGTCGTACAGATGGTTTTTCAGGGTATCTTTGTCTTGAGTAATAACTGTATCTTCAACCATATTTCAGATTCCCATGAATACTCTGGTTATTTTCCTGGCTTTTTTTATGACCTCTTTCAGCAACAACGTTCCTGAAGAAAAGATACTCTTTGACGGTGTCTCTCTTGATAACTGGCAGGTTCTGGACTATCGGGGACACGGAGAGGTTTCTGTTGCCGACAGCTGCATAATAATCGGAAAAGGGGAGCTGATTTCAGGCATCAGGTGGACGGGTGATTTTCCAAAAACAGGTTACGAGGTTACTCTGAGTGCAAAACGCGTTGACGGCAACGATTTCTTTTGCGGACTGACCTTCCCCGTGAGAGACTCTTTTCTGACGCTGGTGCTCGGAGGCTGGAGGGGAGCTCTTTCGGGACTCAGCTGCATTGATGGTTATGATGCGGCCAATAACCATACGGGAATTGTATATGGTTTCGGCACGGGCTGGTGGTACGATGTTCGGTTGAGGGTTACTGAAAACAAAGTTGAAGCATGGGTTGCCGATGAAAAACTGGTTGATTTCACAATCGGCAAATCACGGCTCTCACTTCGGTCTGAAGTGGAATCCTCAGTTCCGTTCGGAATAACAACATATAAGACCTCGGGAGCCGTGAAGAATATCAGATTCAAAATGATCAGTGAATGAACCCATTAATACAAGACACTACTTACTGTCCCTTAAAAACCAACTGTGGCTTTTAGAAAAACTACGTAGTTTACTACGTAGCCTGTTACGTATTTACCTACGTAAATAACTAAGTGGTAACAAAGGTGTTTCAGAAAATGAGTCCTGTTACCCATCCCCATATAAGATATCTTATAAACCTGCCGGCAAGCATTGACAATCCTGTTATAACTATGTTGGCACGCAAAATCCCCAGACCGACCGAAAACACATCTCCAATCACGGGAAGCCAGCTGAAATAGGCAAAAACTGCTCAATCCCCCAGCCAGTTCCCCGCTGTTGCAACCAGAATGGCTGATGTGACATCGGTGCCGGTTGCTATCAAAACAGAGAGCAGCGCCTCCGAACTAAAAGGCACAACCGTTGCAGCCAGAAAACTGGCAAGAAATAATCCAGGGAGACCGTACTCAAAAAGTCCTTCCGCCAATGCAGAGTTTTTAATTTACCGCGAATATACCTAAAAATGGCGATATTTAACCGTTCTGCCGGTAAGCGGCCGTATTGACCATGACGGCTTTTGATATAAGGTTTTCGCCTGTTCAGATCAGAATCTTACTCCCAAAGAAAGTCCGAACCTGATACCTGCAGTAATCCCCGACAGTTGTCCGGAACCGGATAATGATGTACACCAATGTTTTTGCCCATCAAATTGCTGCCAAAGCTCAATTACGGTGAAAAAGTTGATTTTTCTTCAGTTAAACACTACATTTGGTAGGTGAACCGGCACCTGATCGGCATATTAACACCAAAGAGAAAAGCCTGGCTCGAAAATCTTGTACTTCCGGGTTTCGATGGTGTTCCCATAAGTGACGTTCTGTCATTCATAGCTACAGGCTTTCGTAAGGGAGTAATGGTCACAAGGGCTTCTTCAATAGCCTTTAACCTCCTGCTGGCCATGATTCCGGCTTCGATTTTTCTATTCAGCCTGATCCCATTCGTTTCGATTCCTAATTTTCAACAGGAAATGATCCGGCTTTTTGAGAATATCCTGCCGGCAAACGCGTACAGGTTCCTTGAATCGTCGATAGTGGATATTGTGACAAGGAAGAGCAAAGGACTTCTTATAATAATGCTGTTTGCCACAATAGTGCTCTCTACCAACGGGATCCATGCGGTCATAAATGCCTTTGTGGTTTCCGCGCACAGCTTTCAGGCCAGGTCGTGGGTTAACCAGCGCAAAATCTCCCTTATGCTGCTTCTTATTATAGTATTCATGTTCTCACTTGCCAGCTTCATCATAATATTTGGAAAACAGGGACTTGACAGTCTGGTTGAGCTTCAAATCATTGAAAGGAATATTGTTATCTCCCTCCTTATCTTCGCAAAATGGATATTGGTGGTTTTGCTTCTTTTCCTTGCAATTTCATTCCTTTATTATTTTGCTCCTGCAAGAAAAACAGATTTCAGGTTTTTCTCCGCAGGCTCTACAACGGCAACAATCCTATTCATCCTTTTCTCCATGGGATTTTCAGCATATGTGAATAATTTCGGGCTTTACAACAAGTTTTATGGCTCTCTCGGAACCCTGCTTGTTGTGATGCTCTGGCTCTACCTTAATTCCATTGCAATCCTAATAGGATTCGAGCTTAACGTAAGCATCAAGCATGCAAAGGAAGAGGGCAGTAAAAGAAGTCTGAAGGTCGATTCCTGAAAGGATATGTTACAAAACACATTTGCTTATTGTTATCCGCATAATGCAGATAATTCACAAAGGATTTTAATAACTTTAGATGATTATTAACCAAAACCCTTCATGATGAAACCCTCAAAAAGCACAAACCTTTCAAGACGTAAATTCCTTGGCACAGTTGGCGCTGCCACGGCTGCATTTACGATAGTCCCGCGGCATGTGATGGCCGGAAGCGGCCAGAAGGCGCCCAGCGATCTTATAAATGTTGCGGGTATCGGTATCGGCGCCCAGGGTGCCGGTGACATTGCCAATATATGCGATCCGGAAGTTCAGGTTAACCGGCCGCGGAGAACCAGGACGGGACAGCCTTTAAGCAAGGCCGAGATAGCCAGGCAGGAGGCCGAACGCGCCGCCCGTATGGCACAATTGCAAAGGCAGCAGGGCGCTCCGCCTCAGGCCGGAAGGGTTCCCCAGAACTTCCCGGGCGGGCAGCCTCAGAGACCGCCGAGGAAACTTGCCAACATCTACGCCTTATGTGATGTGGATTCAGAGTATGCCGGCTACGTGTTTGCCCGTTACCCAAGGGCAAAGGTTTATTCCGACTGGCGCGAAATGCTCGACAAGGAGCCTTCAATAGATGCCGTGCTTATAGCCACAACCGATCATAATCACGCTCCCATTGCTTCAGCCTTCATGAGGCAGAAGAAACACGTGTATGTTGAAAAACCCATGGCCAAAACTATTTATGAATGCCGGAAGCTTGCTGAACTGGCAAAGGAATATGATATCGTTTCCCAGATGGGCAACCAGGGACATGCAAGCGAAGGAACACGGAGAGTCGTTGAATGGGTTCGGGCAGGCGTTGTCGGCAATGTAAGAGAAGTGCAGATGTTCACCGACAGGCCGATTGGCTACTGGCCCCAGGGCGACATACAGCGTCCGGCTGCAGTAAAAGTACCTAAAAACCTTAACTGGGATGTGTGGCTTGGACCTGCACCGGAGAAGCCTTACAACCCCGAGATATGCCATTTTGTATGGCGCGGATTGTGGGACTATGGAACAGGCGCGATGGGCGATATGGGAGCTCATATCTATGATGCTCCGCTGTGGGCCCTCAACCTTGAATACCCGACTAAGATACAGGCAACCTCCACACCATACAACAGTGAATACCTGCCTCTTGCCCAGACAGTAACCTATGAATTCCCTGAACGATTCAGTCCGGGCATCGGTTATATGCCTCCGGTTAAAGTCAAATGGACCGACGGCGGACTCCTGCCCGAACGTCCCGAAAAACTTGAACCCGGCCGCCGCGTGGGAACAGTATTCTATGGCGACAAGGGAATCATGATGGGAGGAAATGCCCAGATGCCGTCACTGGTACCGGCCGATGCCGATTTCAAGGGACCGGATCCATGGCTTGAAAGAACGGGAGATATATTTGAGGACTGGATCGGGGCAATTGTAAATGGCAGGAAAGCATGCAATGATTTCTCGTGGGCAGCCAAAGTAACTGAGATAATGCTTCTTACCAACATAGCAATTCTCACCCAGAGGTTCAACACAACCCTGGAGTATGACGGAAAAAACATGAAGATCACAAACCTTCCCGAAGCCAATAACTTCTTCCACTACGAGTATCGCAAGGGATGGACGCTTTGATCTGACAACCTTATAACGGAATCTCAGTTCCCGGTCCACGACCGGAATATAGCCGATTGTTCAGGGGTCATTTTATCTGATTTGCTTAACCTGAACTGTTTTTTACCGGTTTGCCGGTCCTTTTGCAGAAAGGCACCCGGCCAGGATGAATTGTTAATACAAAATGCAATCTGTGAATATTTCACCTTCGGGGTGCACAGTATTGAAGTTATTTTTACGGCCTCACTGAGGCAGGAAGTCTATGAGGAGAATACGCTTAAAGAAAAAATACAGGCTTAAAGTATGGGGATTCCTCGTTGGTGTCTTTTCGTTGTGTTTCATTTTCATACCACAGTCCAACAGGGCTTTTATGGCCTCGTACTTCAGCAAGAAGTGCAGGAACCACCAGCAGGTGTACAGCAGGAAGCTGACCGACAGAATCCCTGATTACTCGGCGCAGGCAAGGCTAACAGGCATCAGAATCTGTGATGATGAGAAGGATATTGCAAAGAGAGTATTATCCGGACAACTGGTCAGAGTGAGGGGCGGCAGTAACTACAGGATCGAAAGCATGAAGCACAGCTATCCTTACCTGACACGCGACAGCAGGAGACTGCTAAATGAAATCGGAAGAAGATACAGGCAAAAGATCGGGAAAGACGGTCTGAAAGGATCGAGATTCATCATCACTTCAATGACAAGGACATCGGAGAATATAAATGGGCTTGGCAAGACAAATACAAATACCTCGGAGAACAGTCCGCATCTCAACGGAAACGCTTTCGACATCTCCTATGCCCGTTTCTCAATCAGGAAATTCCGTGTCACAGAATGTGATAAGTGGTATATGAAAGAAGCCCTCGCAGAAGTGATATATGAGCTAAGGAAAGAAAAGAAATGCTGGGCTACCTATGAGAAACAGCAGGGCTGTTTCCACGTTGTATCAAGACAATAACATGGAATAATGAACTCTGCAGTAAAATACATTAAACAGCAAATTACTATTTTGGCCCAATAACCTGGAAAAGCAGATAAGATACCAGTAAAGTAAAGATTATATTGAATCCCTGCCCTACCAGAAATCCATAAAACGGCTTCTTATTATCCATTGCTTTCAGGTCGGCAAATCTGGTCTCCATCCCGATACTTATAAATGCCAGGTTAAACCAGAAAGTGCTGAATGACTTGATTACCTTGCCAGAGGCTTTGGCTGTCTCAGGACTTATCAGAAATGAGAAGATCACCGAGGCCATAATAAACCCGAGAACAAATTTGGGAAACCGTTCCCAAATGATCGAGGCAGATACTTTTTTCCCGTTTTTATTTGACTTATCGCGGTAGGTCCAGAAAACTGAAATTGCAAATGCAGCCACTCCGAGAAGGACATTCTGCGAGAACTTAACAATGGTGGCATACTTAAGCCCTGTTTCGCCGGCGATGGTACCGGCAGCAACTACAGCTCCCGTTGTATCGATGGTTCCTCCAAGCCAGGCACCGGTGACTACATCGGATAACCCGATCCAGCGCGCAATGATCGGCATGAATATCATCATCGGTATGGCAATGATCAGCACAAGCGAAATGATGAATGAAAGTTTTTTCTTGTCACCGTTGATAGCCCCTGCAGTCGCAATTGCTGCAGAAACTCCGCATATCGAAACTGCACTTGCAAGCATGGTCGAGTACTCGTCATCGACCTTCATCTTACGCGAAACCCAGAAGGTGAAATACCAGACTGCAATAACTACAATAACCGCCTGCAAAAGGCCGAAAGTCCCTGCTGTCATAATATCCTTAAACAGAATAGTGGCGCCGAGAAGAACAAGCCCGATTTTTACATAAAGTTCAGTCTGAACTCCTGAGCGCAGCCAGTCGGGAAGCCTGAACAGGTTACCAATAATAAGACCGAGGATAAGTGAAAAAAGAACTGCTTCAAGACCCAGGTTCTTGAAACCTGCAAAGGACGAAAGAAACTGTGCAAGAAATGTAAGCAGGCAGACAGCAACAAATCCCGTGACAAATTTCCGTAATGAATCGCCGCTGAGGTATACGCCGATTGCGGAAAATATACCGAAGATCAGGACGGTTGAAACAACTGCAATTAAAAGCGAGGAAGATCCGAACATCTCCGTTATCGCACCGACTCCCTTCCAACCCGCACTACCCCCGAATGACGGGGTACTTATTGAATAACCGGCAAGAATCACAAATACTATAATTCCGAAACCTATGGCCACTGAAGCCCAGTCCTGGCCAATTACAAGTCTTCCACTTTTCCGGATGCTTTTACTTTCTTCACTCATAATCAATATTTTAGATTCAGGTTTAGGTGGCAGTTGGTTTACTGCCATATGCTTACGCAAATATTAAAACTGTAATCAACTTTTATGGTGGTATTTACTCGTATTTTTCATACGACAAGCCTCTTTGCAGTGGTGGTATTTACTCGTATTTTTCAAACGACAAGCCTCTTTCCTGTTTCCACTTTTAATTCTTTTCATATTTTCGTCCCCCAGCCGTTGGCGAAAACGCCAAAGCCGTGACTGTTACCCAAGCCTGATTTAAACACAACTAAAACACATTGTCATGGAACCAAGGAAATTTTTTCCGTTAAATAAGTCCCTTTTCAAGAAGCTGGCTTTTGCTGCTTCAGCAATCGCTGTCTGCAGTATACCCCTCTCCCTGTGGGGTCAGGAGGAGACCTTCAAGCCGGGAGGAAAACCGGAAGCAAGGATATTCACCAGCCTCAATACAACTTTCTCCGACGGTGAAAATCATACCAAATTTGACCTCACACGGGCATATTTCGGATACAGTTACAATTTCTCTAAGACCTTTACAGCCAGGGTGGTTTACGATGCAGCCAGTCCGTCACCCGGGAAACCCAATTTCAGCGGCATGCTGAAATTTGCCTATCTAAGGTACAAGACTGAAAAACTGTCGGTTACCAGTGGCATGATCCCGCTTCCCGAATATGAGGTAAGCGACAGCAAATGGGGTTACCGTTACGTTTACAGGCCGGCGCACGAATTGTATGAATTCGGTGCTGCGGCCGACCTGGGATTAAGTGCAACTTATAATTTTACCGAATGGTTCTCAGCCGATTTAACAATTATGAATGGGGAAGGCTACAAAGTGCTGGAGTCAGATTCTACTTTCAAGGCTGCTGCCGGTTTCACATTCACTCCTGTAACGGGTGCATTCATGCGCCTTTACCTTGACAACATGTCGAAGGACGGGATCAACCAGCAGACTTTGCAATTTATCGCCTCATATGAAAACAGCAACATGGCACTGTCTGCAGCCTATAACATAAGGAAAAACCACTGGATGCAGGAGAATCACGATTTTCAGGCTTTTACTGTAAACGGTTCAATTATTCTGAGTGAAAAGGCAAGGATTTTCGGAAGGTTTGACAATATATCATCCATTAATTCTGACAATGAGCCGGATCCGTGGAATCCTTCCAGGGTGGGACAGCTATATCTCATCGGATTACAGTATTCACTTGCTCCCGGAGTGAATATTTCACCCAACTACCAGGGATGGCAGCCTTCCGGTTCAGTACCGTTCGTATCGGGATTTTACCTTTCACTTGACCTGAAACTGTAAAGCCTGAAAAGGGCCAATTTGAAGAAGCCTGTTCATTTAAAACAGTACAGACAGGTAATCGCGGTTTGTCAAAACATCTGTGCCGTTGATTGTCCGGGTTTTAAGGATATATTATTATCTTTAGAATCAAAGGATAATTCTACATGAAAAAGACATTTCGTGTTTTAGCAGTCATTGCTGTAATGTTATTAATAGCAGCTCAATCCGCATTCCCTGAAATTTCAGTTCCCTCTCTTATCAGCGACGGAATGGTCCTTCAGAGGGACACAAGGCTCAACATCTGGGGATGGGGATCTCCCGGCGAAAGAGCGCGGGTGAAATTTACAGGCAAAACGTTCAGCACTGTCACTGATGCTTCAGGCCTTTGGATCGTGCAGCTTCCGCCAGTGAAGGCCGGAGGACCTCATGAAATGGAGATCAGGGGCCGGAACACAATAACCATCAGGGATATTCTGATCGGAGATGTTTGGTTCTGTTCTGGTCAGTCAAATATGGTTCTCAACATGGAAAGGGTCAAGGAGAAATATCCTTCCGATATCGCTGCTGCTGATTATCCTCAGATAAGGAATTTCTTTATTCCCACAGTGTCAGATGCTGCCCGGGAGCATAATGAAGTGCCGCCCGGGAAATGGATTGCCGCTTCGCCCGCGAATGTCCCTGGTTTTGGTGCCCTGACATTCTTTTTTGCAAGAGACCTTTATAATGAATACCAGGTTCCCATTGGGATTATAAATTCAAGTGTGGGAGGCACACCCATCGAAGCATGGATAAGCAAAGAGGGCTTTAAGAAATTCCCCCATCTCAGCGAAAGGGTTGCAAATCTGAGAGACACAGCCTGGCTCAACCCGGTAATGAAGTCTGCCAGGAAAGCAGCAGACATGATGCAGTAGCCCCCGGAAAATTATCCGCCTGCCGACAGGGGGACGAACGGACCCAAACCCTGGTTCGATGTCAGCTATGTTCCCGAAGGATGGAAAAAATTCTGGCTTCCGGGATACTGGGAAGACCAGGGTATAAAGGACATCGACGGTATCGTCTGGTTCAGGAAAGAGGTTGATGTTCCTGAATCAATGGCCGGCAAGCCTGCAAAACTTTTTATGGGGAGAATTGTAGATGCCGACAATGTTTATGTCAACGGCGTACTTTCAGGAGGTATTACCTACCAGTATCCTCCAAGGAGATATGAACTTAAGCCGGGAACACTCAGGCCGGGAAGGAACATAATTGTGGTTAAAGTGACCAACAATTCCGGAAAGGGCGGATTCGTTCCCGACAAACCTCAAAGCCGCCCTCACGTCTTCAAAGGTGCGGGCGGCCTGATTGGTTCAACCCAAACCGTATTATTTAACGAACCTGGCGTTAAGCAGATATTCGGCGCTAAGCCTTATGCCTTCAAGCGATTCCTTGAGCATGGCAGCCTGTGCCTTAGGATCTCTCTGGCCAAAACCACCGGCATTACCGGCCGGTGCACCACCCTGCCCCTGGCCTCCCTGACTCATCCTCTGCTTCATCATATCCATCATAGCAATAGACTGTTTCCTCTGCTCATCAGTCATCTTGGCTTCCATCTCAACGAACCAGTCCTTGTGACCGTTTTTGTAAAACTGCCTGAAAATAGCCTGGTAATCTATCTTACCGCTCTCTCCGATTACATAGTCATCTTTTATATGCAGCACGATAAAGCGGTTGGGATATTTCTTCAGGTAAGTAACGGGATCCATTCCTCCCACCGTGATCCAATAAACATCCATCTGGAAAAATACCTTGTCGGGGTCGGTATTCTGAATAAGAAAATCCTCAAAGGTCAGATTGGTTGTCGGCACTGTAGCAAACTCCATACTGTGATTATGGTATCCGAATTTAATTCCCCTTTTACTGGCCTCTGCACCTATTTGATTCAATAAGCTGCACTCGGCCTTCAGAGCTTCAACGTCGGAGGACCACATGTTCATGGGCAAAATGACATATTTGCATCCCATAATTTTGTGGTCGTCGAAAAGCTTTCCCCAGGCGTCAAGAGTGCCCGGAACATCCTTAGCATCAAATTTGGCTCTGGCGTGGCTTGAAATGATATCCAGCCCGTATTTTTCCGCAAGAGCTGCATAGTCTGCAGGTGAGTATCCTGCTACAGTACCTCTTCCTGCATTGTAGTTTGATATCTCCATTACGGTATAGCCATAGTCTCCGAGAGCCTTCAGTGAACCCTCGATATCCGATTCGAGCCCTTTAACAGAATAGGTTGCAATACCAATTTGCTTCTTCTTAGCCTTCGGCTCTCCGTCAATTGATGCAAACGGAACAAGCAGCGCCAGAGCAAGAAAATAAGTTATGAATGAAGTTTTTTTCATGATTTAAAAAATTTGTACAACATTTTTGTGAATAATCTAAGCTATTATGACAGTCTAACCGTCCATTTTATTTCCGGAAATCAAAGAATTTTCAACTAAGGGAATCCTTTACCGGCCAAAGACCTTCAACAGATCGTTAATCACCAGGGAGGCATCTTTTCCACCGGTTTCCTGGGAAATCTCGCGGTTTATCCTGCTGATGCTTACCGGATCACTCTCCTGCGTTCCAATCTGTTTGATTTTTTGGTTCATACGGGTCCAGTACTCTTTCTGAGCCTGAATCTGCTTATGGTCCAGACTTCCAGGTGTTGCCATTTTCAGGTCGGCATCGAGTTTTTTCAGCAACATGTTATCGATTTCTTTAGAAGCTTCACGGCATTTTGCCTGAAGTTTGGTGGTTTGGGTGAGCAATTTGTTTCCTTCAATGCCTTCAACCTTGACTTTCAAAACCTTTCCGATGCTGGCCACATCATCGGCGGCCAGTGTGGTAAAATCAACATTCTTGTCGAGCAGTTTGGTGGTTGAGAAGGCTTCCTTGTGGGCGGAGGTGACCAGGTTCATATCCGATAATGGGGCGCTGATTCCGAACATCTTCCTGTAGGTTTCATTCATTGAAGCCTGGGCGTCGTTCATGAAAGTTTTAATATCCACTTTGCTGCCGTCGCTCTTCATCACCCACACCGGCTCTTTGCCCGTCAACCGGTCCACGGGGCCAAGGTCAAGGTCCATGCTGGCACTCCCGGCGCTGGTGGGGTTCCGGAACTGTTTAAACTCGATGTGATCCATCACATATCCCTTGTTTTTAAGGCTTTGCACCATATCAGGGGTCATATTCCGGTAATTTCGCTGCACGTATCGGTCGAAAAATGAAGTGATTTCGGGATCCTGTTTGTACTTGAACTGCCATTTGGCATAATAATCTCCGTTTAATGCGGCCACATGCTGGCTGATTTCCTTTTCCAGTTCCTGTATGCGTGCCGTATTCCTGCTGCCGGCTGACCGCAGGGTCTGTAGCTCAGTTTTCATATTTTTCAAATTGCCGATAGCATCGGATGCGGCGAGGTAGTTTTGTTTTGTACGCATCTTATCCACGGTGGACCTTATTTGGGAGTTCACATCGAAAACAGGTTTAAACAAACGGCTATCCTTCCCGAAAAGCTGCATGGTGGCGTTTGTAAACTTACTGACTCCCCACTGCATGCCCAGTCCGATCGCGTAACCTGTGCCGGCTTGCTTGATTCCCTCGTAGATTTGGGATTTGGTGGTGGCGCCTTTCATTTTGCCTGCCTGGATGTAAGCATCGGTAAATGTGGCGAGGGCCGCCCCATTTGGAGACCAGAACATGGCGGCTTGTTTTAATCCTTCGTAAGGACCCCCTGAAATCATGCCGGTAGCCCCTCCGAAAAGAGCCCCCAAGGCCTGCGTTCCATAGATAGTGGCGGCTGCTTCCGCTCCGTAAACCTGTGCCAGTCCGGCTGACCCCACACCCATAAAGGCGGTTCCGGCCACCATAATGGTTGTTTGAGCTATAAACTCATTCTCATCGGCTTCCGATTCCGCAACCCGTGCCATCTGGTAATCAAATTCGGCATTACCCTCGATCTGGGCGCCAAAGGCGTTCCTGAGTTTCAGGGCATTTTCGTAGTCGCCTGAAACCACAGCCCTGGCATCGAGGAATTTTCCGGCCAATTCCTGTGCTTTTTCTCTCTGTTCTTCAGGCAAGAGATTGATCTGACGATAAATCCGGTCGGCAATCTGCCTGGTGGCATTTACCCGGGCTACATGCACATGAGTGTCATGAATGAATTTATTCCTGGCATACTCATCAAAAGGCTGACGGGTATGCACCAGTTCACCGGTTTGAAGGGTGGTGACGGCATCCTCTTCGTTTTGCCGGGTCGATTGCAAACCGATGATGCGCATGTCGATGTCCTTGATTTGCGTCATAAGGCTTTTTCGCGCTGCATCCTCTTTGGCATTGAACAAATCGGTTGATAAGCGATCGCGGATCGATTGCTCCCGTATGATCTGACTGTTGATGGATTCGATTATTTCGCGTCGCGATGCGATAGATTCTTCCCTGGCCAGCTTTTCTGCGGCCAATGAATCCTGAAGAGCAGTTCCGGAACTGCCCGATTGTTTCGGAGCTTTGTATTTCGAGTCCAGTTCGGCGATCTTCTGTTTTTTGACTTTCCCTTTTAATCTTTCTGCATCCAGATATTCCTTCATTTCGGCCTTCATCTCAGCCATAAAATCATCGAGGGCTTCGTCGGGGATCATCCCGTTGGAATTAACCGGATAGTTAGCCCATTTGTTCCCGTAAGCCCACAGGAGCGCCCTCTTGAAGAAGAAACCTGCCGTCTGTTTACGGGCCAGGAACCGGTTGCAGGTGTTGCTGTAGGTTTTTCGTTCATCGTAGTTTTCCTCTTCCTCGTTACCGGGCGATGCCATTGTAGATAGCATCATCATTCTCATGTAGGAGGTTTGTTTGAACTCCGGAATCCGCGGATAGGTAAACTGGCTGAATTCGCCATTGCGTGTTTCCATGCTCTTGCCGTCACCGGTCACCACTTCCTCGACCTGATGCACCCTTATTTTGTCGAGCCACTCCTCCTCTGATTCCAGATTGTCGGTTTCGATATCACTCAGCTCTATGATCTGGTAAACCTCTTTATTATTAACCTTAACCTTCAGCAAATGCCTGAAAAGGGGTTCGTACAGCTGTTCCAACCCTTCAGCCTGAACCGGACTCTGGCTATAGCCGGCCCAGCACTCTCCCAAATCGCCCCGGTTGTCCATTTTGGGTAACATCCGTTTGTAGTTTTCGGCGGCGGCACACTTTGCTTCCACCGGATTGGGGGGATTTCCGAGCGCTTCTATCTTTTCGGTCAGCAGCATCATGGCTTTTTCCAACAATTGGAAAGCTGATCCGTGAAAACCCGCTTCGTTCATCGCTTTCTCCCAGGCATCCTGATCGTCTAGTTCCACAGCATATCCGGCATCGAGTAAAACCATGGTTACCGCCTGCAGGTTGCTCACATAAACCTCGCGAACCGCGAGGAACTGACTGATGAGCGGATTCAACCGGTTGAGGTAGTCGATAATCTCCTGCGTGGGAAAATCAAACAAAGGCGCCCATATCGCTTCAAACTTTCTGGATTCTTCGTCGGGCATGGCCCCGTATACCAACCGCATCCCTTCGAATGCCACCGATACGGCAGCATGGTAATTGAAATCCGATAATTTGTTGATATCGGGAATAGGGGGAGGAATTACAGCCTCAATACCCGGAGGAAGCTGACTGGCTGTTTTTGCTGTGGATGGCTCCCAGGGGGTTCCCTCCAGAACCTTGTTTTGGGGGGTGCAAGGGTCAGCTGATGAAAATTTCACTTCAGGAATCCTGCCTTTTTGCACAGGAATCACCGGCAGTTTATTCAAGTCGGGGAGGAAGACCAAAGAAGTATCTGTCTCCGCGGAGTAGCTGTCAGTTATTGCTGCAGTCTGCTGCTTTTCTGTGGTGATACCAGGGTTCTTATGACCGCGTTGCCTAGCTCCAACGGATTGCATGATTAGCATCACTGATAAAAGGCAAAAAGTGAACCTGGGAAAGTGGTGGCTTGTAGTCATCTGTCTGAATATGATATTGTTAAGGTTTGTTCCGGGTAGTGTTACATGTCGAATTTACTGCAACTTTAGTTCCTATGTTAATTTCGCATCACTAAACTACTTTATTATCTGTATAAACTCTTTGACTTTCCCTGGAGTTAAACGGTAACGATTTCCTGTCTTCCAATCCTGTAAAATACCTTTCAAACCTTTTGTGCTGAACGTTATTTTTGAATAGTTCAACCTTTTATGACATTCCAAACGTACGTTTTATTTCCGGAAATCAAATAATATTTTAACAATTGTAATTATTCATTTTTTGTACTTATTGTATCTTATTTTTATGTTATTTTTCAAAGCCGATTCAGCTGTCAGTGGTTTTCAACAACAATTGACAGGGGCAAATTTACTGAACCTTTTTTTCAAAATTTTAATTTTTCAGATATGTTAAAAGAGAATTCCGGCAAAAGCAACTCCCGGGGTAAGACAATTTCCCGCAGGAGTTTTTTAATGACAACAACTGCAGCATCAGCAGCATTCACCATTATCCCAAGCGTGGCGATGGGCAGGAAGCTTGGCTACCAGGCTCCCAGCGACACCCTTAACGTGGCGCTTGTTGGCGCCGGCAGTCAGGGATCGGGAGATATTGGCAGCATCTGCGTTCCTGATAACAACCACTACCTCGACTGGGTTGCTGCATGCAAAGATCCCGACCTTCGAAATAAAATTGCATCTCATTTCGGCGAAGCCGGTCCTTTCAACGAAATGGTTCTTATGGGCGTTCTTGCTGTCCGCCTGCAGAAACTCAACAGGATACTTGATTGGGATGGAGAAAATATGCAGTTTACAAACATCTCTGATACTGACAGGGTTTCAATATTCTCCCAGACTATGGACATGGGAAGGATGATGGCACAAGCCAGTTCACAGGCCAGAACAGCAGGAGGATCAGCGCCTGCACGCGGAGGTGCCCCGGCCGGCGGACCCGGCGGACCCGCAGGCCAGCGTCCGGCTGATCCCAGTGTTGTAAGTGCGAAAGAATTCGTTACATCTCTCATAAGGCACGAATACCTGAATGGTTATAAACTGCCTGATATGCCGGCATAATACCTTGCTTTAGTTTGATCTGAAGGGCAACTCATATCTGTTGTGAGCTGCTCTTCATTTTTTTTCGTGTGATGCAAAATGCCCGGAAAAATCTTAGCGTATTTTTTACGCTAAGATTGCTCAATTAATAATTTTTGCCTAAATTGTATTGACAAAAACTTCGATGAATCTCAACCCCCATATTTCAGTCGACTGCGTGATCTTCGGCTTCAGCGAAGGGACTCTTAAGGTGTTGCTGATTGAGAGGGAAAAGGTAAAAGGCCATCAACTCAGAGGTCACCGGCTGAAACTTCCGGGCAGTCTTATCTCCGAACAGGAGGATCTCGATACTTCTGCAACAAGGACACTCACTGAACTCACAGGTCTTAAGGATATTTTCCTGAAACAATATGCCGTCTTTGGCGATCCGCAACGGCTCAAACCGCCTGAAGACCTTGAATGGCTGCGCCGTACCAGCGGAGTGAAGGTCGACAGGGTTGTCACAGTGGCATATTATTCCCTGATTAAGATTTCCGACAGTGCAATAACCGAAAAAACAATCTGGCACCCGGTGGATAAACTGCCGGAACTGATCTTCGACCATAACCATATTGTAATGGAAGCCCTCCTTAACCTGAGGAATGAATTCCGTGACAAACCGCTTTGTTTTGAACTGCTCCCCAAGAAATTCACATTGCGTCAGCTCCAGGATATCTTCGAATCAATTCTTAATATAACTCTCGACAGCAGAAACTTCAGAAAGAAGATCCGGAAGCTGAATTACCTTACCGCATTGCCTGAGAAAGAAAAGAATGTTAACCATAAGCCGGCCAAATTATACAAGTTTGACAGGCACCGCTATGAAAAGAACGAAACACCTCTGATATGACAAGCATTGTTGGCCTCTGTTTGTCACATTGAAAACGCATTCATTCAACACCTTCGAAATCAAATAATCTGAAAAACTATGAAGAAAATTCTGTTGTTCATCATGATCGTCCCGGCGACAGTCTCAATGTTGTTTTCACAGGTGGTGACTCCCCCGGCTCGTACCAAGCCGCCTGCTTTTGCCGGAATGGGCGGAAATGATTTCTCCGCCGTTATCGACC
>DIWB01000042.1:0-7240 GCA_002428385.1 Bacteroidales bacterium UBA6117
AGTCCTCTGCAGACGTTGGCCCTGCATTTCCTGTCGAATATGTGTTCCTCGAACTCCTCCCTGAAGTTAAGCAGGGCGCTCATAAACGGATTCGGTGCAGTCTGACCGAGACCGCAAAGGGAAGTGTCTTTCATTACAGTCGAGATGGTTTCAAGCTGCATGACTCCCTTGAATCTTTCAAGGGTTGTTCCTGATTCCTCGTTGGCCGGCTTTTTTATTACGCTTTCAAGTATTTCGAGCATTCTTCCGGTTCCTTCGCGGCAGGGTATGCATTTTCCACAGCTTTCCCTCCTTATGAATTCCATGTAATACCTCACCAGGTCGACCATGCACGAAGTCTCGTCGATTACAACAAATCCGCCTGCACCCATAACGATTCCCTTTTCCTTCATCGACTCGAATGCGATCGGGGTGTCAATGTCACCGGCGGCAATAAATGTACCGGAAGCCCCTCCCATCTGAACCGCCTTGAAATCCTTTCCGTCCCGTATACCGTCTACAATATCCTCGACGACTGTCCGGATAGTGGTGCCCATCTCGACCTCAATCACACCCGACATTCGTCCGCGGCCGGTTATGGCCAGGATTTTTGTTCCCGGACTCTTTTCGGTACCTAATCCCCTGAACCATTCGGGGCCGTTCTGCATGATCAGCGGGACATTCATAAGAGTCTCCACATTGTTGATTACCGTGGGTTTCCCTGCAAGGCCCGAAGTTGTCGGATAGGGAGGCTTGAGCTGGGGCATTCCCCTTTTTCCCTCGAGGCTGTTGATAAGAGCGGTTTCCTCGCCGCAGACGAAAGCCCCTGGTTCAATCTTTACAGATATTTCGAGATTGTATCCGCTGGAGTATATGTTATGGCCGATAATGCCGTAATCCCTCGCCAGAGCAAGAGCTTTCTGAAGCCTTTCCAGGGCATGGGCGGAGCCCGATTTGAGATAGACTATCGCATTTGATGCGCCTATTGCGTATGCAGAAATGGCCATTCCCTCAATAAGACGGTGGGGGTCACTTTCGAGAATGGTCCGGTCGCTGAACGAACCCGGATCACTTTCCTTGGCATTGCATATCAGGTAGCGCGAATTGGAAGGTGTTGCAAGAGCCTGTTTCCATTTCAGGCCGGTGGAATAACCTCCCCCGCTCCTGCCCCTCAGGCCGCTGCGTTCAATAATGTCACAAACCTCCTCATATGTATAATGCCGGATCGTTTTTACGAATGTCCGGTAGCCTCCCCTGGCAATATATTCCTCAATACTTTCCGGATTGTAGCATCCGCAGTTCCCGAGCACTATCCTTTTCTGGAGGGCGAAGAATGGAAGTTCGTTCATAAAGGAAATCCCGGGCCACAGACCGAATCCCTTTTCGCCGGTCTGCCCGAGCAGGTCATCTTCATTTATGTCGCTGTGGAAAACCCCGTTAAGAAGAGGTTCCACCTTTTCCTCAGTGATATTCCTGAAAAAGAGCCGGTTTTTTCCAGGCATCTGAATGCAGACCAGGGGCTCAAAGTTGGCCGGACCTGCACAGCCCACTGTTACCACTTCCGCCGAGGGCTGGTTATCGCTTACATACGACCTGATGGCATTTAATGTTTTGTCGGCGCCTGCTATTATTGAACTGGAATTAAAGGTGACATGGATCACGGGCACATCTGTCCTGTCGCGGCGCACCTTCTGCAATACCTTTTCCGTTTCGGAAGTGAGAGTATCGGATTCAAACAACAATACCTTCTGTATGAGGAATGTTTTTAAATCTTCCATTTAGTCGTTGTCAATTATGTACTTAAGCTTTCTGATAAGTTCGGGTACCTGTTCAGGCTGCACATGGATATGGTATTCATCGTTTATCATGATCACGGGTCCATGGTAACAGCCTCCCATACAGGTCACTGTCTCGAGACTGAAATTCCCGTTTCGTGTCGTTTGCCCCGGTTCAATCCTGAGCTCTTCCCTGAATTTATCTATTACGGCCTTCGATCCGTTCATAAAGCATGTGGTGCCGTTGCAAAGCTTTATGTGAATCTTTCCGGCGGGAAAGAACCTGAACTGGTCATAAAAAGTTGCCAGTCCGAAAATTTTCGTCGTACTCAGTCCCAGATGGCTTCCCACCCTTACAATGGCTTCCTCGGAGATATAACCGTCAGCCTCCTGTATATCCTGAAGCAGGGGGATCAGTTCTTCACGCCGGCCCTGCTTGTACTTGCTTAAGATATTGTCGAGGTCTGCTGCCATCCTTTCAAATAATGAATATATTCCAAATATAAAGAAATTTGTTGTTACAAAATAAACATTGTTATTTTATTAACAATAATTAGTAATTAACCTATGACAATCAGCGAAATGGTTGGGTTGTTTGGTCTGTATGAGGATGAAAGCCCGGAAAATATTATTACATTTGAGCTTTAAGTTGTTTTCATCAGGCATCGGATGCAGCAAAAAATTGAAATGCAGATTTGTATGGGCAGTTCCTGCTTCTCGCGGGGAAATCGTGATGTAGTGAACTATATCAGGGATTATCTCAAGAAGAATCATCTTGAGGACAAGATAGTTTTCAAGGGAGCAAGATGCATGAATCTTTGCAGCAACGGTCCGAATCTGAGGATAAATGACAGGATAATAGAGGGCGTAACACTGGCAAAAATTGATGCCATACTTGAAAAGGAGATCGGGAATATCAGGTAGGATTCCAATCACTGATTATTTATGAACGACAGAAAGCCAATCTTTTATATCAACGACCAAAAATGCCGGAATTCATATTCCTGCGTCAGGGTCTGTCCTGTGAATGCCATAGAGGTGAGGGCGCAGAAAAAGCATCCGACCATAGTAAATGAAAGATGCATCGGGTGCGGCCTTTGTTTCATTGCATGTTCTCCGCGGGCTATTGAATTCCGCGATTCAAAGGAAGAAGTCAAAAAGCTGCTGGCATCAGAGCGCAAGACAGCCGCACTTGTAGCGCCGAGCATAGCATCGGAATTTGACGACATTACCGATTACAGGAAGTTTGTGAGCATGCTGAGGGCGCTGGGCTTCGATTATGTTCATGAAGACTCTTTCGGAGTTGACCTGATCGCCTCAAAGTACGCGGATCTTTTTGAACAGGCTGAGGGGAAGTATTATATAACAACCAATTGTCCTGTAATAGTAAAGCTTATCGAGAAGTATCATCCGGAGCTTCTTACCAACCTGGCTCCACTGGTTTCGCCCATGATGGCAACTGCATTGGTTGTAAAGGAGCTTTACGGTGAAGATGTTGCAACAATTTTCATAGGTCCCTGCATCGACAATAAGGACGAGGCTGTCGACCACAAGGATGGCAAACTTGTCGACGGGGTTCTCACCTTCATTGAGCTGAGACAGCTATTTGATGAGTTCGACATACAGGAAAGGACAGTCAGGATGTCGGATTTTGATCCTCCCTACGGTCACTGGGGAGCCCTCTACCCTCTTCCTGCAGGAATACTCCAGGCTGCCGGCATCAAGCGGGATATTGCTGTCAGCGGTGTTATTACGGCTGCCGGAAGGGAAGATGTCTTCGAAGGCCTGAATGACTTTGAGAAGTACATTGATACTATCCGCCATCACTTCAACCTCTTTTTTTGTCATGGCTGTCTGCTGGGTCCCGGGATGGAAACTCACAATGAAAGGTTCAAGAGAAGGGCGCTTGTCAGGCTCTATGCCGAGAAAAGGGTTGGAAAGCTCGACAAGAACCAATGGGAAAAAGACATGAAACGCTGGTCGAAGCTCGATTTCTCAAGGGACTTTCATCCCAACGACCAGAGGATACCCGAACCGCCGGAGGAAGCGATAGCTGAGGTGATGAAGATAATTGGCAGGGAAGACATCAATGACACACTCGATTGCGGGGCCTGCGGCTATCAGTCGTGCCGCCATTTTGCCTCAACCGTCGCAAAGGGGCTTGCGGTGCCTGAGATGTGCCACACCTACAACCTGAGGAACAAGCAGGAATACATAGAGACGCTGAGGCAGACTAACAGGAAGCTTGCCGAGACCAAGAAGGCGCTGAAAGAATCGGAGGAGCTTGCCATGAGGGAAAAGGAAATGGCTCAAAGCGCTTCCGACATGATGAACAACATGCTTGAGAAGCTTCCCTCGGGGGTGGTAATAGTTGATAACAACCTCAAGGTGCTTCATTCGAACGTGAGCTTCATAAACATCTTAGGAGAAGATGCGAAAGCCGTTTCTGAGATCATTCCCGGACTGGTCGGAGCTGATCTGAAAACTCTTCTTCCCTTCAACGTCTATAATATGTTCTCCTATGTGCTCAAGGAAGATGAGCCCGTGGTGAGCAAGGACATCCATTACGAGGACAGCATGCTCAACGTATCGATTTTCCCGATAAAGAAGAACAGGATGTGCGGCGCCATAATAAGGGATCTCTACTCTCCTGAGGTTCAGGGAGAGGAGGTTATAAACAGGGTAAGCGACGTTATCGAAAAGAACCTCGAAATGGTTCAGAAAATAGGTTTCCTCCTGGGAGAAGGCGCATCAGAAACCGAGCAAATGCTTAATTCAATTATTGAGTCGTACAGGAAAAAGTCGCTTGTAAAAAAAGACCCACGGCAGTAACACACAGTGTATAAAGATTTTTACATAGAAGTAAACAGTCAGCAAAGAAATCACGACGGTGAAAGGATTTGCGGCGATGTCTTCCTGAATAAGTACATCAAGGAGGAAGACAGGGTAATTGCCGTGCTGTCGGACGGTATGGGACACGGAGTAAAGGCTAATGTTCTTGCCACCCTTACTGCTACAATGGCTCTCAATTTCACAAGAGAACACAAGGAGGTGGACCGCATAGCGGAGATAATAATGAACACCCTTCCCGTATGTAGCGAGAGAATGATAAGCTATTCGACATTCACCATAGTTGATATTGAGAGCAGCGGGAGCGTTAATATCCTTGAGTACGACAATCCGTCGACAATTATACTGAGGGGATCGGATATCTTCGATCCCTCCTGGAAGGAGGTTGTCCTCAACAAGGGGAAAAATGCCGGAAAAGTCCTGAAGACATGCACCTTTATGCCTTCAAAGGAAGACAGGATAATATTTTTTTCCGACGGAGCCGCTCAGAGCGGTATGGGTAGCGAGGCGTTTCCCTTCGGATGGGGAAGAGATGATATTGCATCCTATGCATCGACCCTGGTGAAAGGAGATATTTCGATGTCAGCTTTAAACCTGTCGGGGAAGATTGTCACCATGGCCCATAAGAACGATGCCTACAAGGCAAAGGATGACATTTCATGCGCCACCATCTATTTCCGCGAGCCGAGGAAACTGCTACTCTGTACCGGTCCTCCATACGAAAAGGAAAAGGACAGGGACCTCGCCTTCAAGGTGAAGGAATACAAGGGCAAGGTGATCCTCTGCGGAGGCACAACTGCCGATGTTGTGGCCCGGGAGCTTAACAAGGCAATCATAGATGAACTGATCTTTGAAGATCCCGAACTGCCGCCCGAAAGTTTTATTGAGGGCATCGATCTGGTTACCGAAGGCATCCTCACCCTTCAGAAAGTAAATGAGATCCTGAAATCGTACAATAACAGCGTCAGGCTGGGGAAAGGTCCGGCCGACAAGATAGTGAGGCTTCTGATGGAGAGCGATGAGATCCATTTCGTCATCGGAACAAGGATCAATGTGGCTCATCAGGATCCCACGCTGCCTGTCGATCTGGAGATAAGAAGGACTGTTGTAAAAAGGATCGCCAGGCTCCTTGAGGAGAAATGGATAAAGAAGATCAGTTTCGAATATATCTGATCCCGGCCGGGGAAACAGTCAGGTGTTTTCAGACAGTCTTCCGGCCATTTCCATCAGCTTGTTTATCGTTCTCCAGTTCCGGGCAGTGCCTGTCACTTTCATTTTAGCTTCAAAGAAATTTGTGTACAATTTTGTTTTGCCGAATCCGTTCGGACAGTAAATGTATATCTCTCTGCCATTTATCCGGAATTTATCGGGAGGATAATCGATGCCGGCAACTTTTAGAATCTGTTCTTCCGATGGCTGAAGCTCAAGAAAAAGAACTGCCATTTTTGAATGATCGAAATTGGGTTCTTCCAGGAATGGATTTGCCAGGATTATTTTCTGCATTTCATCCGGAGTACGGGTTATTACAGCGATGTCGAGACTGAATTCAGAGAGAATGGCCTTCCGGATTTCTGAAGAAACATCATCGATACTGCTGTTCTGGCATGAAAAAATAATATTCCCGCTCTGGATGTAAGTTTCCGCGTCAGTATAACCCAGTTGCCTGAACAAATCAGCAAGTCTGGTCATTCTGATTGTATTATGCCCGGTCATGCTAATACCCCGGAGCATAGTGATGTATGTATCCAATGGCAAATTACTTACTCAATATAATCATCTGTATCCTGTTCAGACTAAGGCCTGACGGTTCTGCTCTCGTGTTTTTTGTTCACTCTATCCGATTCGTCTGTAATGTAGCTGTGTCAATCCTGCTTCAAATGAGATTGCACTCACAAATTCAAGATGCTGTTCGGGTCTGTTGTCTTTAAAAAGTCTTGTCCCGTTACCAACCAGAACCGGTATAATGGAAATTGTAAATTCGTCTACCATGTCATGTTGTAAAAGTTCATTTATAATTTCTGCACCACCATCACAATATATGTTTTTCCCGCTACCGGACTTTAGTCGTTGAACCAATTCAGTCAGTTTTCCTGTGTAAAAGGTTGTTCTGCCCATACGCGGTCGTTCAGTTTTTGTAATGACATACACATCCCGTTGTCCGTTGTCGTAATGAGAAGAGCCAATTTCCCTGACCACATAATCAAAGGTTTTTCTGCCGAGAATTATTGTGTCAATGTTGGCCATGAATTCTGCATAACCGTAGTCTTCTCCTTCTTTTTCAACTAATTTCAGAAAACTGAGGTCGTCATTTGGTTTTGCGATGTATCCGTCTAAACTTGTCGCTATAAAAATTGATAATTTTCGCATAGTTGTATATTTCCTAACTTCTGACGCTATCCAAATTTAGTCTGGTTGAAATTTTTATATCGCAGACTATGAACAATATATAAAATTGATTTTTAATATATACCGTACTAACGACTCTTTTTCCTGTTATGTGCGAAAGACACCCAGAATTAAGTTGTGGCTTTTATTTCCAGGATTTTCTACCGTACCAAACCGGACAACCATTACGAAAATATTCGTACATATCGTTGCGAAAATATTCGTAAAAGGTTCAACCGCACTCCTCACGC
>DIWB01000042.1:7318-7593 GCA_002428385.1 Bacteroidales bacterium UBA6117
GACATGGCGCATGGTGATCATGGGGTGAGGCCGCGGCGAGATCAGCAATTCTGCACTTTTGGGAATGATTCACTCGCCGCGGCCTCACCCCACCTCCCACAAAAGCGACCTGTCATCCCTCGCCGGACGATATCGGAAAACCAGGAGTATCCCCACATTGGAAAACAATCAAAGCGAAATAAGAGTAATCAGTGACCACGAGGCGAGGGATCTCATTCAACCAGCACTGCGCTGGAAAAATTCAGGTTGGGACACCCAATTTTTCATTAAAACTT
>DIWB01000026.1 GCA_002428385.1 Bacteroidales bacterium UBA6117
CCTCCGAAGCCTTGGCGAAGGAGGGGCTTCGACCTTTCTCTTTCTCCGCGGCTTCTCCGGGCTTGAACCTTCGTTAAAACTACGGTTCACAAGGACGGTGGACGCAGTCCACAAGATTTCTGTCTCGTTGGTGGTTTCTTTATGTGGTATGTTTACATTCTAAGGTGTGCCGATATGGTACATTTTATAACGTAGAGACGCGATTAATCGCGTCTCTACGGGGAATCATAACACCATTTTGCCTATGTCTGAAAAATTCCTGAATAAATACCGGATACCTTCTGCCCGGTTACAAACCTGGGATTATGCGAACGATGGTGCATATTATATTACCATTTGCACGAACGGCAGGATACAATATTTTGGTGAAATTGCAGGCGGAACGATGATTTTAAATGGAACAGGCAAACTGGCAGAACGATTCTGGACCGAAATTCCAAATCATTTCCCTTTCGTCGAATTGGAAAATTTTGTTATAATGCCGAATCATGTACACGGGATTCTGATAATTAACCGGGGGGTAGTAGAGACGCGATTAATCGCGTCTCTACAATCCCCGTGCATCCCCCAATCCCAACACCAACACCAACCGCAGAAACCTGGCGGATTTGCAGGAAACAAAAACCCGATGTTTCACAGAAATATTTCACGAATTATTCGATGGTACAAAGGGCGGTGTTCGTTTGAAATAAATAAAATACATCCCGTTTTTGCCTGGCAACCCCGGTTTTATGAACATATTATCCGTGATGTTGCCGAATGGGAACGAATTCGCAATTATATTACCGATAATCCGGCAAACTGGAAGGGGTTGTAGAGACGCGATTAATCGCGTCTCTACAACCCAATATCCCACCTCCTGAAATAAAGCGCCTGCCTTACAACCGGCAGCGTCTTGAATTCTATTTCTTCCATCTGCGCCTGACTTAATGGCGTGAACTCCGAAGCTATCTTCACGTTTTCCTCGAGCTGTTCAATATTGTCAACTCCAATGATTGTAGTGCTCACGGGCAGACTCATGTTATAGGTGAGTGCTTCCTTAATATTGATGGTCCCGGGTATCGGCGTCCGTAAACGTGCATCAGTCTGCTGATCAAGCGGCGGAGGCGTCCACGTGGAAAGGATACGGCTGCGGGTGGTGACTTTCATCCCAATTATCGCCATTCCCTTATTCTGAGCCTCAGGCAACAGGTAGTTCTTAAAACTCAGATAATGGACATCAGCAGCATTCATTGCAATAAGAATTGCATCGAAAGGATAACGCCTTATAGCTTCGAGCAGAACCAGAGGCTCAAAATGACCAGTTATCCCAAGATTCCTGACCACACCTTCGGCTTTGGCTTTTTCAAGGGCTTTTATTGCTCCGTTGGGAGCAAATATCTGGTCAACCTGTTCCTGCCTCTGAACATTGTGAAGCTGCCACAGGTCGAGGTGATCGGTCTGAAGGTTTTTCAGGCTCTCCTCCAGCAGTCGCATGGATCCATCATATGTGCGGTCGTGGGTTTTGGTTGACAGCCACACTTCTCCCCTTCGTGTTTTCATCACCCTTCCGATATTCAGCTGGCTGACACCCTGCCCGTACGAGGCTGCCGTATCGATATAGTTAATCCCCAGGTCTATGGCCCTGTTGATGATCTTTTCCGACTCTTCTTCCTTACCCTTTATCTCGAGGGTGGCCTGGCCGCCCAGACTGAAAATACCCACCTTGTAGCCCGTCCTGCCGAAAGACCTTGTCGGCATTGCGCTGAAAGTAACCGGATTAAAGGGATCTTCATTGTTTTTCTTTAAGGGAAGTACCCTTTCGTTTCCTTTTGCATCGAATGTTTTTCCTACCGTGACAACGGCTGCGGCTGCTACTCCGTTCCCTAAAAATGTCCTGCGGTTTATCTTTTTCATGACTGCCTCTTTTTAGTGGTTTCCAATGAGTTCTCTCTTTTCAAATATACGTAATCCTGAAGGATGGACATACAGGTTTGACTAGTATCAGCTTATGATATAAATCACTCCGAATCCACCCTATTGAAGCACTATTTGAAATCTAATACAGGAAAACAATTGCATCATTCAATATTTTACAATGCTTCCGGACAGAAACCAGCTTGTGTGTTTCAGCTGAAAGAGTCGCAAAGGAAAATTGCATGTTATAACAATGTTATAACATTGTATTAATGCTTATTTTACTGGTTAGAAAGTCACCCTCACAGCTCATCCATTCACGCCTCACACCTCATGCCTCACGCCTTCCCTAATTCCCCAAAGCCCCCATCAGACTCAGCTCGAGGTTTTTGAAATATTCCGATTCCAGCGAACGCTTTTCGGAAGGTATATCAATCTGCTGTTTCAGTATTATTTGAGCCGGGGGCCGGCTTAGGACTATAATATCATTACCCATAAGAAGTGCTTCATCGACATCGTGGGTCACAGAAATTACAGTTCTTTTGTCGGCCTGCCACATGCGCGAGAAAATCCGTATGAGGTTTAATTTCAATTTAACATCGAGCCCCTTGAGCGGTTCATCCATCAAAATAATCTCCGAAGGATATGCAAAAGCCCTTGCTATCGAGACTCTCTGCCTCATGCCCCCGCTAAGCTTCGAGGGGTAAAAACCGGCAAAATCTTCAAGCTCCATAAGCCTTATGAGCTGACCGGTGATTCTGTGACGCTGATCAGCAGACATTTCCCTCGTGAGAACAAAGTCGATGTTTTCCTCAACCGTTTTCCATGGAAGCAGCCTCGGATCCTGAAAGATATAGGAGATTGTCTTCCCCCTGAAGCCTGACAGCTGACCGCTGTCGGGTTTAATTGTGTCTCCGATAATGTTTAACAAAGTGGTTTTGCCGCAACCCGAAGGACCAAGGATACAGGTTATTGTTCCTTCCTGAAATTCAATGCTGAAGTCACTGAAAAGTGAAAGATTATCAAATTTTTTATTAAGCCCTTTTATTTCCAGACTCATATTCAGGTTCTCCAGGTTATAAATTTGCGTTCAATCCATCTGATAATTTTCTCAAATCCGTAACTTATGAGCACTGCAACAATCGTCCAGGCTATCACTGAATCAATATTCAAAAAGGTCTGTGCATTTTGCATCATGGTACCAATCCCGTATTCCGGCTGACTGAGTACTTCACCTATAATAATTGCTCTCCATCCTATGCCCAGAGCGCTCGATGCACCGCTGACAATGAAAGGGCTTATTGCAGGGATATATAATTCGCGGATAATCCTTTCTCTTCTGACCTTGTAAAATCCGGCCATCGTAACGAGGTCCCTGTCTATGCTCCTTATACCATCGCTTACATTGGTAGTGATGAAAGGGAACATTGTAAGCATACCGATGAAAACAGGAACCGAACCCGGATTAAACCAGATAAGGGCAAGAAGAATGATTGAGATTACCGGTACGGAACGTATGGTGACCAGCAAGGGACGAAGGAAGGCATCAACATATGGATTGATGCCGGTAATGATCCCTGTTCCTATCCCGAGAATCAATGATATGACAAAACCAATCAGGCCCCTTGCAACCGTTGAGCCAGCGATCTCAAGGAACCTGCCGTCGGTGAATAAAGTCAAAGTTGTAATCAGGGTTTTCTCAGGTGAAGGAAGAACAAAATCGGAATTAAAGTTCAATGACAGTATCTTCCATACGATTATCATACAGATCACTGAAGCCAGGCTTATGTATTTTTTATTACCTGTAAATGAAACTTTCATCGGGTAACTTCCCTCCGACAATATCGGGATTCAATTTATAAAAAACATTCAGATAGTCATTAATTTCACCTTCCACTTCATCTGCCTTTACAAACCTGAGATTTGATCCGGGTATGGCATGCGCTGCAACAGCCGTGTCGGGAAGAATCCCGTACCGTACGATCAGTACAGCCGCGCTATCGGGATATTGATTCACCCACCCGGATGAATGCCTGTAGGAATTAATAATCCGCTCAACCAGTTCAGGTTCATGCCTGAGTATGCTTTCACTGCCAAGAAAAGCTGTTTCAGTAATTTCAATATCCTCTTTTCTGCTCCATTCTGTCTCCAGATTGAAGATGATCCGGATATCCCTGTTTTTCAGGGTAACCAGACTGGCCAAAGGTTCGGAGAGTATTCCAAGCGCCGCCTGTCCCGCGGCTACCGCATTGGCAAGGTCGATATGGGTGGGAAAACTGTAATCAAGGATCACGTCTTTGTCCGGATCAATGCCATTCTTCTTAAGAAGATGCCTTAACATAACATCGGGAGTCATTCCCCTGGCCATAACATAAATACGTTTGTTTCTGAGATCTTCCCACGTCCCGACAAGGGTATCGCTGCCGGCCAGATAGAGAGTTCCCCAGCATGGGATCCCTATCAGCTTGTATTTCAGTCCCTTGTTATACATAATGGCTGCCATGGTTGTCGGTAGGATTGCAAAGTCTGCCGTACCGTCGAGCATCATTTTACGGACCTGAAGCGGTTCATTCAGTATCTGCACCTCCACCGAATGTCCCGAACCGCTGCCCAGGCTGTCGATCAACCTGATCATACCCATAGCCGAAGGACCTTTCAGGGCGGCAATAGTGTAATCCGCACCACCTGGTTCTTTCCCTTGCCGGCTTCCGCATCCGTAAAGCAGCAAAACAAATATTAATAAGTACCACAGCTTTTTCAGCATCTCATAAGTTTCTGATGCAAAACTATCCATTCAGGGAATTCTTTCATCATTTTTCACCCGGTTTCTTTAAATATAAACCGTGGTAGCGGTTTAACGAAAAAACCACGACAGTGGTTTAATGTGAATAACCGCCGGTGCAACCGGCGGCCTACAGCCCCCCCTGATGTCTTACCCTGACAGGGTTTAATATTAATAATGTTCAAAAAATCCCTTCCATTTTGTTTACTCAAATAAAATCACCACCTTTGTGAAATAATTAACAATAGACCAGCTCAGGTCTGAGAAGCACTCCGGATGGCATCCGGAACGCCGTAAGGAGATTCAAGGACGAGCAGGTTAAAAATCAAATCCAATCCGGAGGTATTCTGATGGAAAAGAGAATAGGATCGGCAATAATTCTGATTCAGACGCGCGAAAGTGTTCAGGAACTGAACGAAATCATTTCGAAGCATTCCAGTATAATTATCGGTCGCCAGGGCCTGCCCCGCAGCAATGGCGAAAGCATCATCTCTCTTGTTCTTGAAGGTACCACCGATCAGATTGGCTCACTTACAGGCCAGTTGGGCCGCTTAAGCGGAATCCAGATCAAATCGGTACTTTTAAAGAACATACATGATGAATAGAAATTATTTCCTTACGGTTTCCCTTGCGTTATTTTTATCAATGAGCTCTTTCGGGCAGAATCACTCTCTTCAGGTCGTGGTTCGTGATTCAGTGAACAACAAGACATTAGAGGGGGTTGTAGCTGAGGTTACCTCCGTCGGAGTAAGTGATAAGGTTGTTCATGCCGAGGTTTCAGATGTCAGAGGACGCTTGTTCTTTTCCCTGCCTTCCGGCAATTACCGCCTTGTAATAAGAATGCTTGGCTATACTCCCCTGGTGCAGGAATTAAGTGTCACCGGTGACCTGCATCGGGATTTCCTGCTGTCATCACAGCCTGTAAACCTGGGTGAAGTGGAGGTTGCCAGCCTGATGGTCAACCGGCAGGCAAGGGATTTGCCTGCTCCCATAGCTGTTGTCGGGTCATTGAAATATAAAAAACTATCATCCCTTACCCTTTCAAATGTGCTTGCCACTGAGCCGGGTATCGCCATGGGCAACGATGGAGTGTGGGCTACCAATATCAATATCCGCGGTTTCAGCGAAAACCGCCTTGTGACACTGATCGACGGCAACCGTGTGGAAACAGCAAATGACCTCACGGCTTCGCTCAGCATGATCGATGTAAACGATATCGAAAAGGTGGAAGTGGTAAAAGGCGCCCAGTCGTCGCTTTACGGCACCGGAGCCATGGGCGGCATTGTAAACATAATTACAAAGGACGGTCATTTTTCAGACAAGATGTATCTGTCGGGAAATGTCAGTTCCGGATTTTCCTCAGCTAACAAGTTCTTCATGAATCACGCTGACCTTAACACCGGTTCACAGAAGTGGTTCGTCAGGGTAAGCGGTTCCTACGGCAAGGCAGATGACATGAGGACACCTGAAGGCGTTCTCCCCAACAGCCAGTTCACCACAAATAACATAACTGCCAAAGTAGGTATCAAGCCTCTCCCTAACCACCAGTTCAACCTTCAGTTTCAGCGAAACTGGTCGACCGATGTCGGCATTCCGGGCGGAGATGCTTTCCCCGGTCCGGCCCGGGCAACCTATTCTGACATCGGGAGGCAGCTGCTGTCGGCAGACTATGAGATAAAAAATCCCGGCAAAAGACTTGAATCAATAAAATTCAACTATTTCATGCAGTTCATCAAGCGCGATGTTGAACTGATCCCAAATACCGTTACACTAAATGAAACACCCACGGGCTTCCAGCGCATAACGCCTGAGCTTTTTCTTCCGATAGGGGAACATTTCACCCGTGGAGGAAAACTCCAGGGAACCTGGAAACTTTCAGAAAAGAATACCCTGATCGCCGGCGCTGACATATGGGCACGTGACCTTTACACCGAACGCATAAAAAACATAAGGGTCGACGTATTGAACAAAGACGGAGACATACTGAAAACAAATAACCTAATCCGGGGAGAGACTCCTACCCCGGAGTCAACTTTTGCCAGTGCTGGGGTATTCATACAAAACGAAACACAGCTTCCTGACGAAAGGATGACGCTTATAATCGGCGGACGAATGGACCGGATAAAAGTCAGGAACGAACAGGGACGGGATATCGACTACCTTATAACAAACGGAGTAAGGAATGATTCACCTCCAAACCAGAGGATTACTTTCGATGCGGGAAGCAACACCGGCATGTCATGGAGCGCCAACGCCGGCCTTCTTTACAGGCTTCCTGAAAACACCGACCTGTCATTCAGCTTCGCCCGTTCGTTCAGGGCTCCGTCGCTTGAGGAACTGTTCAAATATATTGACCTTGGCAACTATGTCCTCCTTGGCAATACGGAACTTGAGCCGGAGAACGGTTATTCCGGCAACCTCGGACTGAGAGTGTGGAAAAACAAGCTGAACTTCCAGGCTGACGTATTTGCAAACAGGATTCAGAATATGATAGTCGAAACGCCGGGAGAGTTTATTTATACGATTAATACAGGAGCTTCCGAAGGTATGACCGACACTCTTCCCGCACTTGTCAACGCCAATGTAAGCAAGGCCTTCCTCTATGGTTTTGATTTTGGATTTCAGTACAACTTCCATTCTGATTTTGTTTTAACCGGAACGGGAGCATATGTTCGCGGAAAGGATACCGAAGCCGATACCTACCTTCCGCAGATCCCCCCGCTTAACGGCCGCCTCGGCATCCGTTACACCAATAACAGGACAGGCTCAGCCGAACTTACACTTGTTGGCGCTTCAAAGCAGAATAAAATAGCTGAAGGGGAAAAGGAAACCGGCGGATTCACCCGCCTCGACCTGGCCCTGAACTCAACATCCATAAATCTGGGAAATACAAGGCTGCAGATGTTTGCAGGAATCGAGAACATCACCGACCGCAGCTATACAAGCCATCTTTCAACCAACAGGGGAAATATCAGCGTAGAACCCGGACGGAATATTTATTTGAGGATGACGTTTGGATTCTGAGGAAGGTGTGAAGGCGTGAAGGCGTAAAGGCATAAAGACGTAAAGGCATAAAGGAGTGAAGGCGGTTTAGGGTTGCTGGTTGCTGGTTACTAGTTGCAAGTTTCAGGGTTTCAGGCATTGACTTACTGAATACTGAATACCGAATACTGAATACTGAATACTGAATACCGTTCTTAACTGCCTACTGCCTACTGCAAACTCGTATTACCAGAGGGCAACTCAATTATCCGTAGGTTACGGAAATGGATTTCCGCTCCTTCCGACTCGAGGCATAAATATCCTTTTCTCTTTGATGAATTAGTGATGCCGTTGACAACTTTTCCGTTTACCGAAAGCTTAATAACGCCATCGATGCAGATGACATCATATACATTCCACTCTCCTTTCCCCTTGCACCGGTTCTCAACCGACTTGCTCCTTGTTCCCCGGGGATTATCAGGGGTGGTTGTCACTCCGCCCACACCAAACAGTTCGCCATGCACATAAGCTATAGGTGGAACCACTCCGTCCTTTGTATTAAGCGTGACCCAGTCGAGTTCGAGCATCTGAACCTCAACACCGTTCGGGAGCCGCGATTTTTCATCGGGATTGGCATCGGACCATACAAACACCCCTGAGTTGCCTCCCGGTTCCATGTGCATCCATTCAACATGCAGGATGAAATTCTCATATTGCTTCTCCGACCGCATTACACCAATCGGCTGACCGGAACATATAAGCATCCCCCCGCGTTTCGACCAGGTGTCCTCCGCGGTGTTTACATTGATCCAGAGCAGAGGGGCATTGTTATTCTGACCTGCCGCGGGTGTGACATCTTTCAGAATAACAGCTTTCCCGAACTCAAGTGGCTTTTGCGACCTGGCTTCCCTGCTGCCTGCAAAAAAGAAAAGCAGCAGTAATCCTGCCGCAATTGTTTTACTTGTACAATTTATCATTCTATGAGTTTTATTCCAAAGATAGTCAATACAATGTCCGGCTCATAGAATTGAGTTCACTTTCTTCGTGCATTCATCTCCCTGTTGTTCTTCCTGTACTTTTTAAAGGCATCACTTCTTGTCCTGGTATTATGCTTCGAATAGAAAGCCTTGTTCTTTTCCAACTGCAGATTGCTGAGAAGCATCAATCCTTTCAGTTCATGGAAGTTCTTCCTGCTGGAGGAGCAACCGGTAAATACTGCGATGACCATAAGACAGATTATGCATGAAATGATTATCCTTCTCATTATGAATTGTTTTGATAGACAAAGACAAAACTACACGCTTTATACCAATGACTTCACAACAATTTTACGAGGATTCCCCGGAAAAGTTACGCAGGAAGGTTAAAAAAGAGTTAGTCTTCAGGTCCGGATAATCGTGCAGGATGCTTACATCAATCCTGCAGGCTCAGAGTTACCTGAAATAACCTGAATAAATAAGTCTGCTGCAGACATCAGCTACACAGGAAAAGAGTACCTCCTGTTATGTGCGAAAGACACTCGGAAATAAGTTGTGGCTTTTATTTCCAGGATTTTTTACCGTAACAAACCGGACAACCATTACGAAAATATTCGTACATATCGTTGC
>DIWB01000044.1 GCA_002428385.1 Bacteroidales bacterium UBA6117
TTTTCCCTTTCGTCGTTCGATCCGAAGTTAACATTCTTTCCCCTTGCCCTTCCCACGGCGTCTATTTCATCGATGAATACGATACACGGGGCTTTTTCCTTGGCCTGCTTGAACAGGTCCCTCACCCTTGAGGCTCCCACACCTACAAACATTTCGACAAAATCGGAACCTGAAATGGAGAAGAAAGGAACATTGGCTTCACCTGCAACGGCCTTGGCAAGAAGGGTTTTTCCTGTTCCGGGAGGTCCGATCAGAAGCGCTCCCTTCGGTATTTTGCCTCCAAGAGCTGTATATTTCTTCGGATTCTTCAGAAAATCGACGATTTCCATGACCTCCGTCTTCGCCTCCTCGAGACCAGCCACATCGTTGAAATTGATCTTAACGTTTGACTCCTTGTCAAAGATCTGGGCCTTTGATTTCCCTACGCTGAATATGCCTCCTGCTCCTCCGCCGGCGCCTCCTGCCATCCGTCTCATCATAAACAGCCAGAGGAAAATAAGGAGTATGAACGGAAGTGTCCACCCGAGGATCTCGCCAACGTAATTATGACGTGTATCGGTCTCCGGATAAATCATTTCATTGTCGCCGTACCCGGCATTTGTCTGCTCATCCTTAAGGAAAGCCTCGAATGTGGCAAGATCTCCGATGTTATGCGTGTAATGAGGCTTAGGCACCCCGAATCCCATTCTCCCTTTGTTGGATTTCAGGATATCAGGATATTTTTCCGACTCTACAACCTCTTTTTTAAGGTATATCTCGGCAGATTCCTTGTTTACTATTACAATTCTTTCAATCTCCTTGTTTGCGATCATCTGCTTCAGTTCCCTTGTCTGAAGTTTCGGGGCAGCCTTGCCGCCGTAGAAAAGGTTTATGGCAAGGAATGAGACGATAAGCACTGCAAAAATCCAGTTCGAATTGAATTTCGGCTTCAGATTTGGTTCCGGCGGTTTAACCGGGCCTTTGTCTTTATTTTCGTTTTCGGCCATAAATGATAGTCTTAACTTAAGTTATCCCTGACAGCTTCCATGGAAGCATCGGCCCACAATGATTCGAGGTTGTAGAAATGCCTGTATTCTTCCTGGAATATATGAACAACAACATTCCCATAATCAAGCAGGACCCAGAAACAATTCCCGAGCCCCTCAACATGCGATGGTTTTTCCTTTGCATCTCGTATTACCGTGTCTTCAACGGAATCGCAAATTGCATCGACCTGGCTGACCGATGAACCATGGCATATTATATAATAATCGGAAATTCGGTTATCGAGTTTTCTCAGGTCAATTTTAAGAACATCCTGTCCTTTTTTTTCAAAAATGCCCTTAATTATGGACGTCAGGAGCAATTCCGTCCCATCCTGTCTTTTCTTCATCAAAGAGATCTGTTAAACATCAAGTTGCAAAAGTACAAACTTTTATCTGTATTTTTGTCGTCTTCATTCCATAATGTGCAATAACAGTGCCACCGTCGGTTTGCCCGCCACTAACGGCAAATATGGCAGGAGGTATCGAAAACCGGACAGGAAATGATCATTGGATCCGAAATTATCTTTCTGCAGAGTGCGGAATCAACAAATACAACTGCCTCGGAATACCTGAAATCCGGAAAGGCCCGCGAGGGTCTGGTAATCCGGGCAGCTTACCAGTCGTCAGGAAAAGGACAGCAGGGAAACCGTTGGGAAAGTGAAGAAGGAAAGAATCTGTTATTCAGTGTTATACTGTTCCCGACAATGGTAAACCCCGAAGATCAGTTTCTGATTTCCGGGTTCATTTCGCTTGGCATCACCGATTTTCTGAAAACAATGATATCGGACTGCAAAATAAAATGGCCGAATGATATTTATGCAGGGAATGACAAAATAGCAGGTATCCTTATTGAGAACTCAATCTCGGGAAGGACCCTGACCAGCTCGGTGGCCGGTATAGGGCTCAACATCAACCAGGCGGTTTTCCCGGACCGGATCCCCAATCCGGTTTCGCTGAAGGTCATCACAGGCAAGGATCATGACACCACCGGATGCCTTGAAGGGCTTCTGAAGTGCCTCGACAAACGCTACAAAATGGTAATCACAGGTGATCGTGACCAAATCAGAAATGACTATACAGGATCACTTTACCGGCTTAATGAGTGGCATGAATTCAGATCGGGGGAGGAAATCTTCAGCGGAAGGATATTATCAGTGGGTGACTCCGGGTTACTTATGGTGGAAAACAAGGCCGGACAGACAAGGGAATTCGCCTTCAAGGAAATCGAATTCATTCTTTAGCAAACCCCGATCAGAGCATCTTCCTGAAAAATTATTGCTTCTGTTTCCAGCCTTTAAACTTTTCCATCTCACCAACAAGCTTCTCCAGGAAATCAGAAATCGGTCCGGAGGCCATCATCCTGAGTATGGGATTAAGATTTGCCGCCAGTCTCACCATCACCTCTGCCTTCCCGTCGCTTTTCCCTATTATGTCGAGCACAAGCGAGAAATCGTTCGACTGCAGGGCAGTACCGCTGTAGACAACCTTATTCACCGGTTCCTTTCCGGAAAGGCTGATGTTAACTGTTCCCATAGCCGGGACACGAAAGCTGCATGTTTCCGCGTCGATAACGAGGTCTTCGACGACATTATCAGGGACAAACTGCCGGAGATTCCGGATATCGGTGACAAAGTCGAATATCTCTGAAGGTGTGCCTGAAAGGCTGCCTATACGGCTTTCAAAACTGGATAGTGGCGCCATAATTAATTTATGCCCCATCCTGCCGGATCGAGCCTCCATCTTTTCAGTGTTTCAACATCATCATTTGTGATATATCCGGTATCAACCGCTGTTGAGATGAGAACCGAATAGTTGCTCAGGGTATGCAGTTCGCATCCGGCGGCCTTGAATCCATCGGCAGACTTTGAGAATTCGTATGTGAAGATTGCGGCCATTCCGAGTACATCGCAACCGGCTTCGCGGAGAGCCCTGACGGCTCCCAGACTGCTTCCTCCTGTTGAGATAAGATCCTCTATAACAACCACTTTCTGTCCCTTTTCATAATAACCTTCTATCTGGTTTCCAAGGCCGTGTTCCTTAGCCTCCGACCGTACATAGATGAATGGCAATCCAAGCTTTTCAGCCACCAGCGCTCCGTGGGCTATTGCTCCCGTGGCCACTCCTGCAACAAGCTCTGCTCCCGGATAATACTCTTTTACAACACCGGCAAAAGAATCTCTGATAAAGGATCTGACTTCGGGGAAAGAAAGAGTTTTCCGGTTATCGCAATAAATTGGCGATTTCCATCCCGAAGCCCATGTAAAAGGATTTGACGGTTGCAATTTTATTGCTTTAATTTGTAACAGATATTCGGCGATCTTTTTAGCACTTTTATCCATAAGGTGATGTATAAAGTTCATTTTGAGAACCGGTTCATAATGATCAGTTCCGAGCCTGACCGGCTACAAAAATACTCGTTATTCCATAAGTTTTATGCAACGAAGGAACTTTATAAACTGATTGCCACGTTCCAGGCTGACACCTCACTGGAGTCGCTCAATGTTTATGGCACCGACATAACCCATATCTGGAAGATTTTCAGGATCTACTTCACCGAGGTCGGTGCTGCCGGCGGGCTGGTAAGGCACACTTCAGGAAAGTATCTTTTCATCGAGAAGAAAGGAAAGCTCGATCTGCCCAAAGGTCATCTTGAACCAGGGGAGGAGCCTGAAACCTGTGCAGTGAGGGAGGTAAGTGAAGAATGTGGCATTACCGGACACACGATAGTGAAGCAACTCGAACCAAGCTACCATACTTACAGCTGGGAAGGCATCTCATATCTTAAAAAGACAAGCTGGTTCCTGATGGACTATGACGGGAGTATGGTAATGGAGCCTCAGGTTGAAGAAGGAATTACAAAAGTGGAATGGCTCTCGCCTGAAGAGCTGAGCATTATCAAGGAAACCGCATGGCTTTCGCTGATGGATCTGATAAATACCTCGGTACTGAGAACCTGAATATTCCTGCCCTGTTGTTTTCAGGATCCTGCAGACCGGAGTTCTGAAGAAAATTACAGGTCCTCTCCCTTATAATCATGGATGTTTAAAGATGCCGGTACGAAGATTGAGGCGTCTCCGCCGCTTCTTATTATATCGCGTACTATTGTTGAGTTCACCGAAGCATGTTCCGGTACAGTAAGAAGGAAGACCGTTTCGACGTCGGGCATGATGGTTCTGTTTATTTGGGCTATTGCCCTCTCAAACTCAAAATCGGCGGCAGTTCTCAATCCCCTGAGCAGATACTGCGCTCCCCGTTCCCTGCAGTAATCGACGGTGAGGCCTTCGTAATGATCGACAGTGATCCTGGGTTCATCCCGGAAGGCCTTTGATATCATTTCCTTCCTTGTCTCCAGCGGGTAATAGCTTTTTTTCAGGGCATTGGCTCCCACCGCGATTATTATCTCATCGAAGAGGACGAGTGCCCTTCTCACTATCCCTTCGTGTCCGATGGTCAGGGGATCGAAAGAGCCCGGAAAAACGGCGATTCTTTTCATGTGGGTTTTATTCAAACGTGATTTTCTTTGGATTTTTTACTTTCTGCCGGAGAAGTGAAAGGTCGAGTGCTTCCATGATGGTTTCTACATAATGGAATTTAAGTCCTTCAATATAAATGGGTTTTATATCCTCAACGTCCTTCCTGTTCTCTTCAGATAATATTATATCCTTTATGCTTGACCGCTTTGCCGCCAGGATTTTTTCCTTTATCCCTCCCACCGGAAGCACCTTTCCGCGAAGTGTTATCTCGCCTGTCATTGCCAGGTATTTCTTCACTTTTCGCTGGGTGAATGCAGAAGCAATTGAAGCAGCCATTGTAATGCCGGCCGAAGGTCCGTCCTTGGGAATTGCTCCTTCAGGCACATGTATATGGATGTTCCATTTCTCCGAAAAGTTATCGGGCAGATCAAGCATTTCGGCATTCGATTTCAGGTATTCGAGGGCTATAACGGCTGATTCCTTCATTACCTCGCCCAGGTTTCCGGTCAGGGTAAGTTTGCCCGTTCCCCTGCTGAGGCTTGTCTCGACAAACAGTATCTCTCCCCCTGATGCGGTCCAGGCGAGGCCTGTCACAACGCCGGCCTGATCGTTTCCGGCATAAAGGTCGCGGATGAATCTTGGCGGCCCGAGTATTTTGGTAACAATCTCCTCCGACAACTCAGGGTTGTAACTGATCTCTGATGCTATGTTTTTGGCTGTCACCCTTACAATCTTGGCCAGTTTTTTATCCAGTTCCCTGACTCCCGATTCACGGGTATATTTATCGATTATAGTTTCCATCACCTTGTTTCCGATAACCAGCTGATCGGGCTTAACCCCATGGTTCTCGAGCTGTTTGGGTAGAAGGTGCTGCCGGGCAATCTCAAGTTTCTCCTCAACGAGGTAACCGGTGATCTCAATAAGTTCCATCCTGTCCCTCAGTGCAGGACTGACTGTGGAAAGAGTATTGGCAGTTGCTATGAAGAGCACTTTTGAAAGGTCGTACTCCAGTTCTATGAAATTGTCGAAGAAGGTGCTGTTCTGTTCAGGATCGAGCACTTCGAGCAGGGCGGATGAAGGGTCTCCCCTGAAGTCCTGTCCAACCTTGTCAATTTCATCGAGTATAAAAACAGGGTTGGACGATCCGGCTCTTTTAAGGTTCTGTATTATCCTTCCGGGCATTGCCCCTATATATGTTTTCCTGTGACCGCGTATTTCAGCCTCATCATGGAGTCCTCCGAGTGACATTCTGACATATTTCCTGTCGAGCGCCTTTGCCACCGACTTGCCGAGGGATGTTTTTCCCACTCCGGGAGGGCCATACAGGCAAAGAATGGGAGACTTTAGGTCGCCCTTAAGCTTGAGGACAGCAAGATGTTCTAGTATTCTTTCCTTTACCTCGTCGAGACCGAAATGATCATTGTCGAGCACTCTTCTTGCGTTGTTAAGATCGAGGTTGTCCACGGTATAGGATTCCCAGGGCAGATCGAGCAAGGTCTGAACATAGTTTACCTGAACGGAATACTCGGCTGCCGCAGGGTTGAGGCGGCCGAGCTTTCCCAGTTCCTTTTCGAAAGTCTTCCCGACCTCTTCCGGCCAGACCTTGAGCAGTGCTCTTTTCCTGAACTCCTCTATTTCCTTTTCAACAGGGTTGCCTCCGAGTTCATTCTGGATTGTCTTCATCTGCTGATGAAGAAGAAATTCCCTCTGTTGCTGATCGAGATCGCTTTTCACTTTCGATTGCAGCTCGTTCTTCAGTTCGAGCACCTGAATCTCCTGCACCAGAAACTCAAGGAGGGTGAATCCACGGTCTCTCAAACTGTTTATCTCAAGAAGCCTCTGCTTATCCTGAACCTTGATATCAGTATTTGAACAGATGAAATTGATAAGGTAGGTGTTATTCTCGATGTTCTTTATTGCAAAGGAAGCTTCGGGGCTTATATTGGGATTTATCTTGATTATTTTCAGCGACAGGTCCCTGAGAGAGCCTACAATTGCGTCAAAATCCTTGCTGGGGATTTCCGGTTTCACTTCCGGAATTGTCCTGACCCTGGCTATGAAGTATGGGGTATCGGTGATGAGCTCATTGAGCACCATTCTCCTGCGGCCCTGTATTATCGCGGTTGTCGAGCCGTCGGGCATTTCAAGGAGCTTTACAATCTGTCCTATTGTTCCGACATTATGAAGTTCCTCGAATGAAGGATTTTCGGTATCAGGATCTTTCTGGGCGACTGTACCAACGATCTTGTCGGTGCGATAGGCCTCCTTTATAAGCTGCACCGACCTGGGTCTTCCGATGGAAATGGGTAGCACCACGCCCGGGAAAAGAACAGTATTACGGAGCGACAGGATGGGAATTGAATCAGGGACATCGATATCTTCCAGGTCTCCGTCCTCGCCGTCAGCTATAATCGGCACAATATCCCCCTCGCCGTCAAGAATGTCAGGAAGAAGAAGTTCGCGGACAGGTTTTCTGAATTTTTTTTCCATCAGTCAAATGAGTGCTGTCAAATTTACATATAATTTTTAACTGTGATTCCGCCCCGGTATTGCAATCATTATGCCAGAAAAAAATGGCAGGGCTTCGCCGGGGTGGGTGAAAAAAAAATCCCGGTCGCTGCAGCCCGGGATCTTTCTTATAGTATGTGATTATTTCTTTTTCCCCACATGATCCTTATAACGGTTCATGAATTTGTCGACCCTTCCTGCGGTGTCAACAAGCTTCATCTTACCGGTATAGAACGGATGTGAAGTATTGGAGATTTCAAGCTTGATAAGCGGATATTCATTCCCGTCTTCCCATTTCACTGTTTCTTTTGACGGGGCAGTTGACCTGGTAATGAATGAGTGTCCGTTTGACATGTCCTGAAAAACCACCAGTCTGTAATTTTTCGGATGTATACCCTGTTTCATTGCTCTGATGTTTTATTCCTTTATGTTAAAAATATCCCATAATTAGGGTTCGCAAAATTAATGAAGTTTATCAGAAAAACAAAGCAGAACAAAAAATTATTATTCATTGTGTCCTGAAGCCGTTTCCTGTTTGCCATACAGCACCATTTCGTCCTTATACCTTATGAATTCTGCATTTCTGTCGATCATATACCTGAAAGTAACATGGGTTTTTGCTCTTTTTCCGCCCAGTGCTTCATAGATGGCGATCATTTTGGGATTAAAATCGCCAACCCACGACAGTTCAAGTTCCTTGTACCATGGTTTGAACTTGAGCTTCTCATACAGATGAAGGAATATTGCAGATTCGACGCCGTTGTTCTGGTACGAAGGATGAACACCGCCGACCAGTCCCCTTATCCTTGTCATCCTGTGATTTGCTTTTGCCCAGACGAACCTCACCTTGTTCCTGAAGCTGAGTTTCCCTTTAAAGGGTTTAATAATCTGATTAAGGTCGGGGAAGAGTATGAAGAAGGCAATTGGTTTGTCGTTGTGATAGGCGAACCATATCAGTTCCTGGTCGATAATGGGTTTGGCTTTGCGGAAGGTAGCTTCAAGGACCTCGGTTCCGACAGGGGTGAAATCCTCCTTGAAAACGGCCCAGGCAGAATTATAGATTTCAACGAAATCCTCATAGAATTTTTGCCTGTTTGCCATCTCGAAATGCCTGAAAGCATATCCGGGCCTGTTTGACAGCCAATCGGCAATCTTCATTATCCTTGGAGGAAACTCCACTATTTTACCGTCAGCTCCATGAACATCCCTGTGATAAGAGTACTGCTCATAATAATTTTTGAATCCGTAAGCCTCGAAGAAGTCGCGGTAATATTTCTTATTATAGGGCATTCCGTAGCTCTGCTGCATGAACCCGTCGACAAGCAGGCCCCAGTTGCTGTCGTTTTCTCCGAAGTTAACAGGGCCGTCGAACGCCTCCATGCCCTTGGATACCAGCCAGTTTCTGCAAGTGTCAAACAGCATAAAGGCAGCATCTCTGTCTTCGGTAACTTCAAAAAATCCGATTCCGCCAGTCTTCTGTCTGTAAACTGTTGATCGCTGGGTGTCGTAAAAAGCAGCTACTCTGCCAATGGTGTTTCCGCTGTCATCTTTCAGTATCCACCGGATAGCCTCACCCCTGCTGAAAACCCTGTTGAGGGAAGGATCAAATATGGCTTCCAGCTCCGGATCAAGCATGCATACCCAGTTTGGATCATCCTTGTAAAGGACCCTTGGCAGGTCGAGGAAAGCTTTCCTGTCCCTGGCGGTTTTTTTTACTTCAGTAATTTGCATTACGGTCAGGCTTAGTGAGGCAAATATAATCAGATTTTCCTATTTCAGAAACCGGCCTGGATTCAGAGCTGTCTGGCATGCCGGGTTGTAACATCATTACAGGTCATAATAATGAAGATAACAAACAACTTCATATTGCGGTAGTTCAGGACTCAGTTAAGGAGTCTTGCACCTACAGCATTTTTACCCCCATGGCTTTTTTACCCCACAGCCCCTTAAAGCATTTTTTACCCCCTGCCCCCTAAAGAGGGTTTAAGAACTAATAATGAGCGATATATTAGCTTGGAATTATCCACACTAAGATAGCTTGCTGTTTTATTTTATATCAATTATCCTGTGGTCGATGAGGATAAACAGCAATCCAAGCATGAAGCTGTAAAGCGCGTAGATTTTAAGAGGTATGTATTCCGAAGGCCGGATCTTCATCTTCGCCCAGAGATAGATGACAAGATAAAGTTTACTGATAAGGTAAACCACAAAAGTTGCCAGCGCCACACCCACTATATTATAACCCCATTTTATCATCAGAAGGCTGAGGGGCACGTTCAGAGCAATCTCCAGGACTGCTGCAATAAGTGTTATATGTGTTTTTTTCCTTCCCACTATTATCGTTTGCGGAAAGATAAGCCTCGGGATAACCAGCAGGGAGTACAGAAGGAATATGTCGGCGCTTTTCTGGAATTCAGGGGTGAACATTCGGGGGTAGATCCAGCGTGCGAACAGCATTATCACCATGGTTGAAGGGAAGCAGATGTGCATCAGTCTCATCGATTTTTCCCTGATTTTTGCCAGTGAGTCCTTCATTTGGGTTCTTGTTGAGAATTCTGGCAGCATGGCATTGCTTAGTCCGTTTGCCAGCATAAGTGCCAGCGGGAACTCCTTGGCTCCGTAACGGAACCAGGCAAACCATTCCGGATCGCGATAGACAGCAGATACTATAATTCCGTCGATATACTGGGCCGATCCGCTTATCAGGGTTGTGATGACCAGAGGAAGACCCAGATATAAATGCTCCTTCATGAATTTCGAAGAGATTTTCATCTCGGTATATCTTCTTAGGAGTATTATAAGCCAGACCCATCTGAGACCGGTAACTGCAAGCAGGCCGTAAACCGCCCAGATGATATCCTTGCCCATGAGAACAGGTGTTATTACCAGGATGAGCTGAAGGATAAAAGTATAGAGCCCGTACTGAAAGATCCTGTGCGATCGGTTATTCAGCAGGTATATGTATTCAATAAGGCAGACCGGACTGCTAAGCAGGACGTAAAGAAGCAGTAGATTAAGATACGGGACGTTTCCGCTGAAGTTAAAGACCGAGAAGTTACCCTTGAGTGCGTGACCGATTGCAAAAATCATCAGGCTGAAAAAGCTGAGAAGCAGGAATGCATTAAATATCTCGGGTGATTTTCCGGAGCCGTTATCTCCTGTTTTCCTGTAAGTCCGGTTACGGTGATAAAGAGGTAGAAGCGACTGGATGATCCCCGTTACCCAGAAGAAGCTGACCAGTCCCGAGATAAACAGGAACATTTCCCATGCTCCTATCTCGGAACGGGTAAGGTGGCTTTTTGTGAAAACAATGCTTATAATCAGGAAAACGGTGAACTTCATCAGCTGGAAAAGCTGGAGCCCCGAAATATTATCTATCAGTTTTATCTTTCTCAATAGTGAAAGAAATGGTCAGGATTCATCTGAAAACAATCGTCTGCAACAAATATTGCAAAGTGACTTCCCGATTTTTGAACAGCAAAGTTAACAATTGAATCAAAGGAGCAGAAAATAAATTGAAAATTTTGTTAATAGGAATTTTTCGGCTTATTTTGCACCCTTGAAACGGTGGATGTAGTTCAGTTGGTTAGAACGTCGGATTGTGGTTCCGAAGGTCGTGGGTTCGAATCCCATCTTCCACCCTAAAGCATGTAATGTGCTGAAATTTAAGTAAATAAATTTGTCTGATTGGCGCTCTGTCTGATAACAGACAAAAAACAGACAAAAACTCATAACCGTATCTGGAAGATGTGGAAGTCTTAAAAGATGCGTTATGAGACAAAAGTTGATAATCCTGCCAAAATTGAACCGCTGCGGGGATGATCTCTCGAGGCAGTGGTTTGTTTATTACTCATGCCTTAATCCAAAAACGGGTAAAATGGCTCGCTTCCGTCATTACGACGGATTCTCAGGGCTGAATAAAGACGCCCGTACAGAGCATGGGAGAAGCCTTATTGAAGTATACTCTGCCAAATTAAAAAGCGGATGGACTCCTTTCAACGACGATAAGGATGCGATCTATGATGATCACCTCGATTATAAGACCGTAGCCGAGATCTACGGCGGCCGGCGCCGGGCAAACAACACAATCCGTATCTGGATATCGCGGTTCCTGGAAGAGGCAAAAGAGGGGATCCGGCATGAAACATATCTTACCTATAAGTCAAAGCTCCGGATCTTCGCGCTATGGCTCGAAAAACAGGGACTTGCCGGCAACGACCTGGGTACTTATAATAACAAGGTATTGATTGATTTTTTCCGGTACCTGATTGATGACAGAAAACTCTCCGGAGTGTCAGTTAAATATTACCGGATGTTGCTTGCCAAGTTATTCAAGTATTTTTGTAAGGAGAAACTGCTCCTCGTTAACCCTGTATATGATATACCTCCCTGCTCGAGGGTTAATGACTCAGTCGCGCGCCCGATCGCGCGCGAGGACCTCGAGGTTTTTAAGAAATCTCTCGAGAGAGATCCCGAGCTGTACCTTGCAATAAAATTCGAGTATTACACCGGTCTTCGTCCCGGGCATGAGATCCGGGAGCTGAAAATAAAAAACATTGATTTTGCTGCCGGTACCATATTTGTAGACCGGGAGCACTCAAAAAACGGAAAGGACAGGGTTGTCACCATCCCGCGTCAGTTTCTTGAAGAGCTGCGAGCCTCAGGATTACAAAGCATAAACCGGAACTATTATATTTTCGGTCGCGGCGGGATCCCGGGAGTGAAGGCGATAAGTAAAAACAAATTATCCAGGCATTTCTTTAATCTTCGAAAAAAACTCAACATGCCCGAGGAGTATAAGTTTTACAGCTTCAAATGTACCGGCATGATCGCGGCTGATGATACAGGCAAGATCCCGGCAAAGGATATCAGCAATCATGTCGGTCATAGTGACCTGGCAACAACAAGTATATATTTCAGGAATAAAAAATCGCAGGTATCTTCAGCGATCCGCGACGAGTATCCAACCTTATAGGCGAAACAGCTCCGCGTCGGAGATCCGGATTTCTCCTTTTTCCAGCTCTAGCGTGATGCTACTTACCAGGTAATTGTTATTTTCGATATTCAGCGCCCTGGTGAAATCGAAAAGTTTTACAATATCCGAACCGACTATTGCCGCACTGATAGTCTTTTTCCTTTCCATCTCCCAGGCAAGGCGGTTTTTCCAGACGGTATTTGCAAGGCCGTAATCACCCCTCCAGTTCATCGAAATATTTGCTTCATCTCTTTTTGTCCCGTCGCAGTTATATACAGATGGAGTGCCAAGCGGATAGGCATAGGCAAAATATGGAGAGCCGGTTCCTTCCTCGAGGACTGTCCAGTCCCGGCCGCGGGCAAACAGAAACATGATCGGGAAATCAACAAAGTCAGCGGATTCTTTTGTAAGCCAATAAAACGCACCAGGCCTGTAGTTGCATTCCTGTTCCCACATAGGGATCAGCCAGTACCGGTTGACGGTCTGTGTCTCCTCCAAATATTCGTATGTGAGCGCTTCGACGTGGTTATACATGCCTGGCCAGCCGGCAGCCTCATCCCTATCTTCGCTCCCGTCACCTAAAATATATGGAAGGTTGTCTGGACAGATGCGACGCAGTTCGCGCGATGAAAGCGTAAGCATGTGGACCACATAGTAAGTTTCCTCATTTCTTACAAAGTAGATTGTTCCATCAGCGACAACGTTTGGATCGATCTCCCTAACGGTATCTACATAGTTGATTACCGCAGTTTTGCCCGGGAGATCCGTTACCTTTTCATAACTGTGTGTAACAAAAGTGTCAACCTGTTCCAATCTCAATTTAATACCTGCAGGTTTTTGAGGATCATTCTTCCGCCCTACCAGCTTCAGGTCTGTTGCCTGCAGATCAACCGCAACATTATCAAAGTAGTCTATAATGACACTCCCGCGCTCGTTATCAATAAAAAATCCGATATTGAAAGTTGCTGATATCTTTTCAAGGAATTCAGAGATCAGCCTTCTGGGTACCAGCGTGCGGTAATCAAATTCCCAGTAGGCGTTCCGGTTAAAGTTATTAAAGAGAGTAAGTCTTTTGAGATCCGGATCTGTGCGAAATATATTACGCTCTATCTTGTAGTTATGCTCTGAAAAGATATAATCAATCACCGTACCCGCAAAGAGATAAACGGTGCTGTTCAGGCGGTCTGAAGCAGGGATGACAAAGGCTGGATTGAATGCGCCCACGCACGGATTTACAAATTTAATATCAGCATCCGTTTCGTCGCCCAGGGCATTCGGCATATAGGCACAGTAAGCCGTGTAATCCTTGTCCGGATAAGTAGCATTAATGAGAGTGCTCATATAATTGACTACTTCCAGCCTTGTAGCAGCAAATCCGACAGGCCTTGTGAGCCCGTTATAGGTAAGATCTGTCAGGTACTTGCCCCGGATCTGCTCATAGAAAGCGGAATTATTCCCGATAAAATATGCTTCGACTACCGTGTCAGATGCATCAGTAACCTTCCAGTAGCCTTTGAATGAGAGGTGCTGTGACTGTATCCTTGCTGGTATCTCCGGTAGGCTTTCTGCCTCGAGGATCGAAGGAAATCCGAAAGCTTTCTGCACGGCCGGCACTGTAGCAGGGAAAGAGACAGGAAAGCTGTGCCCTCCGGTTTTGCTGAAAAGAGGATTTGAAAATCTCAGAGTGATATTGCCGAGGAAAGGAACAGGTATGTCATTTACATAGATTTTCATTCTATAGTGATCTTTGTCAAAGAATTACCTATCACAATAAACTGATTAAGAAGCTTTGCAATGCTGATCGAGATTACTGCAGGCTTCGTCATAAAAGATCTTTCGTTTCCGTATGATGTGCCGGCCGAATTAGTAGCATAAGCTCTGACGTAGTAAGTTGTTGCTGGCGAAAGATGTGCAATGTTTGAAATAAAACTTCCCGTACCCGTGCCATTTGAAGTATGAGGATCAGTTATCACCGGATTCGAGGATGTGCTGTAACATATTCCCCGGGCAGTTACCGTGAATCCTCCATCTGATGTTATGTTACCTCCTGAAATAGCTGTTGTGGACGTCACGGAGCTGATTGCCGTTGTAGTAAGTACAGGAACATTTGCTGCAGCAATTTCATAAACCCCCATACTCGGATTTGGATACATATAATCATTCCCATCGTAATCCTTCGTTAACCAGGAAATATTTGTGCCTGCAAGCACACATGGCGAGTTTGCCTGAAGATGAAAATTAGTTGACGAAACAAACAGAGGATCCAGAATTTTGTTACCAGTTGAAGTATTGACGTTAGTCTGGTATATTCCTGAATTAATATACGTTGCGTCAGTACCGTTGGAGTAAAAATCGTTATATGTGACTGAAAGATTTGTAATATTGGTAACATCTGTTGTCCTTTTTGTAATATAAACCGCGTTACTGGTGAAGTTACTAATTATGTTGTTTTTTATGTTAATATCACTTACTGTTCCAATCGCTGTAAATCGAATGCCATTTTGACACCGGTTATTGCTAGTCATCACATTATTTACAATCCACCAGTTTGTACTTGTATTGGTGTAGCCGGGATCATTAACCTCATTAATCAACATAATAGCAGATGAGTATGTATATGTGGCATAGCCCATATTTTCGAAGACGTTATTATAAACGTAGATGTGATCGTACACAAAATTTCTAGCAGGAATGCCCGATGTAGTAGATGCCCCTGTTGCAAACTCTATTCCTGTGCCAAATGATTGGAAGAGGTTATTATAGATATAAAAATATGACCAGTTAGAACCCTCAACAGTAAGTGCATAATGCAGACTGTAATTAAGCCCTGGTCCCAAGTCTACATCTACGGGGTCGAGCAAAGTGCTGGAATTTAAAAATTGGTTGTTATAAAACTTGTAGGAAAAAGTATTACCAGCGATTATCTCATTATTAAAACCAGCGATGTCAACCGTATTCCTGCCGTGAAAAACATTATTATAAATTTCAGTATTTCCTTTATTGTGCCATAATTCGCAAAAGAAGGCCCAGTCGTAGGTTCCATCAGCGACAACCTCATTGTCGTTTTTCCAGAAAACATTATCATGCATTTTGATTTTCTGTACATTACTCCATCTTACGTTCGCACCATTTTGCCCAAGCGGCCTCTGTCGCTGATCGAAAGTGTTGTTGTAAATGAGCATCCCTGATTGTCCGTCAAGTCTGAGTTCTGCTGGTTGGTTGCCGTGCATGGCAGAGCAGTTTATAAAAGTACAGTCATGTACCTCGTTCCCAGTAGCATAAACAGCAGGTGGTGTCGTCCAACCTACCTCATTGCGAAAATGCACCCCCGCATCATAGAAATCTTCAAAGGTGCAGTGATGAATCTTGACGTTACCACGGTATCCTATCCAAATAGCCCTGTTCGCTGTAAGATTATTGCCGTCAAAATGAATGTAGCTAATTATTGATGTTGCCCCGTTTGTGGTTGAAGAGGAGTATAGGTACATATAAGCATTACTTGCACTTGTGGCAGGATAGTTAGTTGTGACTTTTTTCAGGCCAACACCAGTAACGTTTACTCCTAATCGCAAAACAGCTCGGTTATTATCAACTATGTCGTTCATCAGGTTGATAACGTGCCCTACTGTCGTTACCTGCGAGCAAGCATACGACAAAGTGGCCCAGGGAGCTTCCGGAGATCCGTCACCGGTATCATCGTTTCCAAAAGGTGGAGCAGCAACAAAATGCACTTGCCCGAAAATTGACAAGGGGAAAAACAATAATAATATAAGGAGGAACTTCCTTAAATTACCAGGGATAAGTGTCTTCCTGAATATCATCAATTTCATCCTGAGTTAATGTTTTTGTAAATAAATAGGTATCATCAATCGATCCGTTAAAATACCAGGTTGACGTTCCACCCCTTCCGATCCTAAAATCAATATTACTGACTATATTCACTGCCGAATGTGCTGATACATTTTCAACATCTGTCTGGGCTGTGCCATTAATATATAAAGTACCATTGCCGTCGCGGTCATAGATTACAATGATATTATGCCATGCCCCTGCTGTTACTGCCGAGTTGCTGACAATATTAATGTAATTTGTATCGTCAAAAGTTATGACAGCACGGATGTAATTATCACCATCAACCATAGCGTAAAACGATACCACGTTCGACTGCATTTCAATAAAACCGCTATAGGCACTTTGCAAAGTCGGAATATATATCCAGGTGCTATAACCAAAATCACTTGTCCCTAAATCTCCAACATCGACCCCGAAAGTTGACATCTGCGAACCGTTAAATGAATGTGCCTTGCCAAACTTGCCGGTTTGATTTACCGTCGCGTTGGTTGTTCCGTTATATATCCCCATAACATCATTTACTGCAGTACCGGCGCTCTCGTCCATTTTCCAGCCAGCTCTTAGACCTGTTAATAAGGATGACTCCCCTCCTGATAATGTTATCTTTGTTACTCCGGAAGAAGCTACAGCCTTTATATATGCCCTGTCATTAGTTGCCCACGCCGGCTTCACTACAATAGTTCCCGACGAGTTATACCTGTATCCAGTAATCCCGTTAGTGGGCGTTTCGTTTAATGCCTGTAATGGTAAGTCAGGATCAGATCTAATCCCTCGATATAACTCAATAACATCTCCTGCCATCTGATTTATTATGAACGCTGTATCTCCGTTAGCAGGAGCTCCGGTTGTTGATCCTACAATAAACGAGGTATATTTATAACCGCCTCCACCTGTTCCTCCGTTGGCAGCCACATAATTAACCATGCCCTCGTAAGTAACTGCCTCGCCAGCCTGGTCTGCGTCTGCTTTCATAAAGACATAATCTTCTATGTCCAGGGCGTTAGTGAGCTGAAGATCTAACCAGTCCTGCATTGCATCTCCCATTGACTGATCTCCTATTTTCAGGCTGTCTTCTTTTACCCGCAGAGAGCCATTCACATTCACGTCGCTGTGGAAATAAGCACTGTCGCGCTGGTTCCATTTACTCCGGTTACGGCTCCATCCTTTGCCGGTCTGGCACTGCAGTGTGGGGAGAGCCAAAAGGCAGATCAAAATAAGCAGTAGAATTTTTTTCATATTTAATAGATGATTTTAAGTTTTCCATTTGTCACGTCCTCCACCGAGTAGATATCCAGGACGTACACGCCCCCGACAAGGGATATAACTATCTCGAGCAGGTGAGTAATTACTCCTCCTTCTGAATCCAGTATCATGACAGAGAAGGGCTCGGCCGTGAGAGTTGTGGTTATCCTGGTAGGATCTTCTCCCCCGGTAAGATTGATCGTTTGAATGTATCCGTTAGAATCTCCGGTCTCGCCGCTGCCGGATCCGCTACCTCCAAGAGCATCGAGAGTATCAACAATGTCATGCAGGAGTTCCTGCAGCGCTTGTGCTGTTATAAGCCCGGCGTTATTTGCAACGATCGTCTCGTTGATCTCGTCTTTAAGAGCTTCTATTGTTTCGTATGCTGCCATAATTATTGTGCTATTTCAAAATCGCTGCTGAAATCCTCCGCGTATAGGTTGCCGGTTATCTCCTTTGTAAAGTGATCATCTGAGAAGGCATTGACAAATTCAAAAGCAAACCGGCGGAGCATGTCGCGATCGCCTCCGCGGTCAAAGCTGGTACCGGTGAGCCTGATCGGCACGAGTGTATTGCCTGAGATCATATATACCTCCTTCGATACTGCGAAGTCACGGAGCCAGTTGCGGAATTCTTCCGCATCCCCGTAGCGGGAGAGCCAGCCCAGGGCAACAGTGAAGCGTTGCTGCTCGCGCGTGAGAACAGAAACCTCTCCGCGGTCCTTTGCCGTATAATCTGATTCGATCCCCACGGCGGTGGTCTGCCTCTCGTAGTTATCGAACCGCTGCATTATGCCTGTCGATCTGATAATCTCATAAGCACCCAGAGAATTCCGGAAGAGGAAATATCTTTCATGCTCGTAGTGCTGGTAGTCCATCATATATGTGCGGATCTCTGATACTCTCACGCTGGATTCATTTTCAATCCATACATCCATCATGACTAAAGTCTGATCTGAGATCCCGGTATAGCTTACTTTGTCCGGAGAGAGAACAATCTCGTAAACCGTCATATCATCTGCCGAAATAGTATCAACATCAATGGTTGAGTCGGTAGTGGCAGTATAGAGTTTTGCCTTAACGGTGAGAGTCGTTGCCCCTGAATAATTAAGGTAATAGAGCTTTACCGGTTCGGTAGGTGAAATATACCTGGTGAGAGGAGCCCAGGACAGGAAGTACTTATTATAATTAAGCTTATCCCAA
>DIWB01000059.1 GCA_002428385.1 Bacteroidales bacterium UBA6117
TAAAACCGGCCCAACTGTTCAAACTTTTTCGTATTTCTGGTTTCTTCTTACCGGAATAAATCCTGCTTCTTTTATTATCAACTGGATCTCTTCCGCATTGAAACGGTTGTGAGATCCTGCAGAGCTTACCACATTCTCTTCTATCATAATCGACCCCAGGTCGTTTGCCCCGGCATGGAGCGAAAGAACGGCAACCTCTTTTCCGACAGTCAGTAGTGATGACTGGAGGTTGGTTATATTGTTGAGCATTATCCTGCTGACGGAAATCAGCCTGATGTAATCGGGAGCATTGTAGCTGCTTTTTATGCCATGCCTCTTTGCAAGGAGGGTCCCCTCATCCTGAAAAGGCCATGGGATGAAGGCTATGAATCCCCAGGTTCCTGCCGGACGTTCTTCCTGAAGTTCCCTCAGCTTTACCAGGTGTTCAATCCTTTCGGTTACGGTTTCAATATGGCCGTACATCATTGTTGCGGAGGTGGGAAGATTCATCCTGTGGGCCTCGCGCATCACACCGAGCCATTCGGATGCTGTTGCCTTGGCCGGTGATACTGTTTTCCTGACCCTGTCGGACAGGATTTCCGCTCCAGCCCCGGGAAGCGAGTCGAGACCTGCCTCTACAAGTTTTTGCAGTACAGCGGAATAAGGGAGCTGTTCCTTGCGCGAAAGATAAGCCACTTCAGGAGGCCCCAGGGCATGGAGTTTGAGCGCAGGATACATTTCCTTCAGATTCCTGAACAGGGTTGTGTAAAATTCAAGTCCCAGATCGGGATTCATACCTCCCTGCAGTAGTATCTGGTCGCCTCCGAGTGAAAAAAGCTCATCAATCTTTGTCCTGTATTCTTCAATCGTTGTTACATAGGCATCAGCATCATCCTTGCGGCGGCAGAAATTGCAGAATTTGCAATGGGAGAAACAGATATTTGTGATATTGATGTTCCTGTCGATGATCCAGCCGGCAAAGTTCCCCGGGACGTGGGCCTGCCTGAGAGTATCTCCTATATAGATCAACTCTTCCGCGGGGGCATTGTGATAAAGAAAAGTCCCCTCCTCGACAGAAAGAGGCATCAGATCAAGAGCCTTTTTATACAGGTAGTCAAGTTCCATTTTATCCGGCTTAAATGATAAGTATCCTGCAGTGCGACAAAGGTAACTCTTTGGAAAATATGCAATGAATAATTTGATTAACTTTACTGCTTCAAAAATTTCCGGTTATGCCGAACTTACCCGAATTACAAAAAATTTCACAAATATCTCCCGATCAGTCGGTTATTTGCATTACAGGCGAATACGGGCTCCCGGAGTGGCTTAAACTTTCATCACCGGAGAAGGAGTATGCTCTCAGACAGCTTCAGGCTAATGAGGAGTATGTTGTGATCAATTCATACTTCAAGATTACCTGCATAGTCAGGGTAAAGGATAATCTCCCTGAGTACAGGCAGAAGGAAGAACTGAGGAAAACGGCTTACAATCTCAGAAAGATAATAAAGTCCAATAACCATTCAGAGCTTGTAATTGCCCCGCACATGGCATTCAGCGGAGCTGTCGGTGCTTTCACGGAAGGCCTGCTGCTAAGCTTTTATTCATTCGACAAGTACAAAACCGTCGTGGACGACAGGGAGAAAACGAATTATCCTTCAAAGCTTTTGCTTTATGAAGGTCCGGATGATGAAGAGTTTAAGTGGCTTGTTAATCTGACCGAATCAGTCTGGCTCATCCGCGATCTAATCAATGAGCCGGTAAGCCATCTGAATGCACCTGCACTCGCGGAGGAAATCAAAAAGGCAGGGGAAGAGTCGGGATTCACTGTTGAGGTTCTTAACCGGGGCAGGATTGAGGCCCTGAAAATGGGTGGACTTCTGGCAGTTAACAGGGGAAGCGTTGATCCGCCGGTTTTCTGTATACTTGAATGGAAGCCGGAGAAGGCGCTAAATAAAAAACCTGTAGTACTGGTGGGCAAGGGAGTCGTTTATGACACGGGCGGACTGAATATCAAGCCGGGCGACTATATGGAAAACATGAAGGGCGACATGGCCGGTGCAGCCGCAGTAACAGGTGCAATTCGCACCATTGCCAAAGCAGGTCTTCCGATTCATGTTGTAGGACTCGTACCTGCGACCGACAACCGGCCGGGAGGCAATGCCTATACCCAGGGCGAGATCATTACAATGTATAACAAGATGACTGTTGAGGTAGGTAATACCGATGCCGAGGGAAGGCTTATCCTGGCAGATGCAATCAGCTATGCTTCAAAATACAGGCCTGAACTGATAATTGATGTGGCAACACTTACAGGTGCGGCAGCAATGGCATTTGGCATACAGGGTGTTGCAGTGATGGGCAATGCCGACAGGAAATATTTCAGGATGCTGGAGGAGTGCGGCAATGAGGTATTTGAGAGAATCGCTGAAATGCCTTTCTGGGAAGAATACGGAGAACTTATCAAATCGGATATAGCTGATGTCAGGAATATCGGAGGCAGGGAAGCAGGTGCGATCACAGCAGGAAAATTCCTGGAACGCTTTGCCGAGTATCCGCTTATTCATCTGGATATTGCCGGCCCCGGAATGCTTAAGAAGGATGACTATTACAGGCTTAAGGAAGGCCCGGGAACGGGTGCCAGGCTGCTTTCTGAATTCCTCAGAAGATTTGCCGGCAGTTTATTAAAAAAGAACTAAGGATAAATGGACAGGAAAAAGATAGTTGCCGGGATATCCCAGGGGGATATCAATGGCATAGGATATGAAGTCATAATGAAGACTCTTATGGATGCCGAGATCAATGATAGCTGCATTCCGGTGATCTACGGTTCTCCCAAGGTGGCGGCATATCACCGTAAGGCCTTGAATATTAACAATTTCAGTTTCAATAATATCAGATCGGCAGAGGAGGCAAACAGCCAGAAGGCAAATCTTATAAACTGCCTCGACGACAATGTGAGGGTTGAGCTTGGAAAATCGACCCCTCAGGGCGGCGAGGCTGCGTTTGCATCGCTCGAGAGAGCTGTAACCGATCTCAGGAGCGGGAAGCTGGATGTGCTTGTGACGGCTCCCATCGACAAGAACAACATTCAGTCGGACAATTTCCGTTTCAGCGGTCATACCGAATACCTGATGGAGAAGGCCGGAGTTAAGGATGTGCTAATGTTCATGGTTAGCGAGAGCCTGAAGATAGGCGTCGCAACCGGTCATGTTCCGCTCAGGGAAGTGCCCGATATGATCACTGTTGATCTTTTGTTGAGGAAGATCAGGCTGATGAATCAGTCGCTTATCCTCGATTTCGGGATCAGCAAGCCAAGAATTGCGGTTCTTGGACTTAACCCTCATGCAGGCGACAACTCCCTTCTGGGTAAGGAAGAGACAGAAATAATAACGCCGGCCATACAGCAGGCAACCAAAGAAAATATCCTAGCTTTCGGCCCTTTCCCCGCCGACGGATTTTTCGGGGCAGGCTCATTTTCCAGGTTCGACGGGATTCTTGCAATGTACCACGACCAGGGGCTTGCCCCTTTCAAGGCACTGTCGTTCGACACCGGTGTCAATTTCACTGCCGGCCTGCCTTTTGTCAGGACCTCTCCCGGTCACGGCACGGCATTCCAGATAGCAGGCAAGGGGGAAGCCTCTGAAAGCTCGTTCCGCCATGCATTGTTCCTTGCATGCGATATCTTCAGGAACCGGCAGCTCTATGCAGAGATATCCCGTAATCCTCTGAAACATCAGGAAATAGATTTTCATGCCGACAGGGTTGACGAACTTCCTCCGGAAATACCAAACTCCGATCCGCACTTATGATAGATTACATTACCGGCCGGATAGCAGAGCTGACTCCTGCATTTGTTATTGTTGACAACGGGGGAATAGGCTATTTTGCCAGTATATCGCTTTCAACATATTCCCGTCTTGAAGGGAAGACCGAATGCAGATTGCTGGTCCATGAAGTGATAAGGGAGGACAGTCATCAGCTTTTTGGTTTTTCGGACAAGGACGAAAGAGAGATGTTCAGGCTTCTTATCACCGTATCGGGGGTGGGAGCCAACACTGCACGAATGATGCTTTCCTCGCTCACACACGACGAGCTTGAAAAGGCAATTTTAGGTTCAGATGTCAATACCCTGAAGGGAATAAAGGGGATAGGACTGAAGACTGCACAAAGGATAATTGTAGATCTGAAAGACAAGATCGGAAAACACACCGGAACAGGTGAAATATTTGCATTTACAGACAATACCAGACGTGAAGAAGCGTTATCAGCATTGGTGATGCTTGGGTTTGGCAAAAGCGCTGTCTTGAAGGCACTCGACGGGATCATCAGGCAAGAGAAAAACCTGACAGTTGAGGACCTGATAAAGAGAGCTCTTAAGAGCCTGTAAATAAGAATATTTTTTTCATTTGGGATCAGGGATATCATATAAAAATCTGCTGAAATTCATATATTTTGCATTATTTGCTTCTTTGATCCTTATATCAAATGAAGTAAATAGTCAGATACCGGTTACGGCAGCCGCTCCCGACACCACAGTCAGATCTCCGCTCAGGCTTAAGGACGTTTCAGGAAATCCCTACGAGCAGTCGTTCAGAACCCCTCTCTTTCTCAATAATCCATCGAATATCACTACAGGTGCCGTCTATGATCCCGACAAAAACGAATACATGATCTTCCAGAAGGTCGGATCGTTTGATTACAGGAATCCCGTTTACATGTCGCCTGAAGAGTATCGCAAGTATCAGTTTAATAAGGAGATGAGAGAGTACTGGGAAGCCAGGGTTGCAGGAGAAACCTCAGGGTTCAAATCAGGCCTCATCCCCCAGATCGAAATAGGAGGCGCAACATTCGACAAGGTTTTCGGGAGCAATGTGATAAACATAGTTCCCCAGGGATCGGCTGAGCTTGTATTCGGGATAAACATTTCAAGGACACAAAACCCGACTCTTTCAGAGAAACTGAGAACCATTCCGACCTTCGACTTCAAGGAGAAGATCCAGATGAATGTCACCGGTACTATCGGCGACAAGATGGAGCTGGGGGTCAATTACAACACCGATGCCATGTTTGAGTTTGAGAACCGCACAAAGCTGCAGTACTCGGGCAAGGAGGATGAGATACTGAAAAAGATTGAGGTGGGCGATGTGACCCTGCCTCTTCCCGGGACCCTGATCACCGGAAGCTACAGCCTTTTCGGGCTGAAGACCGAGATGCAGTTCGGGAAACTGAACATGACAACGGTTCTGTCGCAGCAGAAAGGAGAGACATCAACCATCTCTGTTAAGGGAGGAGCCCAGCTGAGTGAGTTTGAGATATATGCCGACGACTATGAAGCCAACAGGCACTTCTTTCTTGCACATCATTTCAGGGACTTTTTCGATGAGTCTCTGAAGAACCTGCCTGCAGTAAGCTCTGGATTGAATATCACCCGTATTGAAGTCTGGGTCACAAATAAGACCAGCAGTTACGAGGAGACAAGGAACATTGTTGCCTTCTCTGACCTTGCGGAGAACAGCAGTCACGTCTACAATAACGTACCGGAGTTTCAGGCTTCTCCCGGGGCTTCCCGGTTTCCCGACAATGCTGCCAACCAGCTTTACAGCCAGCTTCAGACCAACTACGCCGGCATGAGGGATGTCGACCAGGTCACCACGGTCTTTGCCTCTCTCTATCCGGGGTTCCAGATAGGCCGCGACTTTGAAAAAATTGAGAATGCAAGGAAACTGAATGAAAGGGAGTACACCCTGAATCCGATGCTCGGTTATATTTCGCTTAACACCGCCCTGAACACCGATGAGGTGCTTGCCGTAGCCTACGAGTACACCCTTAACGGGCAGGTCTTCAAGGTGGGCGAGTTTTCGACCGATGGTATCACGGCTCCGCAGGCTCTTGCTCTCAAACTCCTCAAGGGGACGACGCTTAGTCCGAAATACCCTACATGGGACCTGATGATGAAGAACATTTACGCGCTTGGTTCCGGCAGGCTCGAGAGCGGTGATTTCCAGCTTAATATTCTTTATGAGGATGACAAGACAGGGAATGCCATCAATTATCTCCCGGAGGGAAGGATAGCGAATACAATACTTCTTCAGGTGCTTGGCCTTGATAATCTGAACAGCCAGCAGGACCGTCAGCCTGACGGTTATTTTGACTTCATCGACGGGGTTACAATCAATGTAAGCCGCGGGAAGATAATTTTCCCGGTTAACGAACCTTTCGGAAGTTACCTGAAGGAGAAGATAGGAAATAACCAGATAGCTGAAAAGTATGTTTTCCAGGAGCTTTACGATTCGACCCAGACGATAGCCCGGCAAATGGCGGAAAGAAACAAGTTCAAGATGACCGGCCAGTATTCCTCAGAATCGGGTTCAGAGATCAGGCTCAATGCCACAAACATACCAGCGGGTTCCATAATAGTTACGGCAGGCGGTGTGACTCTCACCGAGAACACCGATTACACAGTCGATTACAACATGGGGGTGGTGACTATAATCAATTCGGCTCTTATCGAATCGCAGACACCCATTCAGGTTTCGCTCGAAAGCAACCAGTTCTTCGGGTTCCAGACCAAAACGCTGGTTGGGACCCATCTCGATTACAGGTTCTCGGATAATTTTAACGTAGGTGCAACATTGTTGCATCTGAATGAGAGACCATATACCCAGAAAGTAAATTTCGGCGAGGAACCGATCTCCAACACCATCTGGGGACTGAATACTTCATACAGGGGGCAGTCGCAGTTTCTTACCAAACTTATCGACAGGATCCCCCTCCTTGAAACCAAAGCACCATCAAGTATTTCTTTCAACGGGGAATTCGCAGAGCTGATTCCTGGCCATTCACGCGCAATCTCAAATGCAGGCAACTCCTATATTGATGATTTTGAGTCGAGTGAGATCCCGCTCGACCTTAAGTCATTCAATGCCTGGTCAATTTCAAGCATCCCGCAAGGCCAGGATCAGCTGTTCCCCGAAGCTTCCCTGAATAACAATCCGGCCAGCGGAAACAACAGGGCGAAGATCTCATGGTATGTGATCGACCCCTTATTTCTGAGAAACGGTTCCTCCACACCCGGACACATAAAACAGGATCCTTCCACACAATCGAGCCATTTTGTGAGGGAGATTTACGAAAACGAAATTTTCCCCAACAGGGAAAGCACCAGCGGAATACCCACCACAATTTCGGTTCTTAACGTGGCATATTATCCGGGAGAAAAGGGTCCGTATAACTATGATACCGATCCGGGTTCATACTCCGGCGGAATGAATGCCTCAGGATTGCTCAACAATCCCCAGTCGCGATGGGGGGGCATGATGAGGGAGGTCCTTACCAGCGATTTTGAAACGGCAAACATCCAGTACATTGAGTTCTGGATGATGGATCCTTTTGTCGAGGATCCGGCTCACCAGGGAGGTGATCTCTACTTCAACCTCGGGAACATATCGGAAGACATACTTAAGGACTCGCGCAAGAGTTTTGAGAACGGGCTTCCGGGTTCGCCCATTCTTCAGAATGTCGATTCCACATCGTGGGGAAGGGTTCCGACGGTGCAATCGGTGGTCCATGCCTTTGATAACAATTCCGAGTCGAGGACGTACCAGGACGTAGGGCTTGACGGATTAAGGAACCAGGATGAACAGGCATTCTTCATGGATTATCTCCAGAGGGCTGAAAGCCTGCTTAGTCCGGAAGCATTCACCGATTTACTCAAGGACCCGTCAAATGATGACTTTCACTATTTCAGGGGTTCCGATTATGATATGGAGCAGCTGGGGATACTCGAAAGATACAAGAAATACAACGGGCAGGATGGCAACTCCCCTACATCGGAGATGTCGGCGGAATCATATCCTACATCCGGTTCTACCCTGCCCGATATGGAAGACATTAACCGCGACAATACCCTCAGCGAGACGGAGAGCTACTACCAGTACAGGGTAAGCCTGAGGCCCGAGAACATGAAGGTAGGAATGAACTACATCGTCGATGAGATCGAACCGACGGTGAAAATGGCTGACGGAACGGAATCGAAGGTGAAATGGTACCAGTTCAAGATACCTGTAACGGAATACCAGAGGAGGGTAGGTGTTATAAGCGATTTCAAGTCAATAAGGTTTATGAGGATGTTCCTTAAGAATTTCAACGATCCCGTTGTGATGCGATTTGCAGAGCTTAATCTGGTGAGGGCTGAATGGAGGAAATACAACATCACATTCATGGAGGGAGGGGAGAGGATCACAACTCCGGAACCTGAGGACGGCACATTTGAGATCAGTTCGGTAAGCATCGAGGATAATGCAGGCAAGACGCCGGTTAACTATGTCCTTCCTCCCGGATTCGACAGGGTGGTCGATCCCCAGAATCCACAGCTCCGGCAGCTCGACGAGCAGTCGATGGTTCTGAAGGTAGTTGATCTGGCCGACGGCGATGCGCGTGCCGCATACAGGAATGTAAACCTTGATTTCCGCCAGTATCGCCGCCTCAGGATGGAAGTTCATGCTGAAGCCCTTATCGGCCAGCCCCTTTACGATAATGAGATTACAGCCTTTGTCAGACTGGGATCGGATTATAAATCGAACTTTTATGAGTATGAGATACCTCTGAAGCTTACACCTCCCGGCGACGATTATGACAACGACTCTGAGGAGGACAGGGCTATAGTATGGCCCGAAGGCAACAGCTTCAATATAGACCTGACGGTTTTGCAGGACGCCAAGAAAGAGAGGAACCGGCAGCTTCAGGAAAGCGGTTCGGTACTCAGCCTTTCGGATGTATTTGCTTTCAGGGACGATTCAAACAGGGTGTATGTTTGCGGAAATCCCAACCTTAGCAATGTGAAGGTTATCATGGTCGGTATCCGTAACCCGATTAAAACCAGGAATCCTGCAGCGGACAACGGTGATTCAAAATCGGCCGAGGTTTGGGTTAATGAGTTAAGGCTCAGTGATTTCATCGAAAACGGAGGGTGGGCGGCAAATGCTCATCTTCAGGCCCGGCTGGCCGATCTCGGTACTATTGATATGGTTGGTCAGGCAAGCACCCCCGGATGGGGAAGCATCGACAAGAAGGTGAACGAGCGGAGTAAGGAAGAGGTTCTCAAGTATGATATATCATCCACAATGGAACTGGGAAAATTTTTCCCCGAAGAGGCAGGAGTAAGGCTTCCCGTATATGTGGGCTATTCGGAGACCCGGGTGAAACCCCAGTATAATCCCCTCGATCCCGACATAACCCTGAAAGATGCACTCGACGAAGCGCCCGGCAGGGAAGCAAGGGATTCAATCAGGGCAATATCAGAGGATTATTCTAGGCGGAAGACCATCTCAATAAACAACGCGGGGATAACCAAAAGGGGTGAAAAGCCCCATGTGTGGGACCTTGCCAACTTCAGCGTCAATTATACATTTAACGAGGTTTACAGGAGTAACACAAAAACAGAGATCGACCTCGAAAGGAACTACAAGGGCGGGATCAACTATAATTATGAGGCCCAGCCAAAGAACATAATGCCGTTCAAGAATGTCAGGTTTTTGAATTCGCCGATTTTCAGGATAATAAAGGATTTCAATTTCTATCCCTTCCCTAAAAGCATTTCATTCAGGACCGATCTGGCCAGGTATTACAATGAGGTCAAGACCAGGAACATAAACAATCCCAACCTGCTGATAACCCCGACCTTCAGGAAGGATTTTGAATGGACCAGGATGTTTGATNNGCAAGGATTGATGAGCCTGAAGGAGCGGCTGACCGCCGCAGGTACCAGAGCGACTACGAAAACTGGCGCGACTCCGTGATGACCAACCTGAAGCGTTTTGGCAGGACAACTTCGTATAACCATTACATCAATGCGACCTACAACGTACCCATCAACAAGCTTCCGGGGCTGTCGTGGGTAACGGCAAATGCAAGGTTCGGGGCTGACTATTCATGGCTTGCCGGGGCTCTATACCCCGATTCGATGAACATCAATCTCGGGAATGCAATCAAGAACCACAACGAACTTACCCTGTCGGGTACGGCCAACCTGGCAAGCCTGTACACCAAATCGAAATTCCTCAAGAGCGTCGAGGATAATACAAGGCCGGGAGCTGTCAGGAGAATGCAGACTGAATACAAGACTGTGGTATTTACAAGGAACAATGTCAACTTCAGGCCGAATGTGATGCGGCCCCTGGTTCACAACCTCAAGACCAGGGATGTAAAGGTGGTTATAACCCGGAAGGATGGCACTGAGCTCAAGGGCAATGTGGAGATAATCAGCGACAACAGGGTTAATTTTACAACAGATGAGGCTGTTGAAGGCACGCTTGTGACAATCGAGGGAAAGGTGCCCAAAAAGCGCAATCCGATGACCGTAACCGGGGAATACATGTTGCGGGCCATAATGGGGATACGATCGGTGAGCATGACCTATACATCATCCCAGGGCCAGTATCTGCCGGGCTTCCTTCCTGAGTCAAGGTTTTTGGGCCAGTCAAGGGTCAACAATGTATCAGCGCCAGGTTTGCCCTTTATACTGGGTTTCAGCGACAGGAAATTTTTCGACAAGGCTGTTGAAAACGGCTGGCTTACCACCGACACCCTTCTCAACACACCTGCTATTTATAACAACAGGAGGGATCTGTCAATCAGAAGTGTCGTCGAACCATTCCCGGGGCTGAAGATCGACATCAATGCCGACAGGAGGTTCCTTGAAAACGAAAGTTCATATTACACGGCAGATTACAACGGCAACTTCCCCGACAGCACAAGAAACAGGGTTATAAGCGGTAACTTCTCCATTTCAATTATTTCATGGGGTACTGCATTCGAAAAGATATCTAAGGACAATAACTATGTATCAGCCA